>CALJEL010000015.1 GCA_938074335.1 uncultured bacterium | reverse complement strand
TGAGGGAGTGGAGATGGTGATGCCTGGAGACAATGTAAACATAACAGTTGAGCTGATAGCACCCATAGCCCTTGAGAAGGAGTTGAGGTTTGCCATAAGGGAAGGAGGAAGGACAGTGGGTGCTGGTGTGGTAACGGAGATACTGGAATGAGAGAGATTATACTTTTACAGTGCACAGAGTGCAAGAACAGGAATTATTCAACTACAAAGAATAAAAAGAATACTCCTGATAAGCTTCAGCTTAAGAAATACTGTAAGCATTGCAGAGCTCATACGCTTCATAAGGAGACAAAGGCATAGGCCAGTAGCTCTAACGGCTAGAGCATCGGACTCCAAATCCGAGGGTTGGGGGTTCAAATCCCTCCTGGCCTGCCATTAAATAGATAGCAGGGAGATAAGATGATTCAGAAAATAAAAGAATTTTTCAGGGAAGTGGGCTTCGAGCTAAAAAAGGTGGTATTCCCATCAAGGGAAGAACTTATAGGTTCTACATGGGTTGTTATAATAGCTGTTATAATAGTTGCTATTTTCCTTGGAATAGTCGATGTGGGCCTTGCAAAGATAGTGGAGAGGTTATTGAGATAATATGGCTAAGAACTGGTATGTGGTGCATACCTATTCAGGGTATGAAGATAAAGTAAAACAGTCCATTGAGAAAAAGGCAGAGGAAAAAGGGCTCAAAGATAAGATTACCAATATCCTTATTCCAACAGAGCGTGTGATTGAGAGGAGGGGCTCAAAGAAGAGGGAGAGTGACAAGAAATTTTATCCCGGATATATACTGGTGGAGATGGAACTTGACGATGAGACATGGCATCTTATAAGGAGTACTCCAAGAGTGACAGGCTTTGTTGGTGGTACCAAGCCGGTTCCCCTTCCAGAGGAAGAGGTGAGTGTTATTGTCCAGCAGCTTCAGAAGGGGCCAATAAAGGTGAGAACTCAGTATGTAACAGGTGATGAGGTGAAGATTATTGATGGTCCCTTTTCCGGTTTTGTTGGAAAGGTTGACGAGGTTGATATAGATCATGGTAGATTAAAAGTTACAGTTAAGATATTTGGTAGAGAGACACCTGTGGAGTTAAATTTCTCACAGGTTGAAAAAGATTAAAAAGGAGGATAAATGGCTCAGAAAGAAGTCACAGCACAGGTAAAGCTCCAGATTCCGGCCGGGAAGGCAAATCCGGCTCCACCTGTTGGTCCTGCCCTTGGTCCTCACGGGATAAATATAATGGAGTTCTGCAAACAGTTTAATGCCAAAACACAGGCAATGGGTGATACAATAATACCTGTTGTTATAACTATTTACAAGGACAGATCCTTTACATTCATCACAAAGACCCCTCCTGCATCAGAATTAATAAAAAAGGCAGCAGGGATAATTAAAGGTTCAAGTGTGCCAAATAAAGACAAGGTAGGTAAGATTACCATGGCACAGGTCAGGGAGATTGCAAGGACAAAACTGCCTGACCTAAATACCCGGTCTCTTGAGGCAGCCATAGAGATGATCAAGGGAACTGCAAGGAGCATGGGAGTTGAGATAGTTCCATAAACAGGAGGAGCAAGATGGGAAAGAATATAGAGAAGGCAAAACAGAAGATTGACAGGACAAAGGAATATTCACTTGAGGATGCTATTAAATTGCTCAAGGAATGTAAGTATGCTAAATTTGATGAGACCGTGGAGCTTGCTGTAAATCTTGGAGTTGATCCAAAAAAGAGCGATCAGGTTGTCAGGGGCACGGTACTTTTACCCCATGGGACAGGAAAATCTGTGAGGGTCCTTGTCTTTGCAAAGGGAGAAAAGGAAAAAGAGGCAAGAGAGGCCGGTGCAGACTATGTTGGAGCTGAGGACCTTGTTGATAAGATACAGAAGGGATGGCTTGATTTTGATAAGGCGGTTGCTACTCCTGATGTCATGGGACTTGTAGGAAGGCTTGGAAAGATACTTGGACCAAGAGGTCTTATGCCTAATCCGAAACTTGGAACGGTGACATTCGATGTAAAGAAGGCTGTCAGTGAGCTGAAGGCCGGAAAGGTTGAATTTGCCGTTGACAAAGGTGGAGTTGTTCATGTCCCTATAGGTAAGATTTCCTTTGAAGATACAAAGCTTGTTGAAAATGCAAGGACAATAATTTCTTCTCTGATAAAGGCGAAACCGGCAGCAAGTAAGGGTAAGTATCTGAAGAAGGTTACCCTTTCATCTACCATGGGTCCCGGGATAAAGATTAACATAGATAGTATTACTGCAAAGAAAGGATAATATTTAGAGTTCAGGCATGGCCTGATAAAAAATCTTGTCAGAGACAGCGGGTGTTTATCTTAAATGGTAAGCCCAGCCCGCCGAGACAGGTTTAGCCTGATAGAGAAGTCTCTGGGAAAGGAGGGATGATGGAGAAGGCAAAAAAAGCAGAGGTTATCAATGAGCTCAAGGATAAGTTTCTCAGGGCAAAGGCAGTGGTATTTACGGATTACACCGGGATGACTGTTGCTGAGATGTCTGAGCTCAGGGATCTTCTCAGGGATTCACGGGTTGAATACAGGGTTATAAAAAACAATCTTGCAAGGATTGCAGCAAAGGAGACCCCCCTTGCATCCATAAAGCCTGAGGATTATTCAGGGCCCATTGGTATTGCAATTGGATACGATGACCCTCTGCTTGCGGTGAAAAAGGTCCTGGAGTTTACGGAAAAGAATGAAAAGCTGAAGATTAAAAACTCTATTGTAGAGGGAAGACTTTTTTCACCGGATGAGTTAAAGCAACTCTCAAAACTTCCGCCAAGGGATGTTCTTCTTGGAATGCTTGCTGGTGGACTTGCACAGCCACTCACACAGCTTGCCTCAGGGTTTAATGCCCTGCTGGTGAATCTCGCTTATGCCTTTGAGGCATTAAAAAGAAAAAAGGAACAACAATAAATAGAGGAGGAATATAAAGATGGCAGTTACAAAGGAAGAGGTTTTTCAGTTTATTGACAATATGACAGTACTTGAGCTTTCTCAATTCATAAAGGAATTTGAGGAAAGATACGGGGTGAAGGCTGCTGCACCTGTAGCAGTTGCTGCAGCAGCACCTGTAGCAGGAGCACCTGCAGCAGCACCTCAGGAGGAAAAGACAAGCTTTGATGTAATACTCACAAATGCCGGTGAAAAGAAGATCAATGTAATAAAGGTGGTAAGGGAGCTTACAGGTCTTGGACTTAAAGAAGCCAAGGACCTTGTGGAAGGTGCACCAAAACCTGTAAAGACAGGCGTTTCAAAGGATGAGGCCGATGCCATCAAGGCAAAGCTTGAGGCAGAGGGAGCAAAAGTAGAGATAAAATAGTTCTTGCTGAAACTTTAAGGGCAGAAAAAGGCACAGGGCTGAAGATGATACCCTGGAGGGGTTATCTTGCTTCAGCCTTCTGTGCTTGGAACTTGATAAATTTAATTATAAAAATTGAGGGGTTAACCCCGCAGGAGAGGAAAGTATGGCAAAGGTTTTAAGAGAGAGGGTCAACTTTGGAAAGGTAAAGACAGTCCTTGATGTACCTTATCTCATTGAATATCAGAAGAGATCCTTTGAGGAGTTTCTTCAGAAGGATGTCCCACCAGATAAAAGAGAGAATAAAGGACTTCAGGCTGCCTTCAGGGATGTCTTTCCAATTACAGACTTTAACGAGATGGTATCACTTGAGTTTATAGGGTATTCTGTGGGAGAACCTAAATTTTCAGAACGGGAATGCCTTAAAAAGGGAATAGATTATTCAGCACCTATAAAGGTGAAGGTGAGACTCAATTTCTGGGAACTTGATGCCTCTGGCAGGAAGGTGCTTAAGAATTCAAAGGAGCAGGAGGTCTTCATCGGCGAGATCCCGTTGATGACAGAACACGGGAGTTTTATTATTAATGGAACAGAAAGGGTTGTGGTAAGTCAGCTTCACAGATCACCCGGGGTATTTTTCAGCCATGATAAGACAAAGACTCATACCAGTGGCAGACCCCTTTTCACTGCAAGGGTTATACCTTCAAGGGGTTCATGGCTTGATTTTGAATTTGATACAAAGGACATCCTCTATGTAAGGATAGATAAGAGGAAAAGACTGCCAGCAACTATTGTACTTAAGGCACTTGGGTACTCTAATGAAGAGCTCCTGAAGATCTATTATCCTGTAGAGACAATTAAGATAGAAAAGGATGGTTACTACAGGCTGGTTTCTGATGTCTTAATAGGTACAAGGGCAAGCAATGAGATAGTTGATCCAAAGACAGGTGAGATAATTGTAAAGGAAGGAAGCAAGATTACCCGCTATGCTATAAAGAAGATGGAAGGAGCAGGCATTAAGAAAATAAGACTTACGGAAAAGGAAATCCTTGGAAGGGTTACAATAAAGGATATTATAGACCCTGAGACAGGTGAGGTTATTGTAGGCAGCAATGAAGAGATAACCGGAGAAAGATTCCAGCAGATACTGAGACTCGGGATAGATACGCTGGAGCTTCTTTATATAGATAATGTAAATTATCTTTCATCCCTGAGAGATACCTTACTTACAGACAGGGTAAAGTCACAGGAAGAAGCACTTATTGAGATATACAAAAGACTGCGTCCAGGGGAGCCCTCTACCATTGAAGCAGCAAGGGACCTTTTTAATGGCCTCTTTTTTGATCCTAAAAGATATGACCTCAGTCCAGTTGGCAGGGTGAAGATAAATAAGAGACTCGGTCTTGATATCCCTGTTTCAACAACGGTACTTACAGACAGGGACATCATAGAGATAGTTAGATACCTCTTCCTGTTAAGAACAGGTAAAGGTGAGGTTGATGATATAGATCATCTTGGAAACAGAAGGGTAAGGGGGATAGGAGAGCTTCTTGAGAACCAGTTCAGGATAGGACTTGTGAGGATGGAAAGAACAATAAAAGAAAGGATGTCCCTTATAGAGATTGAAGAGCTTGAACCCCATGATATATTGAACGCAAAGCCTGTAATGGCAGCGATAAAGGAATTCTTCGGCTCAAGTCAGTTGAGTCAGTTCATGGATCAGACCAATCCCCTTTCAGAACTTACTCACAAAAGAAGACTTTCAGCCCTTGGTCCAGGAGGTCTTACCAGGGAAAGGGCGGGTTTTGAGGTAAGAGATGTTCATCCCACCCATTATGGAAGGATATGTCCTGTGGAGACACCTGAAGGTCCAAATATTGGACTTATTGTATCTCTTGCCACTTATGCCAGGATAAATGAATATGGGTTTATAGAGGCACCTTATAGAAAGGTCGTAAACGGAAAGGTTACAGATGAGATAGTGTGGCTTTCTGCTATGGAAAGTGAAGGTTATGTGATTGCAGAGGCCACATCACCTGTTGATGGCAGGGGTAATCTGATTGGAGAGGCTGTTTCAGCAAGGGTTGGAGGTGATTTCAAGATGGTTCCTCCGGAAGAGGTTCAGTTTATGGATGTTTCTCCAAAACAGATTGTGGGTGTCTCAGCCTCCCTTATACCATTTCTTGAAAATGATGATGCAAACAGGGCCCTTATGGGTTCTAACATGCAGAGACAGGGTGTGCCATTGATAATACCAGAAGCTCCAATAGTAGGAACAGGTATGGAGGCTGTTGCAGCAAGAGATTCTGGTGCTGTAGTGGTTGCCAGAAGGCCAGGTGTTGTGGAGAGCGTGGATGCAAGGAGGATAACCATAAGGACCACAGATGGAGGGCTTGATATATATAATCTGATAAAATTTCACAAAACAAATCAAAATACCTGCATCAACCAGAGGCCCATTGTAAAAGCAGGTGATACAGTGGAAGCAGGTGATATCATAGCTGATAGCTCCTCTACAGACCTTGGAGAACTCAGTCTTGGTAAGAATGTCCTTGTAGCCTTTATGCCGTGGGGAGGATACAATTTTGAGGATGCTATCCTGATAAGTGAGAGATTGGTCTCAGAGGATGTATATACCTCCATTCATATTGAGGAGTTTGAGATCGAGGCAAGAGATACAAAGCTCGGACCTGAGGAGATAACAAGGGATATCCCAAATATGAGTGAGGAGGTCCTTAAGGATCTTGATGAAAGCGGCATTATCAGGATTGGTGCAGAGGTAAAACCCGGGGATATCCTTGTGGGTAAGATCACACCAAAGGGTGAAACACAACTTACCCCTGAGGAAAGGCTTTTAAGGGCAATATTCGGGGAGAAGGCTGAAGAGGTAAAGGAAAGTTCTCTCTATGTTCCGCCTGGTATAGAAGGAACTGTTATAGATGTGAAGGTCCTTACAAGAAAGGGAGTGGAGAAGGATAAAAGAACAAAGGCAATTGAAGAAGAGGAGATAGCGAGGCTGCAGAGGGATCTTGAGGATGAGATAAGGATTATAAAGGAGGAAAGGGCTGCAAAGATAAAGAAACTTCTCCTGGGGCAGAAGGCTGAGGAAGATATTAAGGATCCAAAGACAAAAGAGGTGATTTGTGAGGCAGGCAAAAAGATAACTGAAAAACATCTTGAAAGAATCAAACCTGATTACCTTGTAAAGATAAAGATTACTGATGAAAATCTTCAAAATGAGATAGAGACCATCTATAGAGATGCAAATATCAGGATCAGGGAGCTTGAAAAACTCTATGACGAAAAGATAGACAGGATAAAAAGGGGAGATGAACTACCAGCTGGAGTTAATAAGATTGTAAAGGTTTATATTGCCATGAAGCGTAAGATCCAGGTAGGGGATAAGATGGCTGGAAGACATGGTAATAAGGGAGTGGTATCCATGGTGCTTCCTGTTGAGGACATGCCCTATCTTCCTGATGGAACCCCTGTTGATATAGTCCTTAACCCCCTTGGGGTTCCCTCAAGGATGAATGTTGGTCAGATCCTTGAGACCCATTTAGGTTGGGCAGCAAAGGCGCTGGGTATTCATGTGGCATCTCCTGTTTTTGAAGGTGCAAAGGAACATGAGATAAAGGCACTTCTTAAGAAGGCAGGTCTTCCTGAGAACGGTCAGATAACCCTTTATGATGGTCGCACTGGAGAGCCCTTCAGAAGACCTGTCACGGTTGGGTATATGTATATGATGAAGCTGCATCATCTTGTGGATGACAAGATCCATGCCCGTTCAATCGGACCCTATTCACTTGTTACCCAGCAACCCCTCGGCGGGAAGGCACAGTTTGGCGGTCAGAGGCTTGGTGAGATGGAGGTCTGGGCGCTTGAGGCCTATGGAGCTGCCTACAGTCTTCAGGAATTTCTTACTGTCAAGAGTGATGATATTCAGGGAAGGGCAAGGATGTATGAGGCAATTGTGAAGGGTGATCCTTCACTTGAGCCAGGCATCCCTGAGTCCTTCCATGTACTTGTAAAAGAACTTCAGAGTCTCTGCCTTGATGTAGAGCTCTTAGAAAAGAAAAAGAAGGGAGAGTAAAAAGTGGAAGACATTTATGCCCTTTTTCAAAAACCAAAAAATCCATCGGACTTTGATGCCATAAGGATTAAACTGGCATCACCAGAAAAAATCAGGCAGTGGTCCTATGGAGAGGTCAAAAAACCAGAGACCATAAACTACAGGACCTTCAAGCCTGAGAAGGATGGTCTTTTTGACCAGAGGATATTTGGTCCCATAAAAGACTGGGAATGTGCCTGCGGAAAATATAAGAGGATGAAGCACAGGGGGATTGTCTGTGATAAGTGCGGTGTTGAAGTTATTCAATCAAAAGTCAGGCGGGAAAGGATGGGTCATATCGAGCTTGTTGCTCCTGTTGCCCATGTATGGTTCCTGAGAGGAGTCCCCAGCAGGATAGGTCTTCTCCTTGACATGACCATAAGACAGCTTGAGAGGGTTTTTTATTATGAAAGCTATGTTGTAATAGACCCTGGAGACACACCCCTCAAGGAGAAGGAACTCCTTACTGAGGAGGAGTATCAGAAAAAGGTTCAGGAATTTGGCTCAAGGTTTAAGGCTGGCATGGGTGCTGAGGCTATAAGAGAGCTCCTGAGAAAGATTGACCTTGATGCCTTAAGTGCTGAACTCAAACTGAAGATAAAGGATACCGCCTCTCCAGGTATAAAGAGAAAACTTTCAAAGAGATTGAGGGTGGTAGAGGCCTTCAGGAAATCCGGTAACAGACCTGAATGGATGATCCTTGAGGTTATACCTGTACTTCCACCTGAGCTGAGGCCTCTTGTCCCTCTGGAAGGAGGGAGATTTGCCACATCAGATCTTAATGACCTTTACAGGAGGATAATAAATAGAAATAACAGGCTTAAGAGATTAATTGAGCTAAGGGCCCCTGGTGTAATTATAAAGAATGAAAAGAGGATGCTTCAGGAGGCAGTGGATGCACTCTTTGACAATACCAAGAGGGCAAAGGTCCTGAAGGCATCGACAAAGAGGCCCCTTAAATCACTGAGCGATATGATTAAAGGTAAACAGGGAAGATTCAGGCAGAACCTCCTTGGCAAGAGGGTGGATTATTCAGGAAGAAGTGTTATAGTGGTTGGGCCTGAACTCAAACTCAATCAGTGCGGACTTCCAAAGAAGATGGCCCTTGAGCTCTTTAAGCCCTTTGTCCTTGGTAAACTTGAAGAAAAGGGATATGCCTCAACAGTTAAACAGGCAAAAAGACTCGTTGAAAAGGAGACCCCCGAGGTCTGGGATTGTCTTGAAGAGGTAATAGCAGAACACCCGGTGCTTTTGAACAGGGCACCAACACTTCACAGGCTTGGTATTCAGGCCTTTGACCCGGTGCTTGTGGAGGGAAAGGCCATAAAGATTCACCCCCTTGTCTGCACCGCCTATAATGCTGACTTTGATGGTGACCAGATGGCAGTTCATGTCCCTCTTTCTATAGAGGCACAGATAGAGGCAAGGGTACTCATGATGTCTGTGAATAATCTTTTGAGTCCTGCCAGCGGGAAACCCATTGTCGGGCCCACTCAGGATATGGTCTTGGGACTTTACTACCTGACAAAGGAAAAGAAGGGTGCAAAGGGTGAGGGAAGGATATTTTCAGATCCTGAGGAAGTGAGATACGCTTTTGATACAGGCATGGTATCGGAGCATGCAAGGATAAAGGTAAGAATAAATGGTCAGTATGTGGAAACAACTGTGGGCAGGGTCATATTCAAGGAGATAGTTCCTGATATTGTGCCCTTTGAGATGATAAATAAGGAGCTCACAAAGAAGGAGCTAAACAAACTTATAGAATACATTTACCTTAAGGCAGGTAAGAGAGAGACCGTCATATTTCTTAATAAGATGGAGAGACTCGGTTTTGAGATGGCCACCCTTTCAGGTATATCCATCTGCATGGCTGATATGCATATTCCGTCTTCAAAGGCAAGACTTATAAAAGAGGCTGAACAGGAGGTAATGGAGGTTCAGAAACAGTATGCTGATGGCTTGATTACCCAGGGTGAAAGATACAATAAGGTTATTGATATATGGGCAAATGTTACAGAGCGCGTTGCTGAGGAGATGATGAAGGAACTTGGAGCCGAGGATGGAAAGAAGCTCACAGAGGAGGAGTTAAAAGAAAGAAGGTCCTTTAACAGTATATTCATGATGGCTGATTCAGGTGCCCGTGGTAGCACCACCCAGATAAGGCAGCTTGCTGGTATGAGAGGACTCATGGCAAAACCCTCAGGAGAGATCATAGAGACTCCTATTACAGCAAATTTCAGAGAAGGCCTCACACCACTTCAGTACTTTATCTCCACTCATGGAGCAAGAAAGGGGCTTGCAGATACAGCACTGAAGACAGCAAATGCAGGATATCTTACAAGAAGACTTGTTGATGTGTCACAGGATGTTATCATCAATGAAGAGGATTGCGGTACAACAGAGGGGATCACCGTGACAGCCCTTATTGAAGGAGGAGAGATAATCCAGTCTCTTGATGAGAGGATCCTTGGAAGACTTGCTGCTGAAGATATCAGGGATCCCCTTACAAAGGAGCTTATAGTGAGGAAGAATGAGGAGATAGACGAGGAGAAGGTTAAGAAGATAATAGATGCAGGTATAACCTCTGTAAAGATAAGGTCTGTCCTTACCTGCAGGTCTCAGTATGGAGTATGTGTTAGGTGTTATGGTAGAGACCTTGCCCTTGGTGGACTCGTTGAGGTTGGAGTGGCTGTTGGTATCATAGCTGCCCAGTCCATTGGAGAGCCGGGTACACAGCTTACAATGAGGACATTCCATATAGGTGGTACAGCCACAAAGGTTATTGAACAGGCAATTCATGAGGCAAAGAATCCAGGGACAGTAAGATTTATAAATGTCAATGCTGTTCAGAACAGAGAAGGATTACTCGTTGTGCTTAACAGGAATGCCATGATTGCTATTGTTGATAAAGAGGGAAGGGAAAAGGAGAAATACAATCTTGTTTATGGAACGCGGCTCTTTGTAAAGGATGGTCAGAAGATAGAGGCTGGCCAGAAACTTGCAGAATGGGATCCCTATTCAACACCGATTATAACTGAGGTTGGAGGTAAGGTCGCCCATGGGGATATAGTTGAAGGCGTTACTGTAAAGGAGACAGTGGATGAGATAACAGGTCTCAGCCAGAAAGTTATTATTGATTATCCAGCCCATATGAGGCCAAGGATTTCCATAAAGGATTCACAGGGAAGAACCATAAAGGTAGGGACAGGGCTTGCAAGATATATTCTCCCGGCAGGTGCCCATATCCTTGTTGAAAAGGGTGAAACAGTGTATCCGGGTGATGTGGTGGCAAAGATCCCGAGGGAGACTACAAAGACCAAGGATATTACAGGAGGTCTACCCAGGGTAGCTGAACTTTTTGAAGCAAGAAGACCAAAGGAATATGCCCTTGTTTCAGAGATAGATGGCATTGTGGAGTTCAAGGCAGGACCAAAAGGTACAAGGGTTGTTGTAGTAAGGGGTGGGGATGTGGTAAAGGAATACACCATTCCAAAAGGAAAACATGTAAGTGTTCATGAGGGAGATTTTGTAAGGGCAGGTGAGCCTCTTATGGATGGTGCTGTTAACCCCCATGATATTCTTGACATCCTTGGTCCTACAGAGCTTCAGAGGTATCTTGTTGATGAGGTGCAGAAGGTATACAGACTTCAAGGCGTTACCATTAATGATAAACATATTGAGATTATCATAAGGCAGATGATGAGGCGTGTAAGAATAGAGGATCCTGGAGACACTGATTTCATGATAGGTGAACAGATTGACAGGTTTGTCTTTGAAAGGGAAAACGAAAGGGTGATAAAAGAAGGCGGAAGACCAGCCATGGCAAAACCTTTACTTCTTGGAATAACAAAGGCCTCACTTACAACTGATAGCTGGGTATCGGCAGCCTCTTTCCAGGAGACAACGAGGGTCCTTACAGAGGCTGCACTTAACGGGTCTATCGATGAACTCAGGGGTCTTAAAGAGAATGTAATAATGGGAAGGATGATACCAGCAGGTACTGGTATGCTCAGGTATAGAAATACCTTTGTTAAGAGGGAGCTCATACCCTTACTGGCCGAGTCGAAGCCTTCAATTATTGAAGAAACAAAGGAGACCACACAGGCTGAATGATACATTAATTATCTTCTATTATCTGACGATGAAGATTAATTCTTAAAAGTTCAGGGATTAATGGCTCAGGAAGAGCTAAAAAGGGTAGATAGCGATTGTCCTGCCTTTATAGCTGATGCCATGCTGGGAAGACTTGCAAGATGGTTAAGGATACTCGGTTACGATACTCTGTATAATAAGGATATCGCTGATAGTGACTTAATCAGGATAGCAAGACAGGAAGGCAGGATCGTACTTACGAGGGATAGAGGAATCACGGCAAAGAAGACCATCAGAGGTTACATCTTTATAACCTCTGATCATATTGCCGACCAGTTAAGGGAGGTCTTTCAGGTACTTTCTATGAGAGGATTTCCCAGGCCTGAACCCTTCACAAGATGTCCTGTTTGTAACAGTCAGCTTAAAAGGCTTACGAAAAAAGAGGTATCAGGTCTCGTGCCAGACCATGTTTATCTCAACAATTCAGAATTTTCCTGTTGTCCTTCCTGCGGAAGGATATACTGGAGGGGTTCTCATGAAGCAAATATGAGGAGAGTACTTGGAGATATAGCATGAGAACCAATGTTATCCTTCTGGGTGTTGCCCTCTTTATAATCTCTTTTTTTATTATCCTTAATATATTTTTTGAAAATAATTTCCAGTCAGAGATGGCACAGCAATTCAGTCATCAGCAGGGTCTTCTTGCAAGGAGCATAGCTGATAACCTCAATTCTGCAATAAATCACATAATAGATGAGACGCGTTCCCTTGTAAGGCTTCTTAATGAAGGTGAGCTGAGCAGACCTGTGATTTCCAGATATGTATACCTTTCATTTGGAGATATCATATCCGATTATGATATTGATATAAAGGTGATTGATAAAAGGGGTTTGCTGGTATTTTCAAATAAATTGAGTAATCTTACAGAGGAAGACAGGATGCTCTTTAAAAAAACCAGAGACCTGAGGACTGGCGATATCAGGGTTTTTCTTTCACAGGATAGGAAAAGGCTAAGTTTTGTTGAGCCAGTTAAAGATAACCTTATCCTTGTTGATCTTTACCTTGACTCATTAAATGCCAGATTTCTTCTTCCAGCGAGGCTCGGGGAGAAAGGGTATGCCTGGATGGTGGATACTGACGGAACACTCCTTTATCATCCCACCCAGCCCCAGATGATAGGAAGGAATATCTTTCGTGCTGATAAAACATGTTTTGAATGCCACAGATCTTTTGATATAGAGAAAAAGATTCTGATGGATAGCGCCGATGTTGGCTATAGTTCCTATATAGCTCCTTCAGGAGAGGATAAACTCATTGCCTTTTCAAGGATCAGATTTCTTGATAGAAACTGGATAGTCTGTGTCTCCATACCTTATTCAGAGGTAATGGCAAGCATGAAGAAGAGTATGAAATTTCATTCTATCCTTGTTATATCAATATTTCTGACAATGCTTCTCGGTGCCTCTGTGGTTCTTTTTATGAATTCCAAGAGGATCAAGGCAGAGGAGCGGTCAAGATACCTTGAACACCAGAAAAAACTTGTTGATACTGTTTATGAGACCAAGGTGTATCTTGAAAATATAATAGAAAGTACCCAGTCAGGTATACTGGTGCTTGATGAAAATTACTATATTACCCTTGTTAATTCAGCCTATGCCAGACTGATTGGCTATGAAAAGGAAGACCTGAAGGGTAAGAGATTTTTTGATATCTGTCATAAACAGTCTGAGGATGAGAAGGGAAGATTGAGAGAGCTTATTCAGCAGGCCTTTAGTGGTATTGCTGGAAGTATAAAGGGCTTTCCCCTCAAAAGAGGAGAAGATACCCTTTTTGTATATGTTACGGTCAGTCCTCTTATATTCCATGACCGTGTGGCAGGGGTCATTATCTCCTGTGATGATATTACCGAAGAGATTGATCTCAGAAATAGACTCAGAGAATATGCTGATGTCCTTGAGGAAATGGTTAATATGAGGACAGAGGAGCTGAGGACAGAGAAGGAGAAACTTGATGTTATAATGAGGACTGTTGATGCCGGGATTACTCTTTTTGATTCATCAGGCAGGATTCTATGGATGAATAAGAAAATGAAGGAATGGTTTGAAGCAGGGAAGATAGAGAATCTCCTGAAGGCCCTGGAGATTACAGAACTACCTTCTCAGGGAGCCTTCCAGTTCATGAAGGAACTTCAGCTTGGTAAGAATAAAAGAATCTTTCAGATTAATATTACACCCCTTAAGACAAAATCAGAAGACCTTCAATACATAGCCCTCATTCAGGATGTAACAGAGATTAAGAGACTTGAAGAGCAGATGATGCATTCAGAAAAACTTTCAGCCCTTGCAAGGATCTCTGCAGGTCTTGCCCACGAAATAGGAAATCCCCTGACATCCATATCCTCCTATGTGCAGCTTTTAAGGGAGATGGATCTTGGTGAATTTGCCAATGAGAGCCTTGAAACAATATCCAGACACATCTCCAGAATAGCGGAGATAGTGAGAAATATCTCAAGTTTTTCAAAACCCACAAAAGGAGCTTTTGGTTCTGTTGATATAAAGGAGGTTCTGAATTCCACTATATCACTTCTCAAGTTTGACAGAAGAATGAAGAATATAGAGATAGAGATAAATATCGGAGAACTTCCCCCTGTCTATGCTGATCAGAATCAGCTTGCACAGGTCTTTACCAATCTCATATTCAATGCTGCTGATGCCATGCCAGATGGTGGTATCCTGACAATTACGGCAAAGCAGGTGGATAGTTCTGTTGAGATTTCCTTCAAGGACACAGGTGTTGGCATTCCAGAAGAATATCTTAATAAAGTCTTTGATCCATTCTTTACCACAAAAGACAGGGGGACAGGCCTTGGTCTTTCTGTCAGTTTCAGTATAGTAAAGAGTTTTGGTGGAGATATATTTGTTGAGAGTAAGGTGGGAGAGGGAAGCACCTTTACAGTTAAACTTCCCGTATATGAAGGAGCTAGGGTATGAGCGGGAAGATACTTGTAGTTGATGATGAAAAGGATATACTCAGGGCACTTGAATTTATCCTTACAAGGGAGGGTTATTCTGTAACAGCTGCTACCAGTGGAGAGGAAGCAATAGAGTTTCTTAAAAAGGAAGAATATGACCTTGTCCTTACAGATCTCAGGATGCCAGGGATGGACGGCATGACCCTTCTTGAGAAGACCCTGCAGATGAGACCTTCAACAGCCGTGATTATCATGACTGCCTATGCAACAGTGGAATCAGCTGTTCAGGCAATGAGGATGGGAGCAAGTGATTACATTGTTAAGCCCTTTATTAATGAGGATGTAAAACTCAGGATAAAGAGGCTCTTTGATCACAGAAAGCTTCGTGAGGAGAATATCCTCCTGAGACAGCAACTAAGTCAGAGGCTCCCCGGAAGACCCTTCCTTGGAAACTCAAATCAGATCCAGCAGCTCCTGGGCCTTCTTGAGCAGGTTATCCCCACAAAAAGCAATGTCCTTATACTTGGAGAGAGTGGAACAGGAAAGGGTTTAATTGCTGAGCTGATTCATTATAATAGTCCGAGAAAGGATAAGCCCTTTATATCAATAAATTGCTCAGCCATACCAGAGACACTGCTTGAATCAGAACTTTTTGGATACAAAAAGGGAGCCTTTACAGGCGCTGTCTCTGATAAAAAGGGCCTTATAACAATGGCAGATGGTGGAACCTTATTCCTCGATGAGATAGGTGATATGCCCTTAAGCCTGCAGGCAAAGTTGCTGAAGGTAATTGAGACGGGTGAGATTTTACCACTGGGAGATACTGTAAAGAGAGTTGTTGATGTCAGGCTGATAGCAGCCACAAATACGGATCTTGAAAAAAAGGTAAAGGAGGGAAAGTTCAGGGAGGATCTCTATTACAGACTCAGTGTCATAGAGATCAGGATACCACCTTTAAGGGAAAGAAAAGAAGATATACCTGTGCTTGTAAATAATTTTATAAAGACCATCTCTGAGGAGAATAAAAAACCAATCAAAGGGATAGATAATGAGGCAATGACATTACTTATTCAATATCCCTGGCCAGGCAATGTAAGAGAGTTGAAGAATGTAATTGAAAGGGCTGTGGTCCTTGCAAGGGGAGAGTATATTACGGTAACTGAACTACCCGAAAAGATAAGGACTGCAGGGATATCACAAACCACATCTGGAACTCTTAAGGATGCCCTCAGTGAATATGAAAGGTCACTGATAATAAGTGCCTATGAACAGCATGGCCATGACAAGGATGCCACTGCAAGGGCACTCGGGATAGACCTCGTCACACTTTATAGAAAATTAAAAAAATATGGTATAGAGACTTGAAAAGGGCATTCAGGATAGGTCTTGCAGGAGGCTTTATTGTCGGTGTGATTGTTGCACTAACAATGGATATTGCCTTTAAGGATGCCCTTGGAGGAAGCTGGGCTGATGCAGTAAGCCATGACCTTTCGCTACTACTTGGAAGACCTGTTTCTCCTGATTCCTTTATCGTGATTACCGGTGTTGTGTTCCTTATAGGCATAGTGGGTTTATTCGGAGCCTTTATTGGTGGGGTTGTGGGGGTTTTCCTTTACAGATTGTTCAGTCTCCTTAGAAACTGATTTTTTCTTTTCTGCAAAAAAAGACCTGTCCTTTTGCAACTCTGCAATAAATTAGAATTAAATATCCTTTAAAATCAGCTCCTTATATTCTGGCACGGGATATGCATATTTTCTATCAGACTGAGAGACGGGGTTACCAAAAAATCATGAGATTTTTTGAGGGTCCTGGGAAAGGAGGTAAGGAAGATGAAAGAGGGAGCAAAAAAAGGGACTTATATAGGTATAGGGGCAGGTCTTGTGCTTTTTGCAGTAATAGGTTTACTGCCTGGTTCATTTCTTGGTGGAGTGATTGGTCTTAATATAGCTGGAGCGCTTTTTGGGACACCTGTAAGCTCACAGATACTTCCGAGGCTT
>CALJEL010000014.1 GCA_938074335.1 uncultured bacterium | reverse complement strand
GCAGATAACAGAGGCAGTAGTGAATGTAACGCATCAGGCAGAGGAGATAGCAAAGGCAACGGGGTTACAGAGGGACAGGACCCGTCAGATGGTGCTTGCCACAGAGGAGATAAAGAAGGTATCCCTTGAGACCGTGAAGCTCGCAGAGGAGATGAATAGGGTGATAAAGAGCCTTGATGAACTTACTAAATCCCTCATGCTGGAGATGGAAAAGTTCAGGATAGGTTAGGGAGCAGTAGTTCTTATTAAGGAATTTTTACCATAATAAAGCTTCTCCTCTGCTAGTGCCATATGGGTGAGGCAGCCCTTTTCTAATGGCAATTGGTGTCACAGAGACGGTCGCACGGTAGCACTCGCTCTATGTATATGGTATATTATATCTATCCAGTACGTGGTAGCTTAGTGATTATTCAGGCACTCATATTGAAGGGAGGTGAAGGTTATGGCCTGTAAACCAGGGCATAAGGCAAAGTCAAAGGTCTGTAAAAAAAAATCTTCTTCAAAGAAGAAATAATTTATCCTGTCATCAGCAATGAAGCTGTGACAGGTGAAAGACCTGATCGTTTGTGAAATACCAATTTGATGGAAGGAGGGATGGTTGAGTTTCTTTTTTTCTCAAAAGGAAACTAAGGGTTTTTTATTTTTGCTTTTCGAGACCTATGAAATTATAGATAGAGGTGTTTCTGTAGCCATCAAAAGCCAGGAGCCCCTGAAGGGCAAGCTTGCCTGTTCAAAAGGTTGTTTCAATTGCTGTAAAACCCACAGGGACATCCCGGTATATCCGCATGAGATATCGGGTATTTACTGGTATGTTTTAGAAAGACTACCAGGCAACTTAAAAGAAACCCTTAAACTACAGCTTCATGAATATAAGAGAGGTTCTCAGTGTCCCTTTTTGATTGATGGTCTGTGCTCTGTACATTTGGTAAGACCAGCAGCCTGCAGACAGTTCAATGTCTTCAGCAGAGCCTGCTCTCCTCAAGAAGATCCCTATTATACAAGAAGAGAAGATGTTCTTATCCCTGAAAGATATTACATCCAGCAGGCATTTCTTAGGATACTGCCCTTTTACGGATTAGCAAACACAGGAGATCCCGAAATGGCTGAAGAGTTTATCCGATCACAGGCAAGGGTATTACAGCATATTGACTGGATGGCTCTTGCAAGAAGGATAAAATAAAGCTTAAAGGGGCCTTGCCCTTTAAACAAGATAGATAAAGCCAGAGTGAATAGAGGGCACTTATGAATCACAGATCTATTAAGGATCTTTTAAAAAATGTAAAACTGCTGCTCCTGGATGTAGATGGTGTGCTTACTGATGGAAGGATTATACTTGACAATGAAGGCAATGAGTTCAAGGCATTTAATGTGAGAGATGGTCATGGAATTAAGATGCTCCAGAAGGCAGGTATTCATGTAGCCATAATAACAGGAAGATATTCAAAGGTTGTTGAAAGAAGGGCAGCAGAACTGGGAATAACCCATGTATATCAGAGATGTCATAATAAACTGGTAGCCTATAATGATATCCTTGAAAAACTCGGCGTCACTGATCAGGAGGTTGCGTATATTGGTGATGATGTTGTTGATATACCCATTCTTAAGAGGGCAGGTGTTCCTGTAGCTGTAAAGGACGCCCATGAAGGAGCCAGGAGCTTCAGTATTTATATTACAAGCAATGAGGCAGGGAAGGGTGCAGTAAGAGAGGTCTGTGATATGATAATAAATGCAAAGTTTGGTGATGATATAAATAAATTAATGGAGATATGGGGTGCCACAGATTAGGATTAACCATCTAAGACCACTGTGGAATCTACCCACCTTCCTTACACTGAGCAGGATTATTATTATCCCCCTTTTTGTATTTTCTGTTAGATACCATCCTCTGATAGGAGTCATGGTCTTCCTTGTTGCCTCATTGACTGATTTTCTTGATGGTTATCTCGCAAGACGAACAGGCAAGATCACTGAATTCGGCATTATACTTGATCCTATTGCGGACAAATTTCTCATTATATCAGCTCTTATTGTCCTTGTGGATATGGGAAGACTCAATGTATGGATAGCTATTATTATGATAGTCAGGGATTTTCTCATCACAGGACTCAGGGTTGTTGCCCTGTCAAAGGATATTATCATTCCTGCAGAGGTTGGTGGAAAGATAAAAACTATCTTTCAAACAGTGGGCATCATATTATTAATACTCTGGGATAGTACAGGTATAGATTTCAGTGACGCAGGGACTGTTGTTATATGGATTGCTACAATCTTATCAGTAATATCCGGAATAAACTATACCATTGGATTTAAAAAGGTAGTTCGAAATCAACAATGTGTTGATGGCTGAAGAATGGTTATTCTGATCATTGTAACAATAAGCTCCTATTTACTCGGAGCCATACCTTTTGGCCTCCTCTTTTCAAAGCTCTGGGGTGCGGATCCCAGAAAGGCAGGAAGCAAAAACATTGGTGCTACAAATGTCCTTAGAACAGCCGGTACCATTCCAGCAATCCTCACCCTTGTTTTTGATATATCAAAAGGTGGTATTGCGATAGTAATTGCAAGGATGCTTGAGGTCAATCCTCCGTGGATAGCAGGTCTGGCAGCTATTATCGGGCATAATTTTCCTGTATACCTCAACTTCAAAGGTGGGAAGGGTGTTGCCACAAGCATAGGCACAATGGTTGTGCTTTATCCATTGGGTGGGGTATTGGTCATAGCCCTGTGGTTGTTTGTTGCAGCCATTACCAGGTATTCCTCTCTTGCTGCGCTTCTGAGCCTCGGACTTTCTCCTGTAATATTTACTCTCCTTTCAAAAAGTGATATGATAGGATTTACAGTAGCCGTAGCAGTGCTTGCTTTTATGAGACATAGAGATAATATAAAAAGACTTTTAAGCGGTACCGAGAAAAAGATAGGTGAAAGAGTCCTGATACTCCTTCCAGTTTTCCTGTTTCTTTTAAATCTCCTCCCGCCCCTGTCCTTAGCAGATACAGAAACTAAAAAGTTCAATGGTAGGCAATTCAGTGAGGACAGGCTACAGGTTATTAAAGAAGAGGCATTAAACCGGGGTTTGAGATTTCCTGAGCCAGCAATTTTATACATCCTTTCAGGTCGCTCAGCAGGTGGAAAGGAAGTGAGGGTGAGTCCTCAACTACTTCAGCTGGATCCAGCTTCTCCTGTTTTGCACTTTAAAAAAGCCGAGGAGTCCTTTGGTCTGGGTATTAAAGATACCCTTTTCAATGGAATCCCTGCCCTTATTAATGCCTTCAAGACCGCAACCCGTGACATGGTGTGGTTTATAAATTTAGTCCTGTTTTTTTCAGTGATTATTGTTTTTTCATTTATCTTTGCCCTCGCTATTTCTGCCTTTATAAAAATTTTTTTTGATATCCCTATCCTGATTCATGAGGTCACAGAAAGAAAACTTTCCTTTATTTATATCTTGATAATTATTGCCTCCGGCCTTACAGGTCTTCCCTATTTTGCCACCTCCATACTCCTGATAGGTGCAGTTCATTATCCAACCAGATCACAAAGGATATGTCTTTTCTTCTGTATTATTTTTTTACTTCTATTGCCATTTATTCTCAGGACAGAAGAAAGGCTTTTAAGGTTCCTGTCTGATCCTGATATGAGGGCTATATATGAGGTAAATGAACAGAAAAGTAATTTGTTGATCTTACTGCCTGATAAAAATACCAATTCACCCATTCACCCGTTCACCTATGGTAGTGAAGTGAGGGAATCTCCTGAATATCTATTTTCAAGGGCACTTGCATTAAAAAAAGAAGGCAGGCTCGATGAGGCAATTGAAATTTTTAAAGGTATAGCTGACGGATTAACAGCTGGTGCTCCTCTATGGAAATATAAGGTATTTAATAACCTTGGTAATTGTCTTTTCTTAAAAGGAGACCTCAACGGAGCTGAGCAGTATTATCTAAAGGCAATTGAACTGAAGAAAAATCCTCAGACCCTTTATAACCTCAGCCAGCTCTTTAAGGAAAGGCTTGATTTCGAGAAGGGTAAATATTACTATGAAGAGGCCATGAAGCTGGACGCAGATCTGATATCGGGTTTTACAAAGATATCCTCCAAAACACCAAATAGATTCTTAATGGATTTAAGCCTTACCCAAAGGGAGTTATCTAAACCTGGATTCTTAAAAAGCCTAAAAGGAGGCAATATAAGGATATACGAACTTCTAATGCCCCTTATATTACTTATCTTTTTATTTATAAAACAGCCTGTAATTGCCTACAGGTGCTCCAGGTGCGGAAAGATAATCTGTAATATCTGTCAGAGAAGGGAGCTCTGGGGAAGGATGTGCCCTGAGTGCTATGAAGCCCTTGTTACACCTGATAAAGTGGATTCAAAGACAAGACTGCAGAGGCTCCTTTTCGTTCAAAAGAAGAAATCTCACAGGAAGAGACTCTTCTGGGTTCTCTCTATATTCCCCGGGGTTAATCAGACCATCGGTGGTTGGTTATTTCAAGGGTTAATCATATTGAGTCTTCTCGGTATGTCAATAATGTGCCTTGTATCAGCCAATTATTTCACCATAGCAGGCTTCAGGCAGTTCTATGTGGTATGGATAGGCATACTTGCAGCAGCCTTTGCGATTACGCTCCATCTTATCAGCCTGAGGAGGTTATCAAGGATATGGCTTTAGAGGGTTCACTTAAAGAATTTGGCCTGGCTGATATACTACAGCTACTTTCTTTTCAGAAAAAGACAGGCGCTCTGGTTATTGAAGGAAGGTTTGACAGGGTCAAGGTCCTTTTTAAAGAGGGAAATATTGTTGCTATAGAATCGCGAAGGAGACTTGAATCAAACAGGCTCGGAAGGATCCTTATTAAAAAGGGTCTTATTACCCAGGAGCAGCTTGATGAACTCCTCAAACAACAACCTCTTACAGGATTGAGGCTTGGTGAGATGCTTGTTCAAAAAGGCATATCACCTGAGGCAATTATAGAGAGTCTTACAAAACAGATGACAGAGACCCTTATTCAGGTCCTTCAGTGGAAGGAAGGATATTATGAATTCAAGCCTGAGGGTGTCTCTATAAGTAAAGACCTTCCAATAAGTCTTGACACGCAGCATATGCTCATGGAAGGGTTGAGGGTCCTTGATGAATACTCGGTTATCGGAGAAAAGGTCTCTCCTGATATGGTATTTGAGATAATAGGCGAAATTCCTCAAGACCTCTCAGAGCGGGAAAGACAGATACTTGACCTGATTAATGGTGAAAATGAGCTCTCCACAATCGTCGAACTCTCCGGGATGGAAGAACTGGAGGTCTCAAGGACGATCCTAAAACTTCTTGAGTCAGGAATTATAAGACAGAAAAAGGAAGAAGAATTCATAGCACCACCACCTGAGGAGGAAAAGAGATTTGTGCCACCCCTTGCCCCTTTTATCTGGGCAGTCACTGCTGTTGCTTTTATTGTCTCCTTTTTCTGGTTTTTCCAGTTCAATGATGAGCTTAAAAGATTCAGGGCGATAAAGGAATTAGAGACCATGAGATTAAAACTGGAATTCCATAAAATAGAAAAGGGAACCTATCCTCCTGAAAAGGATTTCCAGACTCCTTCTGATCCCTGGGGATTGCCTTATGTTTACAGGCTCCTCAGCATAGAGGCCCCTGAGGAGACTATACCCATTATCATAAGCAATGGACCTGACAAATTGCCTGGCACCAGGGATGATATCTACTAATGAAGGCAGTTGTCCTTTTAAGTGGAGGTATTGATTCATCAACAACCCTTGCCCTTGCAAGATCAGAGGGATATGAGCTCTATGCCCTGAGTTTTGATTATAGCCAGCGGCATAAAATAGAACTGGAGGCAGCAAAAAGGGTTTCGAGGAGCCTCGGGGTTAAAAAACATCTTATAATCAAGTTCGACCTTAGAGAGATAGGTGGCTCTGCCCTTACCTCTGATATGGAGGTTCCGAAGAATATTTCAGGTGGTCCTGAAGGACCTCAGGAATTGCCATCTATCCCTGTTACCTATGTGCCAGCAAGAAATACCATATTCCTTTCCTTTGGCCTTGCCTGGGCAGAGGTCCTTGAAGCACCTGAGATATTCATTGGAGCCAATACAGTGGATTACAGTGGTTATCCTGATTGCAGGCCTGAATACCTCCGGGCCTTTGAAGACATGGCAAATCTTGCAACAAAGGCCTCTACGGTTGGTAAGATTCACTTTAATATAAGGGCACCTCTTCTTTATATGTCCAAGGCAGAGATTATCAGGCTTGGTACTACCCTTGGACTGGACTATTCCCTCACCTGGAGCTGTTATGACCCGCAGAAAAGAGAAGGTCATTTTTATCCCTGTATGACCTGCGATAGCTGTCTCTTCAGACAGAAGGGCTTTAAAGAAGCAGGCATAGAGGACCCTTTAAAAGGATTCCCCAAAAATCTAACGATTTTTGGGGATGATAGTTATGCTCGATAGCCTATTCAGACCCAGATCCATTGCCATAATCGGTGCCTCAAGGGAAGAAAAAAAGGTTGGTCATGCTGTTTTAAAAAATCTGATCCTCGCCGGTTATAAAGGAGATATCTATCCTGTAAATCCAAGAGCCCGTGAGATACTTGGTATCAGGTCTTATAGCTCCCTAAAAGAAATAAATTCTTCAGTTGACCAGATAGTGGTAGCGGTCCCTCCTCCTTTGGTAGTGGAGACCTTAAGGGAGGCAGTTGAAACAGGAGTAAAAACCGCTGTTATCATCACTGCTGGTTTTAGAGAAACAGGGCCTGAAGGATTAAGACTTGAAGAAGAGCTAAAGGAAATAGCAAAAAGGGGCAATATAAGGATACTTGGCCCAAACTGTTTAGGGATTATAAATACAGCCATAGGTCTTAATGCCACCTTTGCAGCAGGAACTCCTCCAGCAGGTAAGATCTCTTTTTTCTCACAGTCTGGTGCCTTAGGGATAGCCATACTTGACTGGGCTATAGGTAATAATATGGGGATATCAAAATTTATAAGCCTTGGGAACAAGATAGATCTTACAGAGCTTGACTTTCTTGAATATTTTTTGAATGATCCTGAGACAGAGGTAATCCTTGGTTATATAGAGGATGTAAGTGATGGCAGGAGGTTCCTGGAGGTTGCAAAAAGGGCAACAAAGCTGAAACCAGTGATACTTATAAAATCCGGTGGCACAGAGCATGGAGCGAGGGCTGCCTCTTCCCATACAGGTGCGCTGGCTGGCTCAGAGATTGCCTTTGAGACAGCCTTCAGGCAGACAGGTATAATCAGGGCAAGGTCCATACAGAAGCTTTTTGACCTTGCACTTGCTTTTTCCTCGGGAAGATTGCCAGAGGGAAACAGACTACTTATAATCACAAATGCCGGAGGCCCTGGTATCCTTGCAGCAGATGCTGCTGAAAGGGAAGGACTGGATCTGCCTCTTTTAAAAAAGGAGACCATAGATGAATTAAAGAAAGGACTTCCAGGAAATGCCTCTCTTTATAATCCTGTTGATATTATAGGCGATGCTGACTCCAGGAGATACAGATTTGTCCTTGAGAAGATCCTTATGGATGAAAACTTTGATACCCTCCTTGTGATTCTTACTCCACAGGCAATGACAGATGTAAAAGAGGTAGCAGGGATAATCAAGGAAAAGTCAAGGGAGACCTCAAGGCCTATCATCACCTGTTTAATGGGAGAGGCAAGGATAAAAGAGGCATCTCATATACTCAGGACAGCTGGTATTCCTACCTATACCTATCCCGAGGTAGCTATATATGTGATAAAAAAGACCATAGAATTTAATAAGTGGAAAAATCTTCCTTTTGAAGAACCAGAGGAGCTTCATGATATCCAGAAAGACAAAGCAGAAAAGTTTATGGACTCCTTTATAAAGGATAGAAGAACAGAGATAACGGAGGCTGATGCCATGGACTTCCTGAGCCTTTATGGCTTCAGATTCCCGAAGCGTGCCCTTGCAAAGACAGCCGAGGAGGCAGGAAGGCTTGCAGAGGCCATAGGTTTTCCTGTTGTGCTCAAGATCTCCTCCCCTGAGATACTCCATAAGACAGAGGTTGGTGGAGTAAAACTGAACATTAATTCAAAAAAGGAGGCGGAGGAGGCATTTCTTGAAATAACCTCTAATGTAAGAAGACTTCTTCCCGATGCCTATATTAATGGTGTAATGGTCTATGAGATGATAAAAGGTGGGAAGGAGCTCATTGCTGGTATAACCTTTGACAGGACCTTTGGTCATATGGTAATGGTGGGTCTTGGAGGTATCTATGTAGAGGTCTTAAAAGATGTATCTTTCAGGATAGTGCCTGTTACAAGAAGGGATGCCCGTGCTATGCTGGAAGAGCTCAGGGCATATAGACTCCTTAAAGGTGTAAGGGGTGAAAGACCTGTAGACACAGAGGCAATTGTTGACCAGCTGGTGAGGCTCTCAAGGATTGTCCGTGATTTTCCAGAGATTATGGAGCTGGACATGAACCCCCTTGTTGTATTTGAAAAGGGTGCTATCAGCCTTGATGCAAGGATAATTATTTCACAAAAGATCTGAGGAGGTAATAGATGAAAAAGATATTTATCCTTTCTCTGCAGCCCTTTGCAGGAAAGACCTTTGTCACCATAGGACTTCTTAATAAATTGATTGAAAAGGGCTACACCACAGGCTATATCAAACCACTTGGCCTGACCCCCCAGCTTGTAGGAAGTTCTGTTTATGATACAGATGCTGTACTTATAAAAGAACTCTTCAGACTCAAAGAACCTCTTGATATAATATCTCCCTTTGTAGTTACATATGAGACCATGAATTATCTCCTCAAGGGTAAACTCGGAGATATAAGGGAAAAGATCAAAGACTCCATTGCAAAGATGAAGGATAAAGACTTTCTCATTATCGGTGGAGCGGGGAATCTCTTTACAGGAGCAATCCTTGGAATAGATGCCCTCAGTCTTGTAAAGGAGACTGATTCAAAGGTTATGGTGGTGGAGAATTTTTCAGGAGACTCAACCATTGACAATCTCACTGGCCTGAAAAAGCTTATTGATAAAGATTTTCTCGGTGCTGTTATAAACAGGATACCTTTAAATACCCTTCCTTATGTCAGGGAAAACATTAAACCCTTTCTTGAAAAACAGGGAGTCCGGATATTTGGACTTTTTGAAAAGGATGAGATTCTCGAATCAATTACAGTGAGGGATCTTGTTGCACTTCTCGGTGGCAGGGTGCTCTGCTGTGAGGACAGGATTGATGAGCTTGTGGAGCATTTTACAGTTGGTGCAATGGATGTGGACAGTGCCCTTAAATATTTCAGGAGGATACCGAATAAGGCAGTTATCACAGGTGCCCACAGGTCAGACATTCAGCTTGCTGCCATGGAGACATCCACAAAGGTTATAATATTAACTGGTGGAACCAGTGCAAATGATGTGGTGATAGCAAAGGCTATTTCAAAAGGTATCCCCCTTGTTTCCGTAGAACAGGATACCTATACCACTGTTGACAGGATAGAATTCATGCTCGGAAAGGTAAGGATAAAAGAGCCAAGAAAGATAGAGCGCCTCAGGGAAATGTTTGAGGGAAGTTTTGATACAGGAGTTTTTCTGGAGGCAGTCCAATGACAGCCTATGAGCTTATAAAAAAGAAGCGGGATGGTGGAGAGCTCACAAAGCAAGAGCTTGAGTTTCTCATGAAAGGCTATATGGAAGGAAGGATTCCGGATTATCAGATATCAAGCCTTCTGATGGCAATATACTTTCAGGGTATGACAGAGGAAGAGACCTTTACACTTACAGAGATCATGCTCAGGTCAGGAAGGATCTTTGATCTTTCCTTCATTGAAGGCATAAAGATAGATAAACATTCAACAGGTGGTGTTGGCGATAAGGTTAGCATCATACTTGCACCTCTTCTTGCATCTGCAGGGATAATGGTTCCCATGATATCTGGAAGGGGGCTTGGTCATACAGGAGGCACTGCTGACAAACTGGAATCCATACCAGGCTTCAGGGTGGAGCTTTCCTATAATGAGTTTATTGAGATTATTGAAAAACATGGTCTTGCCATGGCAACCCAGACTCCCGAGATAGCACCCCTTGACAGGATGCTTTACAGCCTAAGAGATGTAACTGCCACTGTGGACTCAATACCTTTAATTGCCTCAAGCATCATGTCAAAAAAACTTGCTGAAGGAATACAGGGACTTGTCCTTGATGTGAAGTGTGGCTCAGGAGCCTTTATGAAGGGCCTTGAAGCTGCAAGGGAGCTTGCAAGACTCATGGTGTCAACGGGTAATAAATATGGAGTAAAAACCATAGCAGTTATTACTGATATGTCAGAGCCCCTTGGCAGAACAGTAGGCAATGCCCTTGAGATAAAGGAATGTATCCTTGCCCTCAGAGGAAGATGGCCAGAGGACCTTAAGGAGATTACCTTAACCCTTGGTTCCTGGGCACTCTGGATAAGGGATAAACTTACGCTGGGTGAAACAGTGGAGATTAATGAATACAAAAAACTCCTTGAAGGTTTAATAGAAGATGGCTCTGCCTTCAGTAAATTTGTTGAACTTATAGGTGCACAGGGAGGAGATCCAGAGGTTGCCTTCAGGCAGGGACTCCTTCCTTCAGCAAGATTTCAGGAACATATCCTTTCACAGGAAGAGGGCTACATCTCAGAACTTGATGCAGAACTTGTTGGAAGGGCAGCAGTGGTTCTTGGAGCTGGGAGAAAGACTAAGGAAGACAGTATTGACCATTCAGCAGGAATAGTGCTTAATAAAAAAACAGGTGATTATGTAAAGAGGGGAGAACCCATTGCCATAATGCATTTCAACAGGCAGGAGGCCTTCCCAGAGGCAAAAGACCTCTTTATGAAGGCCTTGAAGATCAGACCTGAACAACCAGAAAAGAAAAAAATGATAATAGAAGTAACTCAGTAGGAGGCATCAATGACAGAGGAATTATACGATGTGGTAATCATAGGTGGAGGCCCTGCAGGACTTACAGCAGGTCAATATGCAGCAAGGGCAGGACTGAGGACAGTGATACTTGATAAGTCTGCCGTAGCAGGAGCCCTTGCCTTTGCATCTGTGATAGAGAATTATCCTGGTGTTGGGCCAATCTCTGGAAAGGAGTTATTGGGTATATTCAGGGAGCAGGCTATTGGTTTTGGCGCTGAGTATGTAGAGACACAGGTAATAGGAGTGAACTTAACAGGAGAAATTAAAGAGATCTATACAATGGACAGTACCTATAAATCAAAGGCTGTTATAATAGCCACAGGTGCAATGGGAAGAAAGCCCACAATCAAAGGAGAGGCTGAATTCCTTGGCAGGGGAGTGAGCTACTGTGCTGTTTGCGATGCAGCCTTTTTTAAGGGAAAGACAGTGGCTGTCCTCGGAGACTCAGAGGAGGCCTTAAAGGAGGCAGGTTATCTTTCAAGATTCGCAGCTACTGTTTATCTTATCTCACCTTCATCAAAACTGAAGGTGGAAGAAGACAACCCAAATCTCAGGCTCCCGAATCTAAAGATCATGCAGGGATACGCTACCTCTCAGATAGAAGGCCAGGAGATTGTTGAGAGACTCAGGCTCAGAGATACTGATGGTAAAGAAGAGATTCTTGAGGTATCAGGTGTATTTGTCTATCTTCATGGCTCAAGACCCATAGTGGACTTTCTTCAGGGAACCCTTGAACTGAGTGATGATGAATGCATCGTTACAAATAAGATGATGGAGACCTCAATCCCTGGAGTATTTGCAGCAGGTGATGTAACCTGCACAGAGGTAAGGCAGGTGGTAATTGCAGCAGCCCATGGCTGTATAGCGGCCCTATCAGCAGAAAAGTATATAACCCAGAGAAAAAGAAGAAGATACGACTGGGCAAAGAGTAAATAAAGATTATGCCTGCCACGGTCATATGGCTTACAGGGCTTCCAGGAAGCGGGAAAAGCTCTCTGGCAGATGCCTTTCTTAAGAGAAATCCTGACTGGATTCTCCTCAGGATGGATGAATTAAGGAGATTTATAACTCCAGAGCCCACCTATTCTGAAGAGGAAAGGGAATTGCTCTACAGGGCCCTTGTCTATATGGCAAGGGAATTTTACAGGAAAGGGATGAGCGTCCTTGTAGATGCCACTGCAAACAGAAGAAGATGGCGTGACCTTGCAAGGCAGGAGATTAAAGACTTTATTGAGGTATATCTTAAATGTCCGCTTGAACTCTGCATGGAAAGGGAATCAAAAAGAAAGAACTTTCATGGTGCACCAGAGGATATATACAAAAAAGGGAAGGCTGGCTGGCCGGTGCCAGGCATAACTGTTCCCTATGAAGAACCCTTGAGGCCAGAGATTATTATTGATACAGAAAAAACCACACCTGAAGAGGCAGTGGCAGAAATAGAATTGTTCTTAAGATGCCAGATGATCGATGAGTGCTGAACTACCTCTTAAGCTCTATTTTGCCATTAGAAAACTGGCAGTCTGCCTCAAGGTCTTCTTAGACCAGCAGAGCAGCAGTGCAGCAGGCAATAACAGAGCAGTAGAGCAACAGTGCAGCAGGCAATAGCAGAGCAACAGAGCAGTAGCGCAGCAGAGCAGCAGTTAAATAGTAATTTAAAAAAATTCCTTAATAAAAACTACTGCTCTACTGCTCTGCTGCTCTATTAAAAAAAACTGCTGGTCTACTGGCTCTACTGCACTGCTGCTCTATCAATAAGGACTGCTGCTCTACTGGTCTATTACGGTTAAGGTATAACCTTGACATTTCAGACCCAAGCGTGAGATGATTATCTATGGAGAAATCAGCTGCTAAATCCCTTACAAAGAGCGAGATTAAGAGGCTTATACTCACAGAAGTGCCTCGTTTTATCAAAAAAGACCCTGAGGTAAGGGAATTCATACTCAGGATTTCTTCTGAAAGATTTGCTGATAAAAAAAAGACAGAGGATAGGATTGACAGGATTCTTGAGGAATTAAAGAGGGACAGGGAAGAGAATCAGAAAAGATGGGAAGAGAATCAAAGAAAGTGGGAAGAGAATCAGAAAAAGTGGGAAGAGAATCAGAAAAAGTGGGAAGAAAACCAGAAGGTCATCAACTCCATGCTGGAGGAGATAAAGTTCCTTTACAGAAAATATGACACAGGTATAGGCGCCCTTGGTTCAAGGTGGGGATTAAGGGCAGAGGCCTCTTTCAGAGATGCAATAAAGGGAATCCTCGAGGAGCATTTTCCTGTAAAAGTTGAAAGATACAAAACAATAGATGAAGAGGGTATAGTCTTTGGAAGGCCTGACCAGATAGAGCTTGACCTGATAGTCAGGGATAGTAAGGTAATAGTGGCAGAGATAAAATCATCCGTAAGCAAGGAAGAGGTGGCAGCCTTTCTTAAAAAGATAAAGGTCTTTGAGGCAAAAGAAGGAAAGGCGGTAGATAAAAAGATAATTATCTCACCGATGATAGAGACCAGGGCTTTAGAATTCGCAAGGGCAAATGACATAAAGACCTATGGTTATCCTGAGGATGTAGAACTATCAGACCTTCAATAAGGTTCTTGATTCATCCATACTTAACTTATGTAACCATAATTTGGGTTAAAATAAAATATGGAGCTTAAATATGGTGAAAAGGCAATTGCTGAGGCAAGGCTTGAGGTCTGGCCAAATCCCACACCTGAAAGGGACTATGAGATAGATATCTCTTTCCCTGAATTTACCTGCCTCTGTCCTCGCTCTGGCTATCCAGACTTCGCAACCATTAGGATTAAATACATACCTGATAAATTTATCATTGAACTGAAGTCCTTAAAGCTTTATCTCAATTCCTTTAGAAATACCTATATATCCCACGAGGAAGTAACAAACAGGATATATTCAGAGCTGTATGAGACCCTGAAGCCCCGATTCCTTGAGGTGATAGGTGATTTCAATCCAAGGGGAAATGTAAAGACCATTGTAAGGGTCTCATCATACCAGCAGATTAAAACTGTTTGAATCGTCTAAAACCATTTGAACTGTTTAAACCGTTCTACTGATCTGATTCATATAATTAAAGACTTTGCAATCTCAATAAATGCCTTGAGTTTTTTATGGTCTTTTATACCCTTTTCCTTCTCCACACCACTTGATACATCCACTGCATAGGGATGTACCCATCTTATAGCCTTTTCCACATTGTCAGGATTAAGGCCTCCTGCAAGGATTATATTGCCGAATTTTTTTGCCTCTACAGCGATATCCCAGTTGAATAGCTGACCCGTGCCTCCAAATTCCTCAGGTGAATAGGTGTCAAGCAAAAAGGCATGAGCCATTGGATATTCCTTAAGGGGCTCAAGGTCACCGAGCTCCCTTATCCTGATGGCCTTGATTATCTTCCAGGGATATATAATGCTACCCGGTGGTTCATGTCCGTGAAGCTGTATTGTATTAATACCGGTGAAACGGGTAATCCTAATGATCTCAAGAGGAGATTCATCAACAAATACCCCTACTGTTGCTATAAAAGGAGGCAGTTTTTTAATAATCCTTGCTGCCTTTTCAGGCTCTATGTACCTGGGACTTTTTTTAAAAAACACAAATCCAAGGGCATCGGCACCATATTCTACAGCCTTCAGGGCATCCTCAAGATTGGTTATCCCGCAGATCTTAACCCTTACCTTCATGCTGGCACTTCTGGAAGTCTGCTTAATGCCTCTTTTATCTTTTCCTCTGGATATTCATAGTCCATCAGTTTCCCGCTCAGATAATCTGCATAGGCCTGAAGGTCAAAATATCCATGACCGCTCAGGTTAAAGAGTATTACCTTTTCTTTTCCCTCTTCCTTTGCTTTAAGTGCCTCATCAATTGCTGCCCTTATGGCATGGGCACTCTCTGGTGCAGGGATTATGCCTTCTGTCCTTGCAAACTGAATGGCTGCATCAAAAACAGAGGTCTGACCATAGGCAATGGCTTCTATAAGGCCATCATGATAAAGCTGGCACACAAGAGGTGCATCCCCGTGGTATCTGAGTCCACCAGCATGGATACCAGGAGGCACAAAGTCATGACCCAGGGTATACATCATCAAAAGAGGTGTAAGCCCTACTGTGTCACCGAAGTCATAACGAAACTGTCCCTTTGTGAGGGTGGGGCAGGATACAGGCTCTACTGCTACAACACGAACATTTCTGCCATTTATCCTGTCATACAAAAAGGGAAAGCCTATTCCTCCAAGATTACTTCCTCCACCACAGCATGCGATTACCACATCAGGATATTCATTTATGATACTCAGCTGTTTTTTTGCCTCAAGCCCTATAACTGTCTGGTGTAAAAGCACATGATTGAGCACAGAACCAAGGGCATAGTTTGTGTCCTTGTGGGTTGCAGCATCCTCCACAGCCTCGGATATGGCTATACCAAGACTGCCAGGGCTATCAGGGTTTTCAGAAAGTATCTTTTTCCCGGATTCTGTCCTGTTTGATGGACTTGGATACACATTTGCTCCCCATGTCTCCATGGCAATCCTTCTGTAGGGCTTTTGCTCATAGCTCACCCTTACCATATAAACAGTAATCTCTATGCCAAGAAGTTTTCCAGCAAGGCTTAGTGCTGAACCCCACTGACCGGCTCCGGTCTCTGTAGCGATTCTCCTTATGCCAGCCTTTTTATTGTAATAGGCCTGGGGAATCGATGTATTTGTCTTATGGCTTCCTGCAGGACTCACTCCTTCGTATTTGTAGTAGATTCTTGCAGGAGTTTTCAGTGCCTCCTCAAGCCTTAAGGCCCTGAAAAGTGGAGAGGGCCTCCAGAGGGTATAAAGTTCAAGAACCTCTTCAGGTATGTCAATCCATCTCTGGGTGCTCACCTCCTGCTCTATAAGAGACATGGGAAAGATTGCACTCAGGTCATCAGGCCCAACCGGCTTCATTGTCCGTGGATTCAAAGGTGGTCTTGGCAGATTAGGCATATCTGCCATTATGTTATACCACTGTCTGGGTATATCTCTTTCACTGAGAACAATCTTCCTTTCTTTCATAGAACCTCCTTGAATATTTTTTAAAACTCAATCCATTCTTAAGGAATCTATCTTTGCTCCTAAGTCTTCTGCCTCCATGAGCACAGTGCCAACAAGGATAGCATCTATGCCAGCCTCCTCCAGCATCCTTACATGCTCACGGCTCTTTATGCCACTTTCACTGACCACGATTTTATCAGAGGGAATAAGGGGCTTTAATCTCAAGGTGGTATGAAGATCAATATTCATGGTCTTCAGATCCCTGTTGTTTATTCCGATGATTCCTGCATTTATCTTTAAGGCCTTTTCAAGTTCCCTTTCATCATGTATCTCAAAGAGTACAGACATGCCAAGTTCCTTTGCAAGGGTAAGGAATCTTTCAGGTTGATCCCCTTCAAGGATAGACGCTATGAGTAAGATTGCATCTGCTCCAGAAAGAGAGGACTCATATATCTGATATTCATCAATTATAAAGTCCTTTCTCAGGACAGGTCTGGTAACAACTTTTTTAACCTCTTCAAGATAAGAGAGGCTTCCAAGGAAAAAATCCTCTTCTGTAATAACAGAAATGGCATCAACCTTTTGTTCATAAATACTGACAATCTTCAACAGATCAATATCCTTCCTGATAATACCCTTTGAAGGACTGGCTGCCTTTATCTCACCGATAAATCGTATTCCTGCTGAGTTTCTTTTTATAGCTCCTTTGAAATCTCTCAGGTCAGTTCTTTTTATCTGTAAGGCAGTTTTTTTCAATGTTTCAAGATCTTTTTTTGCCTTTAATTCCTTGAGCCTTAACCTTTTCTTAGAAAGAATCTCTTGAAGTGTTGTCGCCATGGCAGGAGCTTAAGATCTTCTTTTATTTTTATTTGCTGTTTCTCTGCAAAGAGTAACGGTCAGGGATCGCCTCATTGCCTTCTTTATAGTTTCTCTTAGCTTTTCATCACTAATGAAAGATACAGAGGATTCTATAAACTCTGACAATTCAGCTGGCGGCTGACTTAGAGGCTTTACGATAGATTGCCTGTTTCTTTTTTCTGATGTTATCCTTCCTATCCTGAATTTAACTGTCTTTATCTTATAGGGTTTGAGTTTCTCAATAATGGAATCACTGAGGAATCTCATCTCTTCCGCCCAGAGATGAGAATTGACCTTTATAAGCAATTCTCCATTATTGATGGAAGAAGGTTCTGAATGAGAAGATAGCCCTTCCCCCACTATCTGAGGCCATTTATTCTTCAGGCAACCCAGTATGAATTTTTCTGAAATACCGAGGTCTTTGTAGAGATCCTCAATCGTGGAACTTAATTCCTTTAAACCCATTCCTTTAACCGACTTTACTTCCACCAACAAGGGGTGTATTAATGAAGTTATTTAATGGAGACAGCCTTTTTAACCATTCCAGACCTCAAGCATCTTGTACATACCTGAACCTTTTTTGAGCCACCTGTAGATGTGATAATCCTGACCTTTTGAAGATTTGGCATAAGCCATCTCTTTGTCTTGTTGTTTGCGTGACTGACATTATTACCTATTACCTTCTTCTTTTCGCAGACATAACATTCTGCCATAGCCATACCTCCTTTTGCATTTATAACATTCTTTATGCTAACATAATATTGTATCTTTTACAAGAAGGGATTAAATTCAACTCAGTGTTTAAGGAGGAAATCTTCTTTTAAGGAAAAGTCCCGTCTGTGGTGATGACGATTGAATCCCTGCCCTTGAAATTAACTTAAAAATAGCGAATTAAGGAAAAATAACTTTTATGAAAAAGATTAGGGTTGCAGAAATTAAAAAAAGGCTCTTTGAGGAGACGAAGCTTGAACTTCACTGGAAGGATATTGTTTCCGAGCTTCAGCTCCTTGGCTACGAGATTAAAGAGTCTGCCTCAGCAAGTGTAGAGGAGACTGCCTATGAAAAGCTTTTAAGACACCTCGAAGACACAGGTCAATTACTCGTAGAGGAGGCAAGGTCCGAAGCCGAGATAAAGAAAGTAGAGGTGACTGAAAAGGTGTCAAGTATAGAGGAACCTGTAAAATCAGAGCCAGAACTGAAGGTGCCTGAAGCACCAGCATCTGAAGCAATTAGCAAGGTGACAGTAGAGAAAGCAACTGTTGAGGAAAAGATTAAAAAAGAAAGACCACAGGATAGACCTAAAAAACCTGAAGAGAAAAAACCATCTGTAATACCACCGTCTTCAAGACCATCAGAGAAGGTTGTAGAAAGGGCTTCTACTGAGGTAAAACCCTCAGGGCATCCCAGAAAAGCTGAGGAATTTCCGGGGACCCCATCAGTTGCTCCACCTGTTAAGGAAAAGGCTCCTTCTGCACAGGTAGAATTAAAGGCAGGAGTTCCTTTAGAGGAAAAGGTTGAGGCTCAGAGGACTGTTATTTCTCAACCAGAGGCGGAGAAATCTATGGAGCCACCAGAATTAATAAAGCCCCTGGCAGAGATACCAGAGCCCGAGATTGAAGAATTGAAGGTTCCTGACCGGTTCAGAAAAGACCTTGAATCAGAAAGGATAGAGAAGCTCAAGACAAAGCCAGCTATACAGCGGGCCTTTCAGGCGGTAAGAAAGATAGAGCCAAAGAAATGGCATGACCTGAAATATCCAAAAAAGCCAGAAGTTGGAAAGCCAAAACAAAAAATAGAGACTGTTGAAAGTCCCCAGTCCACTGTTACTGCCCCGAGAAGAAAATCCATTAAACTGCAGGAAGGTATTTCTGTTAAGGAATTTGCAGAACTCATAGGTGTGAAGCTTCCCGAGGTTATTAAGAAATTTATGGAACTGGGTTATATGGCAACAGCAAATCAGCCTGTGGATATGGATGCAGCCCAACTTGTAGCTGATGGTTTCGGGATAAAGGTAGAGGTGGTTGGTGTTGAAGAAGAACCATCTTTTGAAGAGGCACCTGTTGATGAGACAAAGCTCCAGCCAAGACCACCTGTGGTGACAATAATGGGACATGTTGACCATGGAAAGACCTCTTTGCTTGATGCAATAAGGCAGACAAGGGTTGCAGAAAAAGAAGCTGGAGGTATCACCCAGCACATTGGTGCCTATAAGGTAAATCTTAAAGGAAAGGACATAGTGTTTCTTGATACCCCTGGCCATGAGGCATTCACTACACTGAGGGCAAGGGGAGCAAAGGTGACAGACATAGTGGTTCTTGTTGTTGCTGCTGATGATGGGGTGATGCCGCAGACCATTGAGGCCATAAATCATGCGAAGGCAGCAAATGTTCCTATTGTGGTTGCCATAAACAAGATAGATAAACCAGAAGCAAATCCAGCCAGGGTAAGGAATGAACTGGCTGAATATAACATAATCCCTGAGGAATGGGGTGGTCAGAATATATTTGTTGAGGTCTCTGCAAAGAAGAAGATCGGCATAGAGAATCTCCTTGAGATGATCCTTCTTCAGGCAGAGGTGATGGATCTGAAGGCTGATCCCTCAAGACATGCAAGGGGTACAATAATTGAATCAAAACTTGACAGAACCCGTGGTCCTGTTGCCACGGTTCTTGTTCAATCAGGTACACTCAGGGTTGGAGATGTATTTATTTCAGGTACCACCTATGGAAAGGTAAGGGCCTTGATTGATGATACAGGTAAAAAACTTGATAAGGCAGGACCTTCCACTCCTGTAGAGATTATTGGTTTTGCTGAATTGCCTCAGGCAGGGGATACCTTTGTTGTGATGGATGATGAAAGAAAGGCAAGGCAGATAGCCCTCTTAAGGCAGCAGAAGCTGAGGGCTCAGGAGCTTGCCAGAAAGGCGAAGCTTTCCCTTGATGGAGTTTATGCACAGATACAGGAGGGTCAGTTAAAGGAGCTCAACATCATTATAAAGGCAGATACACAGGGCTCTGTTGAGGCAATAAAGAAGGCGGTTGAGGCAATAACACATCCAGAGGTGAAGGTAAAGGTGCTCCATGCAGCAGTGGGTGGAATTAATGAATCAGATGTGTTACTTGCTGCAGCAAGCAGTGCCATAATTATTGGATTCAATGTAAGACCTGAGATGAAGGCTGCCCAGACCGCAGAGAGAGAAGGCGTTGATATAAGGCTTTACAATATCATCTATGATGCTGTGGAAGAGGTGAAGAAGGCACTTGAAGGCATGCTTGCTCCTACCCTTAAGGAAAAGGTCCTTGGAAGGGCAGAGGTAAGACAGCTATTCCATATATCAAAAGTCGGTACGGTGGCAGGTTGCTATGTCCTTGATGGGATAATTTCAAGGGCATCAGATGGTATAAGGGTAATAAGGGACAATATAGTTGTATATACAGGAAGGATTGCCTCCTTAAAGAGATTTAAGGAAGATGTGAGAGAGGTTCAGAGTGGCTATGAATGCGGCATCCTCATAGAAAACTTTAATGATGTAAAGGTTGGAGATATACTTGAAAATTATATTATTGAAAAGATAGCAGCAAAATTTGAAGACCCTGGGTCTCCAAGAAATCCGTAGTTTTTTGTAAGGTATGTTTATTGGTTTTTTTACCTTTGAGTTATACATTCCCCATGCAAATTCCCTTAAGGAAAAGAGGGTCTCCATAAGGTCTTTAAAGGATAGACTTAAAAAATTAAATATTTCTCTTGCTGAAGCCGAAAATGATCTCTGGCAGAGGACAACACTGGCAATTGCCTTTATCTCTCAGCAGGAGGCAGAATTAAGCACACAGTTTAATGAGATAATAAAGATAATCGAGCAATATCCTGAGATTGAGCTCATTGACTCAAAGATGGAGGTATTCTGATGTTACCATACAAAAGATCAAAGAGAGTGGGAGACCTCCTTAGAGAGGTCATAGCTGACATAATAATGAAGAGATTAAAGGACCCCCGTATCGGTTTCCTAACAGTTACAGGAGTGGATGTAAAGGAAGATCTTAAGACAGCAGCAGTTTATGTCAGTATACTTAAAGAAGAGGACAGAAAGACAACCCTTGAAATACTGAACTCAGCTCAGAGTTTTATTCGCCAGGAAGTAGCCAGGGAAGTCAGGATGAAATTTATACCTGTATTTCACTTTGTCCTTGATACATCAGCGGAGTATGGTGCAAGGATTGACAGACTTCTTAAAGAGATTAAAGAGAGTGAAGAGTAATGGGTTATGGGTAATGAATTAAAGGTTAAGGAGCCACCAGAGGAACTTGTGGAGTTTTTAAAGAACTCAAAAAGCCTGATTCTTGTAACCCATATCAATCCTGAGGGAGATGCCCTTGGCTCAACCCTTGCCTTCGGGATGGCACTTGAAAGACTCGGTAAATCTGTAGCACTCTTTGATAGAGACCCTGTGCCAGAATTTTACAGATTTCTTCCAGGATGGCAGAGATTTACAAACAGTGATTTTTCTCTTTTATTAAAAAACTTCAGGGCTCACAAATGCGGGATCGATGGTCTTATACTCCTTGACTGTAATAGTCCTGAAAGGGCGGATATAAAAGTGCCCTCAGATATACCTCTAATCATAATAGACCATCATGAAACAGAAAAATCATTTGAAGTAGCGGTGCCTGTTATTAAATGGATAGTGCCAGCTGCACCAGCCACAGGTATGCTTGTCTATAATCTCATAAAAAATCTGGGTGTAAAGATTGACTATGATATGGCAGTCTCTCTTTATACAGCCATAGCCATTGATACAGGCACATTCAGATACAGTAATACCACTCCTGAGGTTCTTCAAATTGCTGCTGAGCTTTTATCCTTAGGGGTGAGACCTGAGATGGTTTCTGAGGCACTTTATGATAGCTGGACAACAGGAAGATTCAGACTCCTGGTTGAATGCCTTAATACCCTTGAGATTGACGGTAGCATAGCGATCACCCATGTGACAGAGGAGGATTTTAAGAAAACAGGTACTTCCTCAGAGGATACAGAAAATTTTTCAAATTTTCCTCGGATGATAAGGGATGTGAAGGTCTCTGTATTCCTAAGACAGATAGGTCCTGCTAAATGGAAGGCTTCACTCCGCTCAAAGGGTAATATAAATGTTGCAAAGATAGCAGAGGTCTTTGGTGGAGGAGGTCACAAAAATGCAGCAGGCTTTATGGTAGAGGGCAGGCTTGAGGACATAAAAAGGTTAATTGTTGAAGAGGTAAAGAGGTCAATGGGTGAAGAGGTGAAGGGGTGAAGGGGACAAGGGGTCTTCAAAAAAAATCTAACGATTTTTTGGTGATGCCACATTGATCCCTCTTTCTATTTTAAAGGAGCTTAAGAAAGTCGGCTCTCTTCTCTGGCAGAGAGGTCTTATAAGCTATCAGGCAGGCAATATAAGCATACTTTACAGGAATTCAATAATAATAAAAAAGAGAGGAGCTCCTCTTGGATTTTTGAAGAATAAAGACCTTGTTATTGCTCCTTTAAAGGGTGAGGAGTTAGAGGCATCAAGTGAGCTTCCAACACATCAGGCTATTTATAAAAAGACAGATGCAAAGGCAATCATCCACAGCCATCCACCTCATGCTGTGATCCTGTCATTAATCCTTGATGAGATAAACCCTGTTGATACAGAGGCACCAATCCTGATAGGAAATAAGATACCCGTGCTGAGTGATGGCGCAGGTAATAGTTGCTCACCTGAAGAGATAGCCGAGGTGCTTAAGGACCACAAAGTAGTTATTGTCAAAGGTCATGGTAGCTTTGCAAGGGGCAAGAGCCTTGAGGAGGCCTTTTCAATCACAACCACCCTCGAACACTCCTGTTATGTACTGTGGGGCTTGATGGTGGCTTCATCATGACCCTCAAGGAAGAGTTCTTCCGAAGGACTTATTATCTATCAGCAAAAGCCTGTGTCCATTTGCTACAGGCATACTGTGGTTTTGTTTTTTGATTTTTCTTGCCAGACATAGGATGCATGCATATACCTGTATTGTGGGGGCTTGCGTCATACTTTACCATTCCCCTTTCAAATACTCTACTTCCTCCAAACCATGAACCACAGGTTGCACAGATACGCTCTTTTGGTTTTGTAATAGTCATTCTTACTTACACTTCTTTTATGAAAAGATTTTTTCCTTTACAAACTTAAAGATACGAGCCCCAGCTTTTTTAATCTTTTCAACAAATAAATTCTTTACATATTCTTTGGCAGTATCAACCACTTTACTTAAAACAGGAATCCTTGTTTTTATGAATATAGCTATGGGTTCCACAACTACATTAGCTATGATTCTCAAAATAGTCTCAGCAGCTACTGACAGAGCTAATTTAACCTCCTGTATGGCATCTTCTTTTGAGATTTCCCTGGATGTATATTGCAGGGATGCGTTCTGAACATCGGTCATCATGCCTCCAAGAACTCCAGCCTCTTCTGTTTGAAGATTTACCCTGCCAAAGGCACCTGCTTCCTTTGCCTTATAGATTGCCAGCGCATTGATAAGGTCCTTAACAAATTCTTTCTTTTCACTTATACCTTCGTTCATAGCCTTACTCCTTAATTTTTTGATTGATAATTTGGTCTAAGTCATCAATTATGGTTTTACTCATTAAAACTATCTCATCTGTTATCTCCTGTTGTTCCACCTCTTTTATTGCTACCTGTCCTAACTTACTCCTGTCCTCCTTCATTTTTCTGTACATCCTTACACCCTCTATTAGCTTATCTACAATTTTTTCTGCCTCTTCATCAGAGACATCAACAATATGTCTTTTTATTGCCTCATACAACCATTCTCGCTCTGGCTTTCCCTGCCCATAATTTTCATAATCCTCTGCAATTTCATCAATAAATTCCATGAACAATTCAACATTCATTTAAAGCCTCCTTAACAATTAATTCAGTTTTTTCTTTATAAATCAAGACCATCTTAAATCAACACATTATAATGTATACACAGTTTGACTCTTTTGTCAATTAGCGGCTTTAAAACCATATTTTTTTGCTTTTTCTTCCATGCTGCTGATTTCCTCTTTCATTGTTTCTGAGATTGTTTTAAAATCCTTTAATATTTTCAGGAAATCATCGGTTGTGACATCGTTTCTTTTTTCCACAAAAGCTGTTTCCACAGCCTCTTTTACCACAGCCTCCACATCTGCACCTGAAAATCTTTTTTTCTCCATCTCCTTAATAAGGGTTTTTATATCTATTTTTTCCAGCCAGTCAGTTTTGTCTCTTTTGTTAATATGTACTTTGATGATTTCTTCAATCTCTGCTTCTTTTGGGAAGTTTACAAAGAATATCTCATCAAATCTACCTTTTCTTAAAAACTCTGGTGGCATTCCTTCTATGCTGTTTGCAGTAGCAACAACAAAAACTGGTTTTTTCTTCTCTTGCATCCAAGTTAGTATCGTTCCAAATATTCTAGCTGAAATCTCTGCAGAGCCTCCTGTGCTACTGCCTTTTATGCCAGCGAAAGCTTTCTCAAGCTCATCAATCCATAGAACAGATGGTGCTATGGATTCAGCCAGTTTTATAGCCTTTCTCATATTTTCTTCAGATTGCCCCACATAGGGTCCCATAATCATTCCCATATCAAGCCTCAAAAGAGGCATTTCAAAATAATTTGCCGTAACCTTTGCTGTAAGTGATTTGCCACATCCAGGCATTCCATATAAAAGAATGCCCTTTGGTAAATCAACTCCAAATTGTTTTGCCTTTTCAATATTGTCAAATATAGACTTTTTTTTCCTTAAC
>CALJEL010000013.1 GCA_938074335.1 uncultured bacterium | reverse complement strand
ACAGTCGCACGCCTGATCCAGCAACGCTCCATAACTTCATATTGACACCAATTAGACCCTCTCTAAAATATTTCAAAAATATCCCTAAACTGCCGATAGGAATGGCGGGGGATGCCGAAAAGGCTTTATCGCGACACCTTAGTGTAAGATTTTTAATAACATCACCGAACATTTCTTACTTCACCTTTTGGTGCAAAACTGTTTAATACATGATAAATAAAAATTTGTCGCATTATAAAGGCTTTGAGGCATACCCCGCCATTGAAAATGCATTTCTATCGACAAATTGAGGAAATACAAAAATATTGACAAATTTATTTATTAATGCTTTAATTTAAATAATGATGATGGAAAATTCTGTTATTGCAAAAAGGCTACCCTCTGTCCTTGTTGTGGACGATATAGAGACAAACTTAGAGCTTCTTGAGACTATCTTTCAGAAGGCTGGTTTCAGGGTATATAAGGCACTTAATGGTGAATCTGCCTTAGAGATATTCAAAAAGGACAATATTGATATAGCAGTGGTTGATGTCATGATGCCAGGTATAAATGGCTTTCAGCTCTGCAGCATGCTTAAATCCATATCCGGTAAGAAATATGTACCTGTTATTCTTCTTACAGCCCTTACAGACAAAAAAAGCAGGATCACAGGTCTTGAATGCGGTGCTGATGATTTTATAAGCAAGCCCTTTGATTCCACTGAACTTGTCACCAAGATAATGTCCCTTCTGAAATTGAAGGCGCTCTATGATGAGCTTGAACATTCTGAAAATATTATCCTTACACTTGCCATCGCCCTTGAGGCAAGAGACCCTTATACAAAGGGACACTCTACAAGGGTAAGTGAGCTATCTACCAGATTTGCCTCTTATCTCAGGATATCACCAGAAGAACACGAGGTTCTCAGAAAGGCAGGTCTTCTTCATGATGTTGGCAAGATTGGTATCAATGAGGGTATACTTCATAAAAAAGGTAAACTTACAAAGGATGAGATGGAGGAGGTCAAGAGGCATGTCCTGATAGGTGAGGAGATATGCAGACCCCTGCATTCAATGAAAGATGCCCTCCCTGTAATAAGACATCATCATGAGAGATGGGATGGCAGGGGATTCCCTGATGGACTTTCTTCAAGGGATATTCCTCTGATTGCGAGGATATTGTCAGTAGTTGATGCCTATGATGCCATGGTTTCTGTAAGACCTTACAGGGACGGACTCCCGCCATCAAGGGTACTTGAGATCATGAATGAGGAGAGGTTAAGCGGCCAGTGGGATCCTGAACTTGTTTTAGAATTTCTTTCTATGATGTGGGAGATTATAAGGTCTAAGGATTGATAAAGGTTGTCATAATAGGTGGTAGCGTGGGTGGAGGTACACTTCTCTCCTTCCTGAGGGAAGAGCCTGAGATCCGTGTTTCTGCAGTTGTAGAGCCCTCCGATAATGCACCAGGAGCGGTGCTGGCAAAAAAATGGGGCATCCCTGTCTTGAAAGAAATAGAACCATTAAAGAGATACAGTCCTGACCTTATAATTAATATGACAGAGGATACAGAACTTTCTGAGAGGTTGAGGATAGAACTACATGCAGAGGTTATAGGCCCGATTGCAGCAAGGTATTTTCTTCTTACTGGTGGCAGGTATAAGAGTATAAAGACAGATCTCTCTGAATGGGTGAATACAATCAGAGAGATAGAGAATCTTCTGAGATCAATTACAGGCTATCCCTCAGAGAAATTATATTCCAGACTCCTGGAGATAGCAATGGGTCTCTTAAAGTCTTCTGCCGGGATCTTTGTTAAGCTGGAGGATTCTTCTTTAAAGGTTTTATCCTCATCCGGACTGAGTAAAAAATTCCTTGAGAGTAATATCCCTTTGCTTGAAAGAATTTTCAGGGATTGTTTTGAAAAAGGTGAATGGCTCAGGATTGGAAATATTAAAGATCTTCCCGATTTTTCAGACCCTTTACTTAAAGAGGATATAAGGTCTCTTATTGCAGTTCCCATAAATTTTCAGACAACAACACTGGCGGTTCTGTCTGTTATGGACAGAAGACAGAGGGATTATACTGAAAAAGATAATTTGATCCTCAGTATATTATCTTCCTTTGCCTCTGTAATTCTCGGTAAAGGTTTTCCATTGATGGAAGATGCTGATGTTGAAAAAAAAATAGAGGAGCTGCAGAGGACAAATATAGAACTTGAAAGACTTAATAATGCAAAGGCCAGATTTATAGCCAATATGAGTCATGAGTTCAGGACTCCTCTTAATACAATCCTCGGTTTTTCTGAGGTCCTTCTGGAAAAAATCCAAGGGGGGCTTTCTCCTGAACAGGAGAGATATATCAGGAATATCCACAATGCAGGTAAATACCTTCTTGAGCTTATAAACAATGTCCTTGACCTCTCAAAGATAGAATCCGGAAAATATGATATGGTTTATGAGACATTCTCACTGAAGGAAACTGTTGAGGATGTCATAAAGACTATAGAGCTGATGGCATCAAGAAAGAATATCAGGGTTCATCTCAATATTCAGGAAGGGGTTGGAGATATTACGGCTGACAGGATAAAACTGAAACAGATACTCTATAATCTTTTAAACAATGCTATAAAATTTACACCTGAGGCTGGAAGAATAGGTCTTGTAATCACGAAGGATAAAAACATAGCGGGCAGGTATGGAAGCCTGCCACCTGATGCTGAGGTAATCCTCTGTTCTGTCTGGGATACAGGCATAGGAATAAAACCCGAGGATCAGGCGAGGATATTTGATGAATTTGAACAGGCTGATTCATCCTTATCAAGGCAGGTGGGAGGAGCTGGCCTTGGGCTCGCCTTAACCAAAAGACTTGTAGAGCTTCACGGAGGCGAGCTCAGTCTTGAAAGTGCTCCAGGGAAAGGTAGCACCTTTACCTTCTTTATCCCTGCTTATGTGCCTGAGGCAAAGGAATCAATCCTTGAGGTGGAAACAGCAAAAATGGACTTTAAAACCTACAAAGAGGATGCACCTCTTATACTCCTTGTAGAGGATGACCTTGCTACTGTGGAGCTGCTTACCCTCCATCTTACCCAGGCTGGTTACAGGGTTGCCCATGCCTATGACGGAATAGAGGGGATAGAAAAGGCAAGGATGCTCAGGCCCTTTGCGATAATCCTTGATATAATGATTCCAAAAAAGGATGGCTGGGAGGTCCTCCAGGAGCTGAAGGCCTTTGAGGAAACATCTTCAATTCCTGTTATAATACATTCAATAGTTGACAACAGGGAGCTTGCCTTCACACTTGGGGCAGCAGATTATCTTCTTAAACCTCTTGACAAGGAGGCGCTTCTTTTGAGACTTGAGGAGCTTGCCTTATCAATGCAGAGGGACAGGGTACCAAAAAGTGTCCTGATTATCGAGAGCGATCCAGGCTCTCTTACTGAGCTTAAGGATACTTTTTTTTCAGGTGGTTTTATTGTTCATGAGGCAAAGGATGGAAAGAGTGGTCTTGAGCTTGCCTCTGCTGTAAGGCCTTCCATGATATTGATTGGCTTGGATCTACCTGATATATCGGGCTTTGATATGGTCAGACAATTAAAGGAAAATCCAGTAAGTAAAGATATACCGCTCTTCTTATTGACTCAGAAGGATATACCTGTAGATGAAAGGCTTGAACTCCTTGGTCGAATTGAGAGAATCATAAAAAGGCATACCTTTGAACCTAAGGATCTCATTTCACATATACAGGAACTGGAAATGCTCTATCCAAGGAAGGCACGTCTTGTTGATGACCTCACAGGTCTTTTCAATCACAGATATCTTGTCCTGAGGCTTGCTCAGGAGGTGGAGAGGGCACATAGATATAAACTACCGCTCAATCTTTTACTGCTTGATGTTGATTTCTTTGGAAGATATGTTTCTGAAAGAGGTGAATTTTACGGAAATCTTGTTCTCAAAAAGATCGCCGAGCTTCTTAAGAAGAATACAAGGGGTTCTGATGTGGTGGTCAGATACGGGGGTGATGCCTTCGCCATAATACTTGCAAATACATCCTTTGAGGCAGCCAGGTCCCTTGGAAATAGATTCAGTGCTATCATAAAAAATCATCCATTCCTCTATGCAGAGACCCTGCCCAAAGGGAGGGTTACTGTGAGTGTTGGTCTTGCACTCCTTGAGGCTCAGACAGCTGAAGAATTGCTCTGGTGTGCTGAGAGGGCACTTAAAGAGGCAATCAGACTGGGTGGTGACAGGGTAGAGGTCTATCATTCCTCTGCCTTAACGGTGTGAAGTCAGTCAGGTAATGGATAATGACAAGATCCTTTGCCTTGATGAGATAGATACGATATTTGGTAGCTTTTCTATCCTTTTTGATGAGGAGATTCTCTACGGAATATCTACTGCCCTTTCAGGTGAAGTAATAGAAAAGAGATTTCCTTTTTATTTTAAAAAAAGCGGGGTCTCAAAATTGTCAGATTTTTCGGGGTATGAGTGCGGCCCTGAACCGAGGGTTAAAAGGAAAAAGTTACCGGAATATATCCATTCTCAGTTCATGGAATATTTTTCCGGTAAAAGGGTTTCCTTTCAATTAAGGACAGTCCTTGACCTTAAAGAGGAAATCTCATATTTTTCTGAATTTGAGCTTTCTGTCTGGCATAAACTGAAAGGGATACCTTTTGGAGAAACAAGGACCTATGGTTGGCTCGCAAGGCAGATAGGGATTCCCTCTGCTTGCAGGGCCGTAGGTCAGGCACTCAAGAAAAATCCCTTACCTATTGTGATACCCTGTCACAGGATAGTGGGAAGCGGAGGAGCCTTATGTGGTTATAACCTCGGCATAGAATTAAAGAGAAGACTAATTATGCATGAATATTATATAAGAGCAGGGGGGCAACGACATGGAGGTCTGTATGTATAGTCCTCCATGCGTGGTGAGCTAACAGCCCTTCGATTCTAATCAATAATCTTCAGGCTGATATCCACTGCCCTTGCTGAATGGGTGAGCATTCCTGCTGATATGAAGTTAACACCTGTCTCAGCAATGGCACGGACATTTTTAAGATTTATATTCCCGGAGGCCTCTATGAGTATAGAGGGGTCTTTCTCTCTGATGATCCTTACTGCCTTTTTGACTTCCTCTATATCCATATTATCAAGCATTATAATATCTGCACCTGCCTCTATTGCCTCCTTCACCCCGGCAATATCCTTTACCTCAACCTCGATCTTTAAAAGGTGATGGAAGGCCCTGTTATCTTTTAAGGTATCTATTGCCTTTCTGATGCCTCCAGCTACCTTTATATGATTATCCTTAATGAGTATCCCATCATAAAGGCCTGACCTGTGATTGTAGCCCCCACCTGTTCTAACAGCATATTTTTCAAGATATCTCATTCCTGGTGTTGTCTTTCTTGTATCAAGGATCCTGCAACCTGTGCCATTTATTTCCATGACAAATTTCTTTGTGAGGGTTGCAATACCTGAGAGCCTTTGTAAGATATTAAGACCTGTCCTTTCACAGGCAAGTATCGAACGGGTTTTCCCTTTAATCTCTGCAAGTATATCTCCATCATTTATCTCGGAGCCATCTTCTTTTAAAATATTGAAGGTAATCTGAGGGTCATAAATCTTAAAGAGTTCTTTAACAAAGGGCATTCCTGCCAGTATAAAATCTTCCTTTGCCTTGATAATTGCAGCTGAGGTGCTTTCAGGAGGGATAATAAGTTCAGTAGTTATGTCACGATATGATATATCCTCTAAAAGTACCTTTTTAAAAAATTCCCTTATCTCAGGAGGGATGCTCATTGCATTTCTTTAAGCCTTTCTATGCTTTCTGTTAGCTTCTGCTTTTTAATTACTAAACTTTCGTATTCCTTTTTTTCTTTTTCCACTACATGAAGTGGTGCTTTCTTAAGGAAGTCTTCATTCATAAGCTTTTTATTAATAAATTCCATCTCCCTGAGAATTGAGCCCAGTTCCTTTTTCAATCTATTTATCTCCTGACTTACATCAACAATTCCTTCAAGCGGTATATATATCTCAAGGCCATCTCTCACAGCAACAGCAGAACCCCTGGGCCTTGTTATGTCTTCTCCTATATTTACATTGCTGACCTTTGATAATTTCTTTATATGTAGCTCATGTTCTCTTAATATATCCGTAGCCTCCCTTGAGGGGGTCCTTACAAGAAGTTCAAGTTCTTTTGATGGCTGGATATTGAGTTCACCTCTTATTGTTCTTATACTCATAATAGTATTAAGGAGACAGGATATCTTCTGCTCCGCCTCTTCATCAGTCTGCATCTTTTCTGGATAAGGTGCTATCATGATGCTCACTTCCCTGTGGGGTATATGCTGCCATATCTCCTCAGTTACAAAAGGCATAAAGGGATGAAGAAGTCTCAGGGTCTTTTCAAGGACATAAAGAAGCACCTCCTGGGTATCTTTTTTCTCAGACCCATTAGAAATTTGATAAAGATAAATCTTGGAGAATTCCAGGTACCAGTCACAGAGCTCATGCCATATGAACTGGTATATTGAACTGGCAGCATCATTAAACCTGTACTGCTGAAGGGCCCTGTTAAGCTCCTCGGCTGTAAGTGCCAGTCTATGAAGTATCCAGCGAGAAGGAAGGTTTAAGGACTTCCTTTTTTTATTTATATAGTCATCCCCTGGCAGTTCTTTAAGCCCTTCTGTATTCATGGCAATGAATCTGGAGGCATTCCAGAGTTTATTAACAAATGCCCTGTATCCCTCAAGTCTCTCTTCTGAAAATCTTATATCCCTGCCCTGGGCAGCAAAGGCTGCAAGGGTAAATCTGAAGGCATCTGTGCCATATTTATCCATCATCACAAGAGGATCAATCACATTGCCCTTTGACTTTGACATCTTCTGACCCTTTTCGTCCCTCACTATTGCATGGATATAGACATCCCTGAATGGCACATCGTTCATGAATTTAAGCCCCATCATTATCATCCTTGCTACCCAGAAGAAGAGAATATCAAAGGCTGTTACAAGGACACTTGTGGGATAAAAGGTCTTGAGATCCTCTGTATCTTCAGGCCATCCAAGGGTAGAGAAGGGCCAAAGGGCAGAAGAAAACCATGTGTCAAGCACATCTGTATCCTGTAAGACTTCTGAACCACATTCAGGGCAGTTCTTGATGTCAGTTGATGATACAATTGGTTTGATATCCCTGTCCATCTCAAGGGAATCTATAAGGGATATGATCTCAGAATGAGAAAGACCACAGTCCTTGAGTTCTGCATAGGTTGCCTTTTCTTTGACAACACCCTTCAGGGATAAAGGTTTTGACAACTTTATGATTATCCTTTCACCCTGTCTTCTTCCCCTTTCGTCTTTACACTGAGGACAGTACCAGACAGGTATCCTGTGCCCCCACCATATCTGCCTTGAGATGCACCAGTCCTTTATGTTTTCCATCCATGAATAATAACTGTTAAGCCATGAATCAGGGATTATCCTTATCCTGCCGGATCTCACAGCTTCTATGGCAGGTCTTGCAAGGGGTTCAATCTTCACATACCACTGAAGGGTTGGAAGGGGCTCAATGGCTGTCTTACATCTATAACAGTGACCTATTGAATGGATGTAGCGTTCTTCTTTTTCAAGCAGTCCCTCTGCCCTGAGATCATTTATTACCTGCTTTCTGGCCACATATCTGTCAAGTCCTTCATATTTTTTACCAGCTTCAGGCGTGAGCTTGGCATCCCTGTCAATCACTATTATGGAAGGTAAATTATGTCTTTTTGCTATCTCCTCATCTGTGAAGTCATGTGCAGGGGTGACCTTAACAGCACCTGTGCCAAATTCCATTTCAACAGCACTATCACCGATAATCTTTATCTTCCTGCCAGTAAGCGGCAGAAGGAGCTCCTTTCCGATAAGAGATGAATATCTTTTATCCTCAGGATTCACAGCAACTGCAGTGTCACCGAGCATGGTCTCGGGTCTTGTTGTGGCAACAGTGATGTATCCCTTTTTATCAAAGAATGGATATCTTATATAATAAAGCCTTCCCTCAACCTCCTCATACTCCACCTCCAGATCTGAAAGGGCTGTGTGACACCTCGGACACCAGTTGATAAGTCTGTAATCCCTGTATATCAGTCCTTCATTAAAGAGTCTTACGAATACCTCTCTAACTGCCCTTGAGAGGCCTTCATCCATGGTGAACCTCTGCCTTGACCAGTCACAGGATGCACCAAGTCTTTTTAGCTGATTGATTATCTGACCTCCTGATATCTCTTTCCATTGCCACACCCTTTTTATAAAGGCCTCCCTGCCAATAATCTCTCTTGTGAGATTTTCTTTTTGAAGAATCCTTTCAACCACATTCTGAGTGGCGATTCCAGCATGGTCTGTGCCAGGGAGCCAGAGGGTTTTGAATCCGAGCATCCTCTTCCATCTTATAAGAATATCCTGAAGCGTGGCATTAAGGGCATGACCCATATGGAGGGAGCCTGTAATATTTGGAGGGGGGATAACGATACAATAGGCTTCACCTCCCTCCTCAGATGGCCTGAAGAGGTTGTGGGTTATCCAGAAATTATAAAGCCTATCTTCACAATTTTTTGGTTCAAAGGATTTGATATCTTTCATAGCAGGGAGAGATTTTTCAGGATAAGGAGACCTTTATCCTCTCTATCTCTTTTGTAATCAGCATCTCAGCAAGGTCAGGCAGGGTCTCCCATAGCACCTTCTCTATCTCCTTTGAGATCCCTGAAAGAGAACCTTTAAGTAATTCCTTTGTAAGGTCTTCTACAAGGACTGGAAGCCTTTCAGCAAGCATCTTTTCAACAGAGTCTTTTACAGCTGCTCTAATTACTGAATTAATATCAGAACTTGCTAATACCTGTCTCACGGCATCAATAATAGCCCTTTCAAGAGATTCCTTAGAAATTTCAGATACGGGTGGAATGGCTGGTGCAGCTTTTTCTTCTCTGACAGGTTTTTCTTCAAATTGTGCAATTGCCTCTTTTTGTTCTTCAACAGGAGTTATTGATTCTTCAGCTCTTTCTATGGCCATCTCGGGCTCTTCAATTTCCCACACCTCTTCTTCAACCATTACAGCCTCTTCAACGGGTTCTGAAATAGCAGATTCAGAGGTTAATATCTCCCCAGGTTCTTCTATTATTTCTTCCTGTCTTTGCTCTTTACTTAAAAATGAATTTATCTTATTAAGCAATTCCTGTGCCTCAAAGGGTTTTGTAAGGGTTCCATCTGCCTTTACATTTTTTGCCAGTTCCGCATCAATTGGTTCAAAGGCACCTGCGAGGAGTATCACAGGTATGTGTTTTGTTCGTGCATTGTTTTTAATCCTTTCACATAACTGATAGCCATTTAGAAGGGGCATCTCTGCATCGGCAAGTACTATGTCAGGAGTATAGGAGAGCATGGCTGTTATGGCTTCCTGGCCATTATTCACTGTCTTTACCTCAAAACCCTGCTCAGTAAGAATCAGTTCAACCACCTTCTGAATTGTTATACTGTCGTCAGCAAGTAATACCTTTGTTGCCATAAATTCTCCTGAATTTTTTATTTAATTTTAGGCTAAAGCAAGAAAAAAGTCAACAGATGGGCAAATTCGCTTTCGTTTAGATTTTTGGTGAAGTAATGGATATGGTAATAAGCCTTTTTGTTATGGTATTTTAAATAAGGAGGATATTTGAGACTATATCTCAAGGTCGGTGACAGGGTATTGCACAAAAAGAATCATGAATGGGGTGTCGGTGAGGTTATTGAGGAAAGACATTCTATTCTGGAAGGTGGGTTTTGTTTTGTGAGAATCGCCTTTGAAGACGGAATAGAGAGGACCTTTATCAATGACCTTGATAATGAACTCTGCTGCTACTATTATGGCATTATATTAATATAGTTTGTAAGGGGCAATTCATGAATTGCCCCTTACAAGGCAAAAATTTGTGGATAAGGCTCTCAATCAACCTGCCTCTGTGCCAGCATTATAATAAGAAATTATTCACCTAAATTTGGTGATAGAAATGCATTTTTAATGGCGGGGTATGCCTCAAAGTCTTCTTAGACCAGCAGAGCAGTAGAGCAGTAGTTTTTATTAAGGAATTTTTTATATTATTATTTAACTGTTGCTCTGTTGCTCTACTGCTCAGTTATTAACTGCTAATCAGTTTTAATTTATTCCTCCTTTAGAGTAAAATATAAAAATTATAAATGAGCAAAGATTGCTGGATAATCTTAACCTGGTTAAAGGCTTAGATATTAGATATAAGATTGTTTCAGGGAGGATAGTTAAAGATGCTTATTGTTCAAAAATATGGTGGAACCTCTGTTGCCAATACTGAAAGGATAAAGGCTGTTGCCAGAAGGGTGGTAAGGACAGCTGATGAAGGTCACAGGGTTGTTGTGGTTGTCTCTGCCATGGCAGGTGAGACAGACAATCTTATAAGGCTTGCCCATGAGGTATCTCCTAATCCCGGAGAACGAGAGATGGATCTTCTTCTCTCCTCAGGTGAGAGGGTTACCACCGCCCTTACAGCAATGGCTGTTCAGGCACTCGGGAAAAAGGCTATAGCCCTTACAGGAAGGCAGATGGGTATAATAACAGAGCCTGTTCATACCAAGGCGAGGATTGAGAGAATAGAGGCAGACAGGGCAAAGAGAGCACTTGATGAAGGCTATATCGTTGTGGTGGCAGGATTTCAGGGGATAACAGAGTCTGATGAGGTTACCACCCTGGGAAGGGGAGGCTCTGACCTCACAGCGGTTGCTATTGCTGCTGCACTCAAGGCAGACCTCTGTGAGATCTACACTGATGTTGATGGTGTTTATACAACTGATCCAAATATAGTGCCAGAGGCAAGGAAACTTGATAAAATATCCTATGAAGAGATGCTTGAACTTGCAAGCCTTGGAGCAAAGGTGCTCCAGACAAGGTCTGTGGAGTTTGCCATGAAGTATAATGTGCCTGTTGTGGTTAGATCAAGTTTTAATGATAATCCTGGAACACTGGTAACAAAGGAGGATAAAGAGATGGAGAAGGTTGTTGTATCAGGAGTTGCCTATGATAAGAATCAATCAAAGATCACGATTAAGGCAGTACCTGACAGGCCAGGTATCGCAGCAAGACTCTTCAAAGCTATAGCAGATGCTAATATTGTGGTTGATATGATTGTTCAGAATGTCTCAAGTGATGGAAGGGCAACGGACATATCCTTCACTGTTGCAAAGACTGATTCAAACAAGGCATTATCAATAACCGAGGCCATTGCAAGGGAGTTAGGAGCCTCTGGTGTTGATCTCAGGGAGGATATTGCAAAGGTTTCTATTGTGGGAGTTGGTATGAGGACCCATTCAGGTGTTGCAGCAAAGATGTTTGAAACCCTCGCAAGGCATGGTATAAATATTATGGCAATCAGCACCTCTGAGATTAAGGTCTCATGCCTTATAGAGGCAAAATATACCGAGCTTGCTGTAAGGGTATTGCATGATGCCTTTGAACTTGCTAAGGCTGAAGGTGAGAAGTAATTATATATGAAAAGAATTGAGATATACGATACCACCCTGAGGGACGGTGCACAGGCAGAGGACATAGCTTTTTCTGTGGAGGATAAGCTCAGGATTGCAGAAAAGCTGGATGAGTTCGGGATTCATTTTATTGAGGGTGGATGGCCCGGCTCAAATCCAAAGGAGACAGAATTTTTTAAAAGGGCTAAAAAACTTAAATTAAAGAATGCGAGACTTGTTGCCTTTGGAAGCACCTGCAAACCAGGCCATAAGGCATCGGAAGATCCACTTTTAAAGGAGCTCCTTGAGGCATCTACAGAGATAGTTACCCTGTTTGGTAAGACCTGGGACTTCCATGTAAAAGAGGCCCTGAGGTGCAGCCTTGATGAAAATCTCAGACTGATTCATGATTCCATCTATTATCTCAAAAAGAAGATACCCCTTGTTTTTTTTGACGCAGAGCATCTTTTTGATGGTTATAAATACAATCCTGAATATGCCCTTAAGTGCTTAAGGGAGGCAGAGAAGGCAGGAGCAGACAGGATTATCCTCTGTGATACAAATGGAGGTAGTTTGCCCGCAGAAATTGCAGAGATCGTGAGGGCTATCAAGAAGGTCATAAAGATACCCCTTGGAATACATGCCCATAATGACTCGGATTGTGCTGTCTCCAATTCCATTGTGGCTGTTCAGGAAGGGGCAATACAGGTTCAGGGTACGATAAACGGACTTGGTGAGAGATGTGGAAATGCCAATCTCTGCTCTGTTATACCTAATCTTCAGTTAAAGCTTGGTTATAGATGCATTTCTGATGAGAACCTTAAGAAGCTCAGGGATGTCTCAAGATTCGTTAATGAGATAGCAAATCTCAGGCATTTCAAACGCCAGCCCTTTGTGGGTGATAGTGCCTTTGCCCATAAGGCCGGGGTTCATGTAAGTGCTATTTTAAAAAATCCCGAGACCTATGAACACATAAGACCCGAGCTTGTGGGAAACTCTCAGAGGGTTCTCCTCAGTGACCTGGCTGGCAAAAGCAATATCATAAGAAAGGCACAGGAATTTGGAATAAAGATAGACCCTGACTCGCCGGAGCTTAAAGACCTTGTTTCAACACTTAAGGAGCTGGAAAACCAGGGATTTCAGTTTGAGGCTGCAGAGGCATCTTTTGAGCTTCTGATGAAGAAGCACCTGGGTCTTTACAGAAAATTCTTCGATCTTATAGGATTCAGGGTTATAGTGGAAAAGAGAAGGGATGGTGGAGAGCCCTTCAGCGAGGCAACCATAATGGTAAAGGTTGCCGGACATGTGGAGCATACTGCAGCTACCGGTGATGGGCCTGTCAATGCCCTTGATAATGCCCTGAGAAAGGCATTGGAGAGATTTTATCCGGCCTTAAAGAGTGTAAAACTTCATGACTACAAGGTAAGGGTACTTCAACCTGGGAAGGGAACTGCTGCAAAGGTGAGGGTGCTTGTTGAATCAGGTGATGAACATGAAAGATGGGGAACGGTTGGGGTCTCTGAAAATATTATAGAGGCCTCATGGCAGGCACTGGTGGACAGCATAGAATACAAACTTTTAAAGACCAAGCTGTAGGTGGAGTTTCAGGAGCTATTTATAATTGAGGGTAAACACAACAAATCCTTTCCCTCAGTGAGAAAGTCCAGATAATACTATAGCAAGCTATGGCAGGGAAAAGTTCAGAAGCTTTTTTGTTAGTATAAGTACAGGGAGGAATTTTATGGTGATGAATGACCGATGGATAAAGGAGATGGCAGCAAAAGGCATGATAGAGCCTTTCAGTCCTGAGCAGGTAAGAGAAGGTGTTATCTCTTATGGTGTAAGTTCCTATGGTTATGACATGAGGATTGCTGATGAGTTTAAGATCTTTACCAATATAAATGCCACTGTGGTTGATCCGAAGAATTTTGACCCTAATAGCTTTGTTGAATTCAGGGGAGATGTCTGCATCATACCACCTAACTCTTTTGTCCTTGGTTATTCTGTGGAGTATTTCAGGATACCAAGGGATGTTATTGTCATATGTCTTGGAAAATCCACCTATGCGAGATGTGGCCTGATAGTGAATGTAACCCCCCTTGAGCCAGAATGGGAAGGCCATGTCACTATTGAGATATCCAATACAACCCCGCTTCCGGCAAGGATCTATGCAAATGAAGGTATAGCCCAGCTCATATTTTTAAAGGGCATAGAGATCTGCGAGGTGTCCTATGCCGATAAGGCAGGGAAATATCAGTCACAGAAGGGGATAACGCTTCCAAAGGTCTGATATGCCTGTAAGAGAACGCATAATACTTTCCCTTGATACCCATGAACCTGAGTATGCCCTTCAGCTTGTTGACAGGTTTTCTGAGGACATTCAGATATTTAAAGTTGGTCTTGAGCTTTTTACAGCAGGAGGCCCTGAGATTATCCGCAGGATAACAGAAAAAGGAAAGAAGGTCTTTCTTGACCTTAAACTCCATGATATACCAAATACGGTAAGCAGGACTGCAAAGGTTGTTACCAGACTTGGTGTATTTATGCTGAACATGCATACCTCAGGTGGTCTTGATATGATGAGACAAACAAGGGATGCAGTTGTGGAGACCTGTCTTAAGGAGAATCTTCCAAGACCTAAATTAATAGGGGTTACGGTACTTACAAGCCTTTCCTCCGAGGCACTTAAAAATGAACTCTGTATACCTCACAGCATAAGGACACATGTAAAACACCTCTCAAGGCTTGCCTTTAATGCAGGTCTTGACGGTGTTGTTGCCTCCGGTCAGGAAATAGAGAGCATAAAGAATTCCTGCGGAAAGGATTTTCTTGTTGTAGTGCCGGGTATAAGACTCTCCTGGAATCCTCCTGATGACCAGAAAAGGACTGTTACGCCGAGAGAGGCCTTCAGGGCAGGGGCAGACTACATTGTCCTTGGCAGGGCTATAATGCGTGAGGAAGATCCTCTTAAGGCCCTGAGGCTTGTTTTACTTGACCTTATGGCCACATGAGCAACCCTCAGGATATAAGCGGTGACTGCCACATATTGAGCAGGACACTCCTTTATGGTGAGGGCCTTTTTGAGACAATCCTCTGGAGGGGCAGGACAAAGAAATTAATCAGGCACTATGAGAGGCTTAAGGGTTCTGCCAATTTTTTAAAAATACCATGTCCTCAGCTTGAAGAATTCATCCAGATGATTGAAAAGGAGACAGGAGGCAAAAGGGATCTCTATGTAAAGTTTTGCCTTATTGCTTCAGGTGATACAAGATATGATTCACTGCCGGATGGTTATAAGGTAAAGGTAATAGCAAAACCCTATAAAAGGCTTAAGACCGTTAATTTAACCATCTCTCCTTTCAGGAGAAATTCAAGGGATCCAGTTATATATCACAAGACCATGAATTATCTTTTCAATATCCTTGTAAAAAGAAAGGCGGTAATTGATGGATTTGATGATGCCATTATATTAAATGAAAAAGATGAGATAACCGAATGCTCTTCATCAAACCTCCTGATAATAAAGGATGACCTTTTTATGACTCCTGCCCTTCAATGTGGCCTCCTGAGAGGGACTACCCTGAGCATATTAATGGAAAAGATTGATATAAAAGAGGTGAGGATAGGGATTGAGGAATTAATGGAAGCAGACTCCCTGATTATTACAAACAGTATCTCTGGTGCGGTACCGGTTACAAAGATTATGGATAACGATTTTTCCATACCTGAAGATATAATCCATGAGCTTAATAGAATAATTGATGAGGAAAATAGATGAAAGATTTGCTACTCAACGGGACCTGGCTTAAGAGAGATAAAGGCCTTTTTTACAGGGCAGACACAGGCAGTCTGAGATTTTTTAATAATCTTGATGACCTCGGAAGATTTTCCTTTTTTAATAAAGATTATTTTATCATACTCTCCTATGACCTCTCGGGAGGATTACTTGATCTTAACATAAAAAAATCAGATCTTCCTCCTGTTGCCCTCATTGAAGTGAATGATTTTAATGAAACATCCCCGGAGATTTACCCCTGCAGGCTTTCTTTAAAGGGAGCCTCTCTCAATGATGATGATTATAAAAACTCTGTACTGAAGATAAAGGAACTCATAGCTGAGGGAATAATCTATCAGGTGAATCTGACAAATAGATTTGATTTTGAGCTTGATGGCTTCCCTGAGTCCTTATTTTATAGATTTCACCATAGCCAGCCTGTGCCTTATTCATTCTGTTTCAATGCAGGTGATTTTTATATTATCTCGGGCTCCATGGAGTTATTCCTTCAAAAGGAGGGCAGCATTATAAGGAGCAAACCCATAAAAGGTACAGCTACCACAGCCCAGGCACTTATAAACAGCGAAAAGGATAAGGCTGAGAACCTCATGATTACAGATATGATGAGAAATGACCTTGGCAGGATTGCAAGGAATGGCAGTGTGAGGGTAACAGAACTCTTCAAGATTACAGGATACCAGACCCTTTTTCAGATGCATTCAACAGTTGAGGCAATTACAGATAAAGAGATTGTGGATATACTCAAGGCAACCTTTCCACCGGCCTCTGTTACAGGTGCACCCAAGCGGAAGGCAGTGGAGATAATAGAGGGTCTTGAGCCCCATCCAAGGAGCTATTACTGTGGCTGTGCAGGGCTTTTAAGGTCAGATGGAGATTTTGTCCTTTCTGTCCTTATAAGGACAGCCATAGGCAGTGGTAATAGATTGTCCTATTATGCAGGTTGTGGAATAGTCTGGGATTCTGTGCCAGAGAAGGAACTATCAGAGCTTTATCTGAAGATGAAGGCATTTCACGACAGTGCGACAGAGCGACAATTGCACGGTCACTCTAATCTGTAGTGCTGTAGCACAATTGCACGGTCGCTCTAATTGGCACTACACAATGATGCTATCATCTGTCATACTACTAATTGTCCTGACGATCCTTGTCCAGTGTTTTTTAAATCTGTCCTGAATCTTCAGGACCTCCTCTTCTGAGCTGAATACCCCGAATATGGCAGAGCCACTTCCTGTCATGCCAGAATAAAGGGCTCCCTTCAGAGTAAGGTCCTTTTTGATCTCCCTTAATAAGGGAAAACTCCTGAAGACAGGTTCTTCAAGGTCATTTCTGAAAGAAAACAGTTCAGTACAGGAGCTGACAGTCTTCAGTGAGGAAAGGGTGAGGACTTCCAGATTTCCAGATTTCTGCCCTTCCTTTTGTCTTCTTATCCTGTCGAGTTCATCATATGCCCAGGCTGAGGAGATGCTGAATTCTGGTTTTACCAGAAGAAGTAGACAGGTGTCCTTTATCTCTATTTTTTCAATTATATCTCCTCTCCCTCTCACAATGGCAGATGGTCCGTTTAAGAAAAAGGGTATATCAGAGCCTATCGTAGCACCTATCCCGGCGAGTTCTTCAGTTGAAAGACCAAGGTCCCAGAGCTTATTAAGTCCCATAAGAGTGGAGGCGGCATCGGAGCTTCCACCTCCAAGCCCGGCACCAGCAGGAATGTTCTTTTTAATCCTTATCTTCACACCATCTTTATAACCTGTTTTCTCTCTGAGTTTTATTGCTGCCTTATAAGCTATATTTTCTTTCATTGGAATATCAAGGTCAGTCTCAACTATTAACTCCTCATAAGGCTCAAGTTCTATCTCATCAAAGAGGTCAATAAATTGCATGAGGCTCAGTATGTCGTGGTAACCATCAGGCCTTTTTTCACCAACCTGGAGGAACCAGTTTATCTTGGCAGGCGCAAGGAGCTTCATCTACACTCAGGGGGTATTTAATTTCCTTTCAATCCCCTCTTTCAAGGAAGGTTCTTTATCTATAAATTCAAGGGCCTTTTTCCATGCCTCTTTTGCAAGGTCCTTCATACCAAGGGCATCGTATATATCTCCAAGGTGGTCAAAAAGGGTAGGGTCATCTTTGAGTTTCTCAATTGCCCTCTTGATTTCTCTTAAAGCCTCATTGAGTTTACCCATCTTATAATAGACCCAGGCAAGGCTATCAATTATGTGTCCACTGTCTGGTTTCAGCTCAAGGGCCTTCTGTATGAGTTTAAGGGCCTCATCAAGGTTTATCCCTCTTTCTGCAAAGGAATAGCCAAGATAATTCATTGCCTCATAATGCTCAGGGTCAAGTTCTATGGTTTTCCTGAGCTCCTTTTCCATGTCATTAAATCTTTTTGCCTTTTCATAGGCAACTGCAAGATTAAAGTGCATATCTGGATGTTCAGGAAATTTTCTGATCCCTTCCTCCAGGATAGTGATAGCCTTTTCGGTCTCATTCAGCTGAATATGCAGTGATCCTGTGAAGAGATAAGGGTCAGGTCTGTCAGGTATGAGTTTAAGCAGTTTTTCATATGCCTCAAGTGCCTCGGTATATCTTTTCTGTCTTGAGAGAAAAAGTCCAAGATTAAGTAATGCATTTATATTGTTTGGGTCATACTCAAGGATATTCTGTAATTCTTTCATTGCCTCATCATTTTTGCCAAGTTCACCAAGAGAGAGGGCAAGATAGTATCTCGGCTCTATAGCATCAGGCTTCCTCTGGAGGATGAGTCTGAATTCCTCAATTGCCTTTTCATAATTTTCCTGTTGCATGTAAAGAAGTCCCAGCCTCATGTGGGCATCAAGGTCCTGGGGTAAAAGTTTGAGGAGCTCTTTTAATTCTGTAATCGCATTACCGTAGGATTTCTGTTTTATATAAAGCTGGCTGAGCCTCTGTCTTGCCTGAAGATTATGTGGATTAAGCTCAATAGTCTTTTTATAATATCTTTCTGCCTCTTTTAGATTCTCTCTCATCTCCATGATCAATCCGAGGTAAAAATAGGCGGCATCAAGATCGTCTTTTTTCTCTATTGCCTCTTTAAAGGCCTTTTCTGCTTTTTCGGTTTCATTTTTTTCAAGGTAGATGGCGCCTGAATAAAAATAGGCAAGGGGTTCATCAGGAAATTGTTTACTTAAATTTTCAAAGATTTTGAGAGCCTCATCAAATCTTTCAAGGGAGGCATAGATACTTCCAAGGAATATATAGGCCTCCTTAGTGGAGGGTTCTTTTTCTATAACCTTTAAAAGCGTCTTTATGGCATCCTCTGACCTCCTCTGGGCATTATAAAGCTGACCAAGAAGCAAAAGCCCTGGCACATAATCAGGATTGATCTTTATTGCCTCTTCTGCTTTAAGGATAGCCTCCTCAATCTTACCAGTCCTTATAAGGAGATTACTTATCTGAAGCTTTAAAAAGACTGAGGCGGGATCAAGGGATTCAGCCTTAGAGTAATAATACAGTCCCTTTTGCCAGTCACCCTGAAGCTCTGCCTGGTAACCAAGGATATAATAAAAATATGAATTTTCAAACTCCCCGGGCAGAAGCTGCGATAACTCCTCATCTGGTAATTCAAGTTTTTCCTCCTTTAACGAGGCAGTCTGCCTCAGAGAGGCACAGGCTGTTAGAGTAACCACACACAGGAGCACAGGGAAGATTAATTTTTTAGCCATCATAGTTTCTATTATGACATAATATTCTTATGAATAGCAAAGCCAGATATTGTGATATTGTTTTTCCATTAAGGCTCGGCGCATTGACCTATTCTGTACCGGAATCGCTGAGGGACAGGATCAGGCCTGGTATGCTTGTGGAAGCACCTTTAAGAAAGAGTTTTTTAAGAGGTGTGGTCCTCAGGTGTGGGGTAGACTTTGAGGGAGAGGCGCTTCCTGTCAGGGAGATTGTTTTTGAGTTTCCTCTGCTCAGCAGTACCCTCATAAGCCTTCTTGAATGGATGTCAGGATATTATATAGCTGAAGAAGGTGTGGTTCTCAGAAGCATGATCCCTTCCTTTATATTTAATAAAAAGAAGCTTGATATAGAAATAAATGTAAAAACTCCCGTAAGACCTGTTTCCCGGTACAGTGCTTATCTTATTATGGAGGATCTCTTAAGGACTGGCAGATTACTGAGGTTATTAGAAGATAATGGTAGAGATGGCGCAATTATCCTTGTACCGACAGTGGAATCTGCAGAGGAGGTCTATAAAAGTCTGGCCCATTCTTTTGGTGAGAGGTTAGTCCTTTATCATAGTAGACTCAAGAGGTTGGTGCTACTGGAGAATTATATAAGAATTCTTAAGGCCTTTTACGGGGATTGCCAGCCCATTGTTATAGGAACAAGGAATTCTGTTTTTGCACCTTTTAAGCCATCCAGGATTATTGTTATTGAGGAGTGTTCTTTTTCTTACAAGCAGGAAGAGGCTCCTTATTTTAATGCAAGGGATGTGGCGGTTATGAGGGCTTATACTGAAAAGATTCCGGTTTATCTTTCTTCAGAACATCCGTCTATTGAATCCTTTTATAATTGCAGGATTGGTAAATACAGGCTGGTGAAAGAGGAAATGAACAGGGTGGATAAAAAGTCCTCCAGAGATCCTGATACCTTTGAAGGTAAGAAGAAGGTTTCTATAATTATCAGTAAGATAGTCAAAAAAACCTCATCAGGATTTGAGATACTCCCTGAGGGTCTTTTAAGACAAATAGAAAATATTATTAAAAAAGATGAAAAGGTATTTTTATCATTTCCAAGAACCGGTTATTCAATTATTTATTGCAGGGATTGCAATAATGTCCTGAGGTGTGATTGCGGAGGTATTTTTGTATATTACAGGGACAAGAAGATCTTAAGATGCAGGTTATGTGATAGTATTAAGAACATCCCCTCAGTATGTACCTATTGTAAGGGTACAGGGCTTGAACATGTCTCTGGAGGAGTTGAAAGGATAAGGGAGGTCCTGGCGGATAGACTGAGTTTACTGCCTGTGAGGTCAGAGGAGGGTATTGTCATATCAACGAGTTCAAGAAAGGAAAATATCAATTATAATTTTTCTCTTGGTGTACTTCTTGATGCAGATATCCTTCTTAATTTACCTGATTACAGGGCCTCTGAAAGGCTTTTCCATGAGGTTTATTATCTTAGGGACAGGATCAGGCAGGGCGGTAAGATAATAATTCAGACAAGGATGCCTGGATACAAAGCCTTTGATTATATAAGAAGGCTTGATTATACAGGTTTTGCTATCTCTGAGTTGGAGATGAGAAAACTCAACAATCTGCCACCCTATTCAAGATTTGTAATACTCAGGATCTTCTCCAGAAAGCCTGTTGACCATGATAAGGTAATTACCATGTTAAGGGGCATCAAGGATAGTTCAGTAAGGCAGATAAAATTAAAAAAGAGAAAGAAGGCAATGGCTCAAGAGGCAATCTATCTGCTGAGGATAGGAAAGGCTATTTCTAATAAGCCTCTTGAAGATCTCATGGGTCTTTTAAAAGAAGAGGGACTTGATGTCAGGGCTTATGTGGACCCTCTGTAAAAACCTTGCCCTGAAGGTGGAGCCTTGCCTTTTCAATATCCCTTTTTATTGCCTTTCTCAGGGCATCAGGAGAGGAAAATTTTTTTTCATTTCTCAGTCTCTCAATAAAGTAGACCTTTATAAATTTGTGAAGTATATCTTCATTAAAATCAAGTATATGAACCTCCAGCGAGAGCTCCTGATTACCAAAAGTCGGGTTTGTCCCGATGTTCATTATACCATTTAATAATCTGTCTTCTTTTTTCTTTTTACCCGCAGGAGACTCTTCTATCTTAACTTTAACAGCATATACGCCTTCTTTTGGTATTAATTCTGCCCCTGAAAGGATATTTGCAGTTGGAAACCCCAGTATGGTTGATCCCCTTCCTGTGCCCCTTACAACCGTGCCTTCAATGCTGTAAGGCCTGCCAAGAAAATCGGTTACCCTTTTCACTTCGCCTTTTTTTATAAGTGTGCGAATTGTGCTACTGCTGACTATTTCACCTTTAATCTTTACAGGCGTTACCACCTCAACCCTGAAGCCATATTTATTTCCTTCCCTCTTAAGAAGCTTTACATCTCCTTTTTTGGCCTTTCCAAATCTATAGTCCTTGCCTATTATTATTTCTCTTACGGCGAGCTTATCCACAAGTATCTTTTTAATAAATTCCTCCGGCTCAAGGCTTGCAAAGGATTGGTCAAATTTTACGCAGAGAAGTATCTGGATACCCAGTTTCTCAATTATCTTGGCCTTTTCATCACAAAGTGTGAGGAGAGGTAGGTCCTTTTCTGGTTGAAGGTATCTCATTGGATGGGGATCAAAGGTCATAACCACTGATGTACCTTTTATTCTCTTTGCTGAAGATACCACCTGCTTTATAATTCTTTGATGTCCCATATGGACTCCGTCAAAATTACCTATCGTAAGGACTGTTCTTACAGGTGGTTCTTTAATATCCTCCAGTCTCTTGATCTCCATATCTGTCTCCTTTTTGAATTTCTTTCTGAAGTTGTGAATATATGTGAACTATCTGTCTGTCAATATCCCTTCCTTCAGAATTATCTATCACAAAATCAGAGGACCTTATCTTTTTTTCATAGGGGAATTGTGCCTCCCATCTTTTGGATATCTCTTCTTTTGATAAACCTTCTCTCTGGAGTCTCCTTAATATCGTTGCCTCATCAGCATAAACCGTTATTATCTTATGAAATCTATTCTGGTAACCTCTTTCAAAAAGCACGGGTATCTCCACTATTATCACCTTATCTTCTTTAACCTCAGATATGAGCCTTTTAATCTCCTTAAAGACCTCTGGATGTATTATATCCTCAAGTTTGAGCCTGAGATAGGCATCCCTGAATATAATATCAGCAATTGCCTTTCTATCAAGCTCTCCATCCTCGGTTAAGACCTTTTCGCCGAGGAGTTTGCTGACCTCTTTTTTAATCTCATTCTTTTTTAACAGGGTCCTGACTATTTCATCAGAATTTATTGCCAGGGCACCCATCTTTCTAAATTTCTCAAGGATAAAGCTTTTACCGGAGCCATAATTCCCTGTCAGCCCTGCAAGAAGAATATTCTTCATTCCTTAACCGGCCCCAGTAGTGTTATGGCAAAATTATTGCTGGAGACAAGTCTTTCAGCGATCTCTCTTATCTCATTGAGACTTATCTTTTCTATATGGCTTATGGTTTCTTCAAGGGATATATATCTTTTATAGTAAATCTCCTGTCTTGCTATATGGGACATGGTATTACCTGTAGATTCAAGGCCAAGGATTATATTGCCCTTTAGCTGATCCTTTGTCTTTCTCAGCTCTTCCTCTGAAATGGTATCTTTGAGACCTGTCATCTCCTTTATTATAAGTTCTATCACCTCATTGTATCTCTTTTTTGATGTCCCTGCATAAACACCCCAGACCCCTGTGTCAAGAAAACCGGTTACATAGGAATAAATAGAGTAGGCAAGTCCTCTTTTTTCCCTTATCTCCTGAAAGAGTCTTGAGCTCACCCCACCCCCAAGTATGGCATTGAGGATGGAGATGTGGTAACGGTATTTACTTGAAAGTTCAAAGGCTTCAACACCAAGACAGAGATGCACCTCTGAGAGGTCCTTTCTGTGAATATTCTTTCTTGGATGAAAAACAGGCTTAATAATCTCAGGTGGATCGGAGCCAGCCTCCATTGAGCCAAGAAATCTATTGAGGAGCTCTATGAGTTTTTCAGGTTCAAATCTACCGGCACAGGATATTACTATGTCCTTGGTCCCATAATATTTCTTTTTGTAATTGAGGAGCCTTTCCCTTGAAAAGGTCTTTATCGTCTCTCTTCTGCCAAGGATGGGTTGACCGAGTCCTGAATTATCCCAGATGGTCTGGTGAAAGAGGTCATGGATGTAGTCATCGGGGGTGTCTTCAACAAGTTTTATCTCTTCCTTTATGATTGACTTTTCTTTTTCTATCTCCTCTTCCAGGAAGATAGAATTCAGGAATATGTCACTGAGAAGCCCTATTCCCCTTTCAAGAAATTGATCAAGGACCCTTATATAGAAAGTAGTGGTTTCCTTTGAGGTAAAGGCATTGAGCTCACCACCGATGGAGTCTATCTCCATTGCTATATCTTTCTGGGTACGTTTTTCGGTTCCTTTAAAGAATAGATGTTCAAGGAAATGGGATATCCCATTTTCTTCAGGTGACTCAAATCTTGAACCGGTTTTCACCCATATACCCATTGACACAGACCGAAACTCTCTCATTGGAGCCATAACAACAGGTATTCCATTTCTAAGATATTCTTTCTTAAATTTCATTGAGGGCTCCTTTTAAAATTTCCTTAAAATGAATTAAATTCAGGGGACCCATACTGTTAGAAATCCCTTTAATGATTCGTAATAGTTTAACAGATTTGTCTTTTAATTTGGCAGGTCTCGAAAATACTGTAAAAAAGATAGATAAATCAAGATGTTATTAATGCGTAACTGCCATTCAGAAATATATTTTAAATTGTGCGGCTTGCCTCACACCCGTAGACCGTCACATCGTAGGTGCAGGAATATTATAGGTGAAGAGGTGAAGGGATAGGCGGTAGCACTTTTCGCACTACTAAGGTGTCGATATAAAGGCATTCATACCGCACCATTCATCAGCAGTTCAGGGTAATATTTAATGTCGGGCCCTTGCAGGGCTTTTTTCTGCCCCGTTCTTCATAGCCTCTTTTCTGCTGAGCTTGATCCTGCCCTGAGGGTCGATCTCGGTAACCTTTACAAGTACCTCATCTCCTTCTTTAAGGACATCCGTGACCTTTGCAATTCTTCTATGGGATATTTGAGATATGTGAAGGAGACCTTCTGTGCCAGGAAGTATCTCCACAAAGGCACCAAAATCAACGATCCTTTTTACCTTTCCAAGATAAATCTTACCAACCTCAGGTTCTTCAACAATTCCTTTAATAATTTCTATTGCCTTCCGGGCAGAGCTTTCATCAGTGGCAGCAATGTTTACAAGACCTGAGTCTTCTATCTCTATTTTTACCCCAGTCTGTTCAATAATCCCCCTTATGACCTTTCCACCTGTGCCGATCACATCTCTTATCTTATCCTGTTTTATCTGAATGGTGTAAATCCTTGGTGCATGAGGAGCAAGTGTCTCTCTTGGTGTTGAGATAGCCTGTGCCATCTTTTCAAGGATATGTAATCTGCCCTTTCTTGCCTGTTCAAGTGCCTGGGCAAGTATCTCTCTTGTTACACCACTTATCTTAACATCCATTTGAAAGGCGGTAATTCCATCTCTGGTACCTGTTACTTTAAAGTCCATATCACCGAGGTGGTCTTCAAGCCCGAGGATATCTGTCAGTATTGTATATTTATCTCTTTCTGATATAAGACCCATTGCAATTCCTGCAACTGGCGCCTTTATTGGTACCCCTGCATCCATTAATGCGAGGGTTCCTGCACAAACAGTTGCCATGGATGAGGAACCATTTGATTCAAGGATATCAGATACGACTCTTATTGTATAGGGAAAGACCTCCTTTGGAGGTATGACAGGTTTGAGACCCCTTTCAGCAAGAGCACCATGACCTATTTCCCTCCTTCCAGGGGATCTCAGGGGTTTAACCTCTCCAACACTGAATGGTGGGAAATTATAATGCAACATAAATGCCTTATAGGTTTCACCCTCAAGGCTGTCTATCTTTTGCTCGTCCTCATGGGTCCCAAGGGTCACTGCTGCAAGTGCCTGCGTTTCACCCCTGACAAAAAGGGCAGAGCCATGAGCCCTTGGCAGGAGACCAACCCTGCAGTATATGGGCCTTATTTCATCAGGCCTTCTTCTATCAGCCCTAATACCTTCATTCAATATCATTGACCTCACAAGGTCTTTTTCCAGCTCATTAAATATGAGTGAGATCTCTCTTTCCCTGCCACCTTCAGGAGCAAGGTGCTTTATGGTTTCTTCAAGAAGCATATCAAGTGCAGCCTGCCTCTGCTGTTTGCCCGGGATAGTTATGAATTCTTTCATCCTCTCCAGTACATACCCTTTTACCTTCTGTCTCATCTCCTCATCAATGGGTACATCAAGCAGGGGTCTCTTTTCCTTCCCGGCGAGTTTCCTTAATTCATGCTGAAGCGGGAGTATCTTTTTTATCTCTTCATGGCTGAATTGAAGGGCATCAAGTATTACAGATTCTGATACCTCATCTGCACCACCTTCAACCATTACAACTGCTTCCTCAGTGGCTGCGACAACAAGGTTAAGGTCAGTCTTTTCTATCTCCGAAAGGTCTGGATTTACTATAAAATTACCATCTATCCTTCCTACCCTGACCGCACCTACTGGACCATTAAAGGGAATATCGGAGACCATTATAGAAGCTGACATACCTATAATTCCGAGTATGTCTGCGATGTTCTCATCTCCGTAAGAGAGGACTGAAACTATCCCCTGTGTCTCATAAAAAAAACCCTTTGGAAGAAGCGGTCTTATTGGCCTGTCAATAAGCCTAGAGGTGAGTATCTCTTTTTCAGATGGTTTGCCTTCTCTTTTAAAATAACCACCTGGAATCTTTCCTGCTGAATAGGCCTTTTCCTGGTAATCTATGGTCAGAGGGATAAAGTCAAAGACCTCTGAAGGTTTTTTGGCAGCAACTACAGTGGCAAGCACCACTGTATCACCATACCTTACAAGGACTGCTCCATCTGATTGTTTTGCGATCTCACCTGTCTCAATACTCAGTTTCTTACCTCTGAACTCAATCTCAACTTTTTGCATTTCCTATTTTCTCAATCCAAGCCTTTCTATAAGTTTTTCGTATCTTGATCTATCCACTGTTTTAAGATAATCAAGCAATTTCCTTCTCTGACTCACTAATTTAAGAAGCCCTCTTCTTGAGTGGTGGTCATTCCTGTGTATCTTGAAGTGTTCTGTAAGATAATTGATCCTTTCAGTAAGGAGAGCAACCTGCACCTCCGGGGAACCTGTATCTTTATCATGAATTCTAAAACTCTCCATCAGTATCTTTTTTTGTTCTCTTGTAAGTGCCATTACCTCACCACCTTTCAGATTTACTTTTCCTGACAAGGCCAGGAGGGGCATCTAAAATCCTTATGATTTTGACTGCCCTTTATGTAAGGTAAATTAAGAATAACATAAATAATATTATTGAGACAAGTCTTCAGGTATTATGATATAATTTAAATTATGACAAAAGAGGTCATCAAGATATTTACCTTTTTGCTTTTCACTCTAATATTTTTGCTTAATATGCCTTTGCCGGGAATCCCTTCCTCTGAACCTGCCTCAGAAATAATGCTTATAAAGGTTGACGGTGTTATAAATCCTGCCAGGGCAGAGTTTATTGTAAAGGCAATTAAAAAGGCAAATGACAAGAATTATAATGCTATCATAATGGAGCTTGATACACCAGGGGGGCTTGACACCTCCATGAGGACAATAATCAAGGAGATGGTGGGAAGCTCAGTCCCAGTTGTTGTCTATGTGTCTCCCAGTGGTGCAAGGGCAGCCTCAGCAGGTGCCTTTATAACTATTGCATCTCATATCGCAGCCATGGCTCCGGGGACAAACATAGGAGCGGCCCATCCAGTGGCAATGGGTGAGAAGATGGACAAGGAGATGGCCAAAAAGGTTACCAATGATGCTGCTGCCTACATAAGGAGTCTTGCGGAGAGCAGGGGCAGAAATGTTAAGTGGGCTGAGGATGCTGTGAGGAAAAGCGTATCAGTAACGGAGAAGGAAGCACTTGAGCTGAAGGTCATAGATCTCATAGCAAAGGACAGGGATGAGCTTTTGAAGAAGATTAACGGTAGAAGGGTGAAGACTGTTTTTGGAGAAAAGACAATAGACACCAGGGATGCAAGGATTGTTTATGAGGAGATGGGGTTCAGACAGCGTGTCCTTGACCTTATAAGTGATCCCAATATCGCTTATATCCTTATGCTTCTTGGTATCTACGGACTATTTTTTGAGCTCACCAATCCTGGAGCTATATTCCCGGGAGTGCTCGGTGGTATCTGTCTCATACTTGCCTTTTATGCCTTTCAGACCCTTCCTGTAAATTATGCAGGTATCCTCCTTATTATCCTGGCTATCATTCTTTTCATCCTGGAGGTAAAGATTGTCTCCCATGGTATACTTACTATGGGAGGGATTATATCCATGATTATAGGCTCATTAATGCTCTTTGAAAGTCCGGCACCCTTTTTGAGGGTATCCTTATATGTAATATTACCTGCTGTTATTATAACGGCGTTATTCTTTGTGATAACCTTTGGCCTTGCCTTTAAGGCATGGAAGAGAAAACCTGTTACCGGTGCAGAAGGTATAATAGGGCTTGAAGGTATAGCAAGGACTGATATCAAGGATGACGGCATGGTTTATGTAAGGGGTGAGATATGGTCTGCCATGAGTGATGAGCCCATAAAACAGGGTGATAGGGTCAGGGTGGAGGCTGTCTCGGGTCTAAAACTGAAGGTAAAGAAAATAAATCAATAACTGAAGACATGGTCTTCAGAATCCTGAACAAGGGAGGATAGTCTATGATACCTCTTAGTTTTTACACATTTGTAGTGGTTATATTTCTTGTCCTTTACTTTCTATCAAGTGCAATAAAGATACTTAAGGAATATGAAAGAGGTGTGGTTTTCAGGCTCGGGAGGCTTATCCCTGTGAAAGGTCCTGGTCTTGTTATTATCTGGCCGATTATTGATAGGCTTGTAAAGGTAAGCCTCAGGACAGTGACCATGGATGTCCCTCCACAGGATGTTATTACAAAGGACAATGTAACAGTGAAGGTGAATGCTGTTGTCTATTTCAGGGTTGTTGATCCTGCAAGGGCTATTACAGAAGTTGAAGATTATTACTATGCAACAAGTCAGATTGCACAGACCACCCTGAGAAGCATACTCGGTCAGAGTCAGCTTGATGACCTCCTTACAAAGAGGGATGAGCTGAATGCAGAACTCCAGAGGGTAATAGATTTTCAGACAGAGCCATGGGGAATAAAGGTGACGTCAGTTGAGGTGAAGAATGTGGATCTTCCCACAGAGATGCTCAGGGCAATAGCCCGTCAGGCAGAGGCAGAGCGTGAGAGAAGGGCAAAGGTTATTCATGCTGAGGGTGAATATCAGGCTGCAGAGAAACTTGCCCAGGCAGCCAAGATTATCTCATCAGAGCCAGCAGCACTGCAGCTCAGGTTCCTTCAGACACTGCTTGAGATATCCTCAGAGAAGAATTCAACCATTATATTCCCTGTGCCTGTTGACCTTATAAAACCTTTTATAGAGAAACTTAAATCATAGTAATACTTACGCAGTGATTAGAGAACAGAGCAGAATGGTGCCCGGGAAGATCTTTGATTTTTCCTCAAAGAGGAAAAGGAATGTTATCCTGAGACCATATTAAGGATATTTTTGCAAATAAAAATATCTCTGTTTTTGAGGATGGTTTTTATCATATATCGGTATGGAAGGGCCGGGATTCAGATGGAACTTCTTTAGTAAGCAGTTGTTGCATTAAGGATTTTTGCACATATTATTTTTAACAGAACGGCTGAAAGGCTGGAAATTGGAAATGGATAGAAAAAAGGACTTACAAAAAAATCGGGTATGGCTAAGGCTTCTTATACTTGTTCTAATTATTGGAGGACTGTCTTTTATATTTTATAAGACAGGTTTAATCCATTACTTCGTTGACAGAGAAAGGATCCTCAATTTTTTAAAGATATTTGGTCCCCTGTCCTTTATTGGATTTATCCTGCTTCAGGCACTTCAGGTCGTTATATCACCTATACCAGGAGAGGTGACAGGACTCCTTGGTGGTTATCTTTACGGTCCTGTATTTGGTGTGATCCTTTCAACCATTGGCCTTACCCTTGGTTCCTATATTGCCTTCAGCCTCTCGAGGGCCTTTGGAAGACCCTTTGTGGAGCGGTTTGTAGAAAAAAACACCATCAGAAGATTTGATTATCTACTTCATCACAAGGCGGCCTTTCTTGTGTTTTTACTTTTCCTCATTCCTGGTTTTCCGAAGGACTATCTCTGTTATATACTCGGGCTCGGGCATCTTACAACAATGGAATTTCTGATAATCGCAGGAGTTGGAAGGCTATTTGGAACCATACTTCTTACTCTTGGTGGCAGTTACATAAAACATCATCAGTATGGAAGATTCTCTATACTTGCTGGTATGGCAATAATTGTTGTGCTCGTTGCCCTTGCCTACAGGGACAAGATAGAGAGGGCATTGAGGAAGTGGCATGTATATCAGTATTACAAAAAGAAAAGAGAAAAGAAAAAGAAGGGTATCACCACTTTATGAGCGCTGAACCCCAGGTGAGTCCGCCTCCAAAGGCCTCAAGCATTATGTAATCGCCTTCTTTTATCCTTCCTTCATCAATTGCCTCGTCAAGGGCAACAGGGATGGAGGCAGCAGAGGTATTTCCATACCTTGTTAGATTGACGACAACCCTTTCCATAGGGAGTCCGAGCCTTTCTGCAGTGGCCTTGATAATCCTTAGATTTGCCTGATGCGGTATAAGCAGGGAAAGCTGAGAAGGTTTGAGATTATTTTTTTTCAAAGTTTCGATCACAAGATTTTCAAGTGTTCTTACAGCAACCTTGAATGTTTCATTACCTTTCATCTTTATATAGTGTAGTCTTTTTTCAACTGTCTCTTTTGAGGCAGGCATTGCTGAACCTCCTGCAGGCACATGAAGGAGATCCCATAGCCTTCCATCAGAATAAATATCTACAGACAGGATCCCCCTTCCGCGGTCAGGAACAAGCACTGCTGCACCAGCTCCATCACCAAGGAGCACGCAGGTAGTCCTGTCCTGCCAGTCAGTGAATTTAGAAAGAGCCTCTGCACCCACAACAAGAATCTTTTTATATTTGCCTGATCTTATAAAGGCATCTGCCACTGAAAGGGCATAGATAAAGCCAGAGCAGGCTGCATTTATATCCATTGCAGCAGCATTAGCTGCACCAAGTTTTTTTTGTAAAAGACAGGCTGTTGATGGCAGTGGCATATCACCGCTTACAGTGGCAACTATAATGAGGTCAATCTTCTCTACCTTTAGCTGTGCCTTTTTAAGGGCTCTTTTTGCAGCCTCACAGGCAAGATCTGATGCAGCCTGGTCAGGTCTTGATATCCTTCTTTCTTTAATACCGGTTCTTTCAGTAATCCAATCATCAGAAGTGTCAACCATCTTTTCAAGGTCGTGGTTGGTCAGGACCTTTTCTGGCATGTAAGAGCCTGTGGATATGATGCGGCTAAACATCTATTCAGCTGGAGACCCCACTGAGGGCAGGCATATCTAAACTGATAGTTTCTTTTATCTTTGAAAGCTCCTGGGATATGGTCCTGTGGAGCCCTGCCTTTGCAAGATTTGCAGCAACCACTATGGCATTCTTTATTGCCTTTGCAGAGGATCGACCATGGCTTATTATACATGTGCCATTGATTCCAAGAAGAGGGGCACCTCCATATTCTGCATAGTCTGTCTTTTTCTTGAATCTTCTGAGCGCAGGCTTCATGAGAAGATAGGCAAGCCTTCCTGTGGAGATATCGGATATCTCTCTTTTAAGCATCTTCATTATAACCTCAGCAAGTCCTTCACTGAGTTTCAATACAACATTTCCTATAAATCCGTCACATACAATTACATCAGCATCACCTATAAAGAGGTCCTTACCCTCAATATTGCCTTTAAAATTCAGTTCAGAGTTTTTAAGAAGCTTGAAGGCATCTTTTGTAAGCTCATTTCCTTTTGTATCCTCTTCTCCGATGCTAAGGAGTGCAACCCTCGGTTTTTCAACTGAAAAAACAGCCCTGTAGTAAGCAGTGCCCATATAAGCAAATTCAAGTATATTTGATGGTTTGCAATCAACATTTGCACCTGCATCTATGAGGACAAAGGGTTTCTTTAATGTTGGAAGTGATGCTGCAATGGCAGGTCTATCAACCCCTGGTGCCTTTCCAAGGATAAAAAGGGCTGTAGCCATGGCAACACCTGAATGACCGGCACTCACAACTGCCTCTGCCTCACCATCTTTATGCAATTCAACAGCCCGCTTTATGGATGAGTCCTTCTTTCTCCTCAAGGCATAGGAAGGAGATTCATCCATTGCTATAATCTCTGAGGCATGCTTTATGGAGAGCCTTTCCTCTGGATACCTCTTTTTATTTTTAAGCTCTTTTTCAAGTCTTAAGGCATCACCAACAAGGATTATCTCTATGTCAGGGTATTCCTTTATGGTATCTATCGCACCTTCTACGGTTACCTCAGGTGCGTGGTCACCACCCATTGCATCAAGGGCAATCTTCATGACTCTTTCTCAATCACCTCAAGTATCTTTTTCTTTTTGTAGGAACCGCAGTTACCGCATACCCTGTGTGGAAGGGTGGGTTCATGGCATTCTGGACAGGTGATGATATTTGGGATCTGACCTTTCCAGTTTGCCCTTCTTTTGTCCCTTCTTGACCTTGTGTGTCTATGAGTGGGATTTGCCATATTTATTCTCCTTTTTTTAAAAGTTTTTTTAACATCCCGAATCTTTCATCTATAACCTGGTTTGAACATCCACAGGAAGTTATATTAAGATCAGCTCCACATTTTGGACAGAGACCTTTGCATTCCTCGCTGCAGAGTGGTTTCATAGGAATGCTTAATATGATCTCTTCCTCGATTAGATTGTCAATATCTATTTCATCACCTGAATAAAAATCGACCTCCATTTCATAATCATGGAGCTCATAGACCTCATCTCCTTTAAGCTCAGACAGAGGATGATAGGTTATGGATATATCAAGATTTACCTCTTTTTTAAAATTATTAAGACATCTGCTGCAGGTCAACTCTATCTCTGTTAATGTATGACCCTTTATTAATACCTCTGCCCCTACCTTGTCAATCCTCAATTCACCTTTAACAGGTGATATAATTGAGACAGCCTTTGATATTAAAGATAAATTATCAAGGCTGAGATCAAGTCCCTCCTCAGGTATTTCTGAAATTATGAGTTTCATTGCCAAAGAACATCCTTTAAAATGAATTAAATAATTATATGGGTAATTTATGAAGATTGTCAAGGCTCGTGGGTGGGTGGTGTGGTTACTATATTGAAATGTCACACATAATTACTATTTTAAAATGTCACATATATGGTAGTCTCCTTAAGAATAGGCACATGGAGTTTTAACCCTTTGTCTTAAAAGAACTTTTCCCCTCACCTCGCATGTGAGTGGATTCCTCTGGGCAAAGACATCCTTATCAATAAGGCATCCGACAATAAGAGAGCCGAGTAAATAAGTATATCTCCACCAGCAGATCATCTCTGCAGAAGGTATGGAAGAAGATGAATGTGACATTTGAGTATAGTAATAAAGCATAATCTATGCTACCATAAAAATATGGAGTTGGAATTTTTAAAATCACTGGTCTTAATCTTTGGTGTATCGGCTATAGTGGTATTTGTACTTGGCAAGCTGAGGATCCCCTCTGTTGTCGGTTTTCTTATCGCAGGGGTAATCCTGGGACCTCACGGATTTCAGTTAATCAAAGAGGTCCACGAAGTTGAACTCCTTGCAGAAATCGGAGTTATATTGCTTATGTTCACCATCGGGCTTGAGTTTTCCTTAAGGAATCTCATGATGCTTCGCTCTCAGGTTCTTGGTGGAGGGTTTGTTCAGGTTACACTCACTGTGCTTGCCGTAACGATCATGAGCCTCTTTTTCTTAAATCAGAAGATTAATGCTGCTATATTTGATGGTTTTCTTGTCGCCTTAAGCAGCACAGCGATTGTGATTAAACTCCTGATGGACAGGGCAGAGATAAACTCACCTCAAGGAAGGACATCTGTAGGTATACTCATTTTCCAGGACCTATGCGTGGTACCCTTTATGCTCCTTATACCAATTCTTGCAGGAAATGGGGGAAGTTTTCGGGATATAGCCCTTACTATGTTTAAGTCTTTTGGCTTGTTAGCCGCTGTCCTGATTACAGCAAGGTGGGCGGTGCCCTTCATACTTCATGAGATAGTTAAGACGAGAAGCCGTGAATTATTTATCATAACGATTATACTCCTCTGTATTGGAACAGCTTTTTTTACATCCAGATTAGGCCTTTCCCTTGCGTTGGGGGCATTTCTTGCAGGCATTGTTATTTCAGAATCCGAATATGCCTCACAGGCAGTAGCTGATATAATGCCCTTTAAGGAGAGCTTTATCGGCTTATTTTTTATATCTGTAGGTATGCTTATGAATGTGAGTATCTTGAAAGAGGACCTGGTAACCATCATGGCGGCTGTTATTTCTATAATAGCTCTCAAGACTATTATTACAGCTATAGCCTCTTTACTGTCAGGTCAGTTGTTGAGGATATCAATCCTCAGCGGATTTTATCTCTCCCAGATAGGTGAATTCTCCTTTGTCCTTGCCCTTGCGGGTAAAAAGGCAGGTCTTCTTGAGGAATACGGGTATCAGATATTTCTCTCGGCATCAGTGATAACAATGCTTCTGACCCCTTTTATTATCATTATATCCCCTCGTGTTTCAGAATATCTTATCTCGGTTTTACCCTTAAGGAGTTTTGAAAGGATTAAGAGAAAGAAACCGAGGGAAGAATTGCTATCAAAAAAATCAGACCATGTGATAATTGTGGGTTTCGGTATTAACGGCAGGAATCTCGCAAGGGTTTTAAAAGAATCCGGGATTCCCTATGTAATTCTTGAGATAAATACAAATACGGTCAGAAAGATGAAAAAAAGAGGTGAGCCCATATATTATGGCGATGGCACATCTGCTGAGATACTTCACAAGATGGGCATTCATAGGGCAAAAGTACTTGTGGTTGCCATATCCGATCCTGCTGCAACAAGAAAGATTGTGCAGATTGCAAAGCATGAAAATCCTCGTATATATATAATTGTGAGAACGCGATATGTCGCTGAGGTGGATGACCTTGTAAAATTAGGCGCCAATGAGGTCATTCCGGAGGAGTTTGAGACATCCATTGAGATATTCTCCCGGGTATTACACCATTACCAGGTGCCCAGGAATGTTATATCAGAACATATCGAAAACATCAGGAAGGATAGTTATATCGCCCTGAGGACAGTAGAATTACCAGGAAGACAACTGATAGAAAGGCATGAATTCTTAAAAGATATAGAGACAGAAACATATCTTATAAAAGAAGGCTCTCCTGTAAGCGGACATTCCATAAAAGAACTGCACTTAAGGGCAGAGACAGGCGCAACCATCATCGCGGTTCAACGTGATGATGAAATTCATCAAAACCCATCACCTGATTTTGTATTTAAACCAGGTGATGTGCTCTTATTAATAGGCAAGAGGAAGGATATTAAAAATGCCATAGAATATCTTGAATCTGATAGATTTTTAGTGGCAAGGTATCAGAGATAGGGGATTTATGCTCTGGATTGCTTTTATAGCATGCACATCAGTGATTTTCTATGCAGGCACGAGACTTTCCAAATACGGGGATATCATCGCTGAAAAGACAGGACTCGGAAGGACATGGATTGGCGTAGTTCTAATGGCATCCGTAACCTCTCTACCAGAGCTTGTTACAGGAATAAGCTCTGTTACATATGCAGGTCTTCCTGACATAGCAGTTGGCAATATTACTGGAGCATGCATCTTTAATATGGTAACACTTGCTATACTTGATGTAATTCATCAGCCTGGGCCCATTTCTGCAAAGGCCCATCATGGACATGTGCTTTCTGCAGCCTTCGGAATACTCCTTATGGCCATAACTGTTATGGGCATTTTTTTAGGAGACCATATCCTCCATTCCGGATGGATCGGGATTTATACTCCCCTGTTTATAATTATATATTTTTCAGCCATGAGACTTGTCTATTATTATGAAAAAAGAAAGATAGCTGAATTCATTAAAGAAATGGCTCTGGAACTGAAATATAAAGAGATTTCTACTAAAACGGCTATTATCAATTATGGTATCAATGCAGCTGCTGTTATTATTGCTGCTGTTTTTCTTCCTGAGATAGCAAATGGAATTGCCGAGACCACAGGACTTGGCCAGACCTTTGTGGGCACAATCTTTGTTGCAATTTCCACAACTCTTCCAGAATTGACTGTCTCAATTTCTGCTGTTAAGATAGGTGCCATAGACCTTGCCATAGGAAATCTATTCGGCAGTAACATATTCAATATATTTATCCTGAGCCTTGATGATATTTTTTTCACAAAGGGACCTCTTCTTTCCTTTGTAAGTCAGTATCACATAATCTCTGCCCTTTCTGTAATACTCATGACCTCTCTAGCCATAATTGGTTTAACCTACCGTACCGAGAAGAAGTTCCTGTTTATCTCATGGGATTCCATTTCCATATTACTGATATATTTTGTAAATCTTGGAATTCTTTACATGTTAAGATAAAAATTGTCTTGCTAAGCCTCTTTGTTTTATGCTATATCTTAAAGCCCTATGGCTGGAATAATTAAGGCACTCGGACTTGTCTTTGGTGATATAGGAACAAGCCCTATATATACAGTTACCGTTGTGTTTTTAATCCTTGAGCCAACAGAGATAAATATTATCGGAGTTCTATCTTTAATATTCTGGACCCTCGTGTTTTTACCAACCATTCAATACAATGTCCTTGCCATGAGTTTGAGTATAAGAGGTGAGGGTGGTACGATCGTCCTTGCAGAGATATTTAAATCTCTTTTAAAATCCCTTAAATCAAAGACAGCAGTTGCGCTTCTATCCTTTGTTGGTGTTTCACTCCTTATGGGTGATGGTGTTATAACCCCTGCCATAAGTATCCTCAGTGCTGTGGAAGGTTCTGCCCTTATACCAGGTCTTGAGGGTATATCCCAGACAATAATTGTCCTGATATCAATACTCATAGCCGTTCTTCTATTTGCCTTTCAGAAAAAGGGGACGGAAAAGGTTGCCTTTGCCTTTGGCCCTGTGATGGTTATATGGTTTTTTTCTTTATTGCTTCTGGGGCTCAATTTTATATTTAAGAATCCATCGATTCTGAAGGCGGTGAATCCATGGTATGCCATTCAGTTCCTTCTGAATAGTGGCTGGAAAGGTTATCTGATTCTTGGAGAGGTTATACTCTGTGCAACAGGTAGTGAGGCAATGTATGCTGATATGGGACACCTTGGTTCAAGACCCATAAGGGAGGCCTGGGTCTTTGTATTTATAACACTCACAATAAATTATTTTGGTCAGGGTGCCTTTCTCCTTGCCCATCCTGAGGCAAAGAATATACTTTTTGAGATGGCGTTAAAGGCAGTCCCTCTTCTTTATGTGCCTTTTCTTTTGCTGAGCATATCAGCCACGATTATAGCCTCCCAGGCAATGATTAGCGGGATGTTCAGTATTGTTTATCAGGCAATCACCACAAGGATAATGCCGGTATTTAAGGTTGATTATACATCAAAGGAATTGAGGTCCCAGATATACATAGGTAGTGTGAACTGGTTTTTGCTTGGTGCAGTTATATTTATTATGATTGAATTCGGTCAGTCCTCAAAACTTGCGGCTGCCTATGGACTTGCAGTTACAGGTGATATGACCATCACAGGTCTTGTCATGATTAGTATATTTATTCTTAAGAAGAGATATATCCCTGCCTTTTTTGCCGCTCTTGTTACATTAATTGATATCACCTATTTCAGCTCTACACTTCATAAGGTACCCCATGGTGGTTACTGGTCTATTGTGCTTGCCATGTTTCCTTTTGCGATGATCTTGCTTTTTACAGAGGGCCAGAAGAGGCTTTACAGATTTATGAATTTTATGCCAAGGGATGAATTTATCCTTAAGTTTGAGAGGGTTTACAGGACGAATCCGAGAATCCCTGGCACAGCCCTTTTTCTCTTAAAGGATGCAAAGGAGATCCCTCCCTATATAGTGGAGACCATGTTTTTCCACGGGATCATCTATGAAGAAAATATATTCCTTTCTATTGTAAGAAGGCCTGATCCCTTTGGTGTTACAGGATTTTTTAAGGAAGACCTATGCTGTGGTATCAGGGCCTTTGAGATTCAGATGGGATATATGGAGGTTGTAAATGTGGAGGAAATATTGAGAGAGAACGGGATTGAGGAAAGGGCTATCTTTTATGGCCTTGAGGACATAAGTGCAAAGGGGCTTATATGGAAGGCCTATTCTATAATCAAGAGAGTAACACCAACCTTTATCAGCTTCTTTCAGCTTCCACCTAAAAAACTTCACGGAGTCCTAACAAGGATTGAGATGTAAGCTTTCAGATTGTATGATAGGTTTCTATCCTTAATAGAGCAGCAGACCAGCAGACCAGTAGAGCAGTAGTTTTTATTAAGGAATTTTTTATATTATTATTTAACTGCTGCGCTGCTGCTCTGTTGCTCTACTGCTCTATTAAGGTGTCGCAGGCGGGGTCCCCAGAGAATCTGACGATTTTCTGGGGTACTGGTATTGCCTTTTCGGCATCTCCCGCCATTCCTATCGGCAGTTTAGGGACATGCGGATACATTGTCCTTTTTATTACCTTTGTTGTAATATAATAAAAAGTGCGACAGTGCGACACAGTGGTCCTGCAGTCGCCCGCATTAATTAAAGGGTGTGAATGAGATTGCCTGCTTTACTGCGAGGACAATTTTTACGCTCAAGGTTTTTATTTATCACTGCCTTATCCATTCTGCTTTTCTTCTCACCAGCTGAGGCTAAAAGGGATGAGGTCCTGAAAATTGGTGTCTCCTCAATGATTACTCCTGTGGAGGCGGTGAGGTACTATCAGGAGATTGTAGATTACATCGGAGAGGAACTGGGGATACCTGTTGAGATGGTGCACAGGAGGTCTTATGAGGAGATGGATAGATTGCTTGAGAAGGGTGAGGTGAAGATAGCCTTTATATGTTCCTATCCTTATGTGAAAGACAGAGAGGCATTAGGTGTAGAGCTTCTTGTAGTTCCAAAGGTTAATGGTCAGACTATTTATCATTCCTACATTATAGTTCATAAAGACAGTCCGATCAATTCCTTTGCAGAGCTTAAAGGTAAGACCTTTGCCTTTACCGATCCACGGTCAAATACCGGAAGGCTCTATCCTATTTATCTCCTGAAGACCATAGGAAAATCGCCAGAGGAATTCTTTAAAAAGGTTATCTATTCATACAGTCATAATAAATCAGTAGAGCTTGTAGCAAAAAGAAAGGTTGATGGTGCAGCTGTAGAAAGCATAGTTTTTGAGTACATGCTTAAAACAGGGTCTCCCTATGCATCACAGGTTAAGGTTATAAAAAGATCTCCTCCTTTTGGTATACCTCCTGTTATTGTCACAAGGGATATAAGGCCTGATCTCAGAGAGAATATAAGAAATATCCTTCTCAAGATGCATAAAACTGAAAAAGGTAAGAAGATACTCAATGCCATGATGATTGATAGTTTTGTAATAATTTCTGATAATGCCTATGATTCCATAAGGGAGATGGACAGGGTTTTGAGGGGAGTGAAGAATGAAAATAACCAAAAAGGGTCAAAAAAGATTATATATTTTGGAGTGGTGCCCAGGGATAATCCAAGGCTGCTCTATGAAAAATATCAGCCCCTTCTTGATTACCTTTCCGAGAGAACAGGGCTTTCATTTGAATTAATAGTTAAAAGGGATTACGAAGATACAGTGAAGTCGCTGGGAATGGGTGAGATAGATATGGCCTTTCTTGGCCCACTCACATACCTTGAGGCAAGGGCAGGCTATGGTGCTGTATGCATCTTGAGGCCAAAGGGAATTGATGGAACAGGTTTTTACAGAAGTATCATAGTAAAAAAAAGAGGCTCCACATTGAATGATATATCAAATTTAAAGGGTAAGAGGATTGCCTTTGGCCCTGTAAAATCCACGGCAGGTAATCTCATACCAAGGTATATGCTTGCAAATCATGGCATCCATCTCAGTGAGCTTTCGGGATTTAAAAATTTTGACTATTATGACTCAGTAGCCAAGGCTGTTCTGAAGGGGCAGTTTGATGTGGGTGCTGTGAGGGATACAGTTGCCATAAGATATGAGAGATTGGGGCTGGAAAAAGTTGCAGAATCAAGGCTTATTCCTACAGGCCCACTTGTTGTGGGAGCAAATGTACCTTTTTCTATTGTAGAGATAGTCAAAAATAGCCTTCTTGAAATTGACCCAAGAAAGTCTGAATACATAAGGTTACTTAATAGACTGGATGATGAATTGAAGAATGGTTTTATGCCTGCCTCTGATAGTGATTATTCCGATATAAGAGGTCTTATTAACTCTGTCCCTGAATCATGTGGCAAAGGATGTCATCCAAAGATAAAATTCTAACTTTCTTAACGACAATCTTCAGGCCAGGGCTTCAAAAGAGATTTATAATCTTCACAGGGCTTTCGATTATTATTCTTATGTCGATTCTTGGCGTTATAGCAGTTCAGAGAGAAAGACAGATACTCTATCAAGAGGTTGAACGACAGGGAAGACTTCTTGGACAGACCCTTGCAATACCTATTATAAATGACCTTATATATGAGAGGCTCGGGCTTGTAGAGGAAGGAGGTCTTCTGGATAATTATATAATTGAGATATTTCACAGAAGGGACATAGACCTCCTTTATTTAGCAATACTTGATGAATCTGGAAAGGTAATATCTCATAATGATATTACTGAATATGGAAAGGTCCTCTCTGACAGCATCACGCTGCGGGCACTTAACTCAGACTCACCCATGGTGCAACATTTAACTTATAATGATAGACCGGCTATAGATTTTTCCTTTCCTTTATCCATTGGTAAAAAAAGATGGGGTACACTTAAGTTCGGTGTTTCTCTTGAGAAGGTCAAAAAGGAATTAACAGCCACGGTATGGAGGATTGCCCTTCTTACTGCCATTTTTCTTGCAGCGGGTTTTGGTATGATAGTGCTTCTCAGTCAGAGATTTATAAGACCAATTACAGAGCTTGCAAATACGATGGAACAGATGAGAGGAGAACAACTGGATATTAAAATACCTGTCAGGGGTATGGATGAGATTGCTGTTCTTACAGAAAGATTCAACTCCCTTATGGAGAGGATCAGGGATGCACAGTTAGAGTTAAGAAAGACCCATGAAAGGCTAATGCAGTCGGAGAGGCTTGCATCCATAGGGATCCTTGCATCAGGGATTGCCCATGAGATCAACAATCCCCTTGGAGGACTTTTTAACTGTCTTGAGATACTCAAGCAGAAGGGAGACGATCCAGCCCTGAGAGAGAAATATCTTGATCTTATCAGAGAAGGACTTGAAAGGATTGAGACCACTGTAAACAGGCTTCTTTATATGGCAAGAAAGAGAGAGCCAAATCAGCAGGAGATAAATATACGGGATGCTGTTGATGCTGTATATAGGCTCGTGGAATTCAGGGGTAGAAAGTTGAATCTAAGGTTTATCAATGATGTACCGCATGTACTGACAATGACTGTAGATCCTCAGGATCTTCAGCAGATTATACTTAACCTTTTTATAAATGCTATTCAGGCGATGGTTGACGGTGGCGAGCTCAGGGTTTCTGCATCAATGAATAACTCTTCATTAATCATAGAGGTAAGCGATACAGGCCCTGGCATAAAAAAAGAACATCTTTCAAGGATATTTGATCCCTTTTTTACAACAAAACCCCCGGGTGAAGGAACAGGCCTTGGGTTATGGTTAACCTATGAGATAGTAAGGAGTTATAATGGAGATATAAAGGTTGAAAGTGAAGAGGGTAGAGGGAGTCGATTTATACTGAGTTTTCCTTTTCAAAGTTATGAAAGGTAGTGTACTCATAATAGAAGATGATAAACTGATGAGGATAACCCTTGAGGATAGCCTGAGGGCTAATGATTATGAGGTGTACTCTTCTGAAAATGCAGAGGGAGGTTTCTCTCTTCTAAAGGAAAGAGGTTTTGACCTCATTGTTACTGATGTCAGGCTTCCTGATAGAAACGGGATAGAGCTTCTCAGAGAAATACCCATTCTGAGTGATGCACCTGTAATAGTGATTACCGCCTTTGGCACAATCAAGGATGCTGTGGAGGCCATGAGGCTTGGTGCCTTTGATTACATAACAAAACCCTTTTCCCTGGAAGAATTCATCCTTCTTGTAGAAAGGGCAATAGATTTTAAAAAACTCAGACAGGAAAATCTAAGACTTAAACAGGATGTAAGGAGATGTTATGGTCTTTCATCAATTATTGGTGAAAGCGAGGCTATAAAAAAACTGCTTGTTATGGTAGAAAGGATAGCCTCTTCTGACTCCACTGTTCTTATCAGTGGTGAAAGCGGCACAGGCAAGGAGCTTGTGGCAACCACAATCCATTATCAAAGTCCCAGAAGGGACAAGCCCTTAGTGAAGGTGAATTGTGCAGCCCTTCCCGAGGGCCTTATAGAGAGTGAGCTCTTTGGTCATGAAAAGGGTGCATTTACAGGAGCTCTCAGAAGAAAGGCAGGGAGATTTGAACTTGCAAACGGTGGGTCTATTTTCCTTGATGAGGTAGGAGATCTACCACTTTCTGCCCAGGCAAAGCTACTGAGGGTTCTTCAGGATAAGACCTTTGAAAGGGTTGGTGGGACAGAGACTATAAAAGTGGATGTAAGAATAATTGCCGCAACAAACAAAGATCTCAGAGAAGAGGTAAAAAAAGGAAGATTCAGAGAGGATCTCTTTTACAGGCTGAATGTTATACCCATTACGATCCCGGCTTTAAGAGATAGAAAAGAAGATATACCTCTCCTTGTGGAGCATTTCTTAAAGAAGTTTAACACCCATTTAAGAAAGAATGTAAGGTTCTCAAGAGATGCCATTAAGGCACTTCTTGAATATGATTATCCTGGCAATGTGAGAGAACTTGAAAACATAGTAGAGAGGGCAGTTATCCTCTGCTCAGGAGAGATTATTAATAGAGAGGACCTTCCAATTTCTCAGTCCTCCACTTCAACTGTTGCTTCTGCCACTACTCAGGCCTTATCCCTTTCAGAGATTTCAGCAAGGGCTGAAAAAGAACATATCCTCAGGGTCCTAAAACTTACAGGGGGTAATAAGACCCGTGCTGCTGAGCTTCTCGGTATAAGTAGAAAGACACTCTGGGAAAAGCTCAATGCCTATGGTATAGAGATTTAAGCAGGCTCCCACCACTGAAGAAACTTCAAAGACTGATGCTGTTATTTTAAGAATTTCAATGCCTGCTGTGGTAGAGGGTTATAGGTTACAAATTCGTAACATGTGCTTGTTTTGTTTACCTTCTCTTAACTGTTTTATTTTAAAAGAAAAAATTAACTATCTGCTTTTGGTGTTACTTTTTAGTAACGGCATTAATATAAAAATTTTTTAAAATCAAATGGTTAATATTTGGCATGAAATTTGCTTTCTTTATAACAACCTGATTTTCAGGTTTTTATTTATTTAAAAAAGAAAGGGGTGCAAAATGAGAGAGTTCGTACTGGCTATTATGTTAATTACCTTTCTAACCGGTATTTCCTTTGCAGCAGGTGGTGGAGACATAACTTATAAGGTTAAGTATATTGGTGATGTGACCTTCAGTCATGATTCTCATGTGACAGGCAGGGGATTCACTTGTGATGACTGTCATCCGGTAATTTTCCCTCTTCCAAGGGATAAGGAAAAAAAGCGCACCATGGCTGAGATGAGGGCAAAAAAGGCATGTGGTACATGTCACAATGGCAAGAATGCCTTTGATGTAGGTTCAAATTGCTACATCTGTCACAAAAAATAAATTCAGGAGGTATGGTATGAAGGTACCTGTTTTAAGCTTAGTAATAATTTTAATTTTAAGCTCAGCAGGACTTGCAAGGATTGGTGGTGGTGACATCAAATATGAGGTAAAGCATATAGGCAATGTCATATTCCATCATGATACCCATGTAGAGACAATGGGATTTTCCTGCACAGAATGTCATCCATTCATCTTTGAAACAAAGGAAAAACATGTATCACTTAAGATGTCCCACAGAAGACAGGCAAGGTCCTGTGGTGTCTGTCATAATGGCAAGCAGGCCTTTGACCTTTCCACCAATTGTTATGTCTGTCACCTGAAGGAGGTGAGGTAAATGTTTGAAGGAAAAGATGAGCTAACTATTATTCAGGAAGATATAAGGAGGGCGCTTTCAAAGCCTCAGACAAGATGGGCAATGCTCATAGACCTGAGAAGATGCACTTCCTGTAAGGCCTGTACAGTAGGCTGCATGGTAGAACAAAAAAGCCCTCCGGGTATAATGTACAGGCCTGTATACGAGAAGGAATCAGGAATTTTTCCTAATGTGAAGAGGCTCTTTACTCCAAGACCATGTCAGCAATGTGATGAGCCTCCCTGTGTTGATGCCTGTCCTAATAAGGGCGAGGGCAAGGCCACATGGAAGGCAAAAAATGGCATAGTGATGATAAATTATGAGCAGTGTATTGGTTGCGGAAGATGTGTTATAGCATGCCCTTATAAGGCAAGAGGCCTTGATAGCGGTTATTTTTATACAGAGGGTACCCCAGCTATTCAGGAATATGAAAGAGCTCCCAACTGGGAATACAGTAGAAAATGGCCAAGGGAAAAATATCACATCCCCATTGGCAACGCAAGAAAATGCCATTTCTGCTATCACAGATTAAAAAATGGGATGCTGCCAATGTGCGTAAGCACCTGTATCTGCAGGGCAAACTTTTTTGGTGATCCTGAAGACAAAGAAAGCCTTATTTATAAGATGATCAAAAATAACAAGGTGACCTTCCTTGCTGAGGTAAAAAGCCCTGGTGAAATTAAGCTTAAGAAAGAAGATCTAAGAGGTAAAACAGCAGGATTTATTACAGATGCTATTGGATATCCTGGAAGTATTCCTGTTTTTTTAGACAACCCCAAGACAAAACCAAGAGTATACTATATATTACCTTAAAGGAGGTGGTTGATTTATGGAAGACAAAAAGAATGGAAATGGTTTAAATAGAAGAGATTTTTTAAAATGTTCGGCTGTGCTTGGAGGAGCACTCCTTGCAACACAATTTGAGTGGGCAAAGGACTTAATAAGAAGGGCAGAGGCAGGTGAACTTAGTCCTGAAGAAGAGTATGAACTGATCAGGGCTGAGAATACCCTTTATACAGTTTGTCTTCAGTGTAACACAGGTTGCGGAATAAAGGTAAAGCTTTTTAGAAAAAATGGGTCAGCCGTTGCCTTAAAGATTGATGGTAATCCCTATAGTCCCTGGGTAGCTGTTCCTCACATCCCTTATGAGACTTCACCCTTTGATATAAACACCGTGGACATGGCAATCTGTCCTAAAGGTCAGGCAGGTTTGCAGACTGCTTATGATCCCTACAGGATAACAAAGGTGCTTAAAAGGGCTGGGAAGAGAGGTGAGAATAAATGGATGACCATATCCTTTGAACAGGCTATTAATGAGATTGTAAATGGTGGAGATATTTTCAAGCATGTACCAGGGGAAGAGAATAGATGGGTTCCAGGCCTAAAAGATCTTTATGCCTTAAGAGATCCTAAGCTATCAAAGGACATGGCAGAGGATGTAAAGGCGATCTGGAAGTCAAAGGACAAAAAGAAGGCAGTGGAAGACTTTAAAGCAAAATATAAGGATCATCTCCATTTGCTTATTGATCCTGATCATCCCGACCTCGGTCCAAAGAACAACCAGGTCGTCTATATGTGGGGCAGGAAAAAGGGTGGACGTACTGAATTTGCCAAGAGATTCTTTAATGACTATTTTGGCACAGTTAACACCCACGGTCATACCACAGTCTGTCAGGGATCACTTTATTTTACCTGTAAGGCCATGAGCGAGCAGTATGAATATAATAAATTTACAGGTGGTAAGAAGTTTTACTGGCAGGCAGATTTTGAAAATTCAGAATTTATCCTCTGTGTCGGAGCGAATCTTTTTGATGCAAACTATGGACCGCCCAACAGGGCAGCCAGGCTGATACCCAGAGTTGTTGAAGGTAAAGCAAAGCTGGTTGTGGTGGACCCCAGATTCAATAAAGCAGCTGCAAAGGCTACCAGGTATCTTCCCATAGAACCAGGCACAGATGCAGCCTTCTTTGCAGGGATCATCCAGTGGATAATCAAGAACAAAAGATATGATGAAAAGTATCTCTCCTGTGCGAACAAGGCAGCTGCTAAGGCTGCTGGTGAGCTAACCTGGACAAATGCAGTATTACTTGTAAAGATTGACAAAGAAGGAAAACCCGGCAAGTTCTTAAGGGCTCATGAGATTGGCATTGCCCAGGTTGAAAAAAGGACCGATAAAGAAGGAAAGGAGCATGACTTTGAATATCTTGTCTGTATGAAGGATGGTAAACCCGTGGCGGTTGATCCAAATGATGAGAAAGATCCCATTACAGGTGATCTCTTAGTAGATACAGAGATAAATGGTATTAAGGTTAAGAGCGCACTCCAGATAGTTTATGAGGCTGCAAATTCAAAGACCATGGAGGAGTGGTCAAAGATCTGTGGAATCCCTGTCAAGGATATTGAATGGGTTGCTAAGGAATTGACCTCCTATGGAAAGAAGGCAGTTGTAGAGGTCCATAGAGGAGTTTCACAGCATACAAATGGATTCTATAATGTTACATCTGCAATGACTGTAAATCTACTGATTGGTAATTTTGACTGGAAGGGCGGGATGATAGCTGCCTCTACCTATAGTATTGTGGGAGACAAAGAGGGTCAGGCCTTTGATTTCAAAAAGATGACTCCTGGAAAGACATCACCCTTCGGAATCAGCATTATAAGACATGATGTAAAGTATGAAGACACCACCCTCTTTAATGGTTATCCGGCAAAGCGGAACTGGTGGCCACTGTCAAGCGATATTTATGAAGAGGTTATTCCATCCATCGGTGATGCCTATCCATATCCGGTAAAGGCACTATTTCTTTACATGGGTTCTCCAGCCTATGCGCTTCCAGCAGGTCACACAAATATTGAGGTCCTTGCTGATGTAAACAAACTACCTCTTATAGTAGCCAGTGACATTATTGTGGGAACTACCTCTATGTATGCAGACTACATATTCCCGGATCTTTCATATCTTGAGAGATGGGAAATGCATGGCTCACATCCCAATATACCTACAAAGGTTCAGCCCATCAGACAGCCAGTAATAGCACCACTTTCAGAGACAGTGAAGGTATTCGGGGAGGAGATTCCCTGTTCCTTTGAAGCAATGCTTATGGCACTGGCTGAGAAACTCGGCATGAAGGGATTTGGTAAGAATGGCTTCGGTGAGGGTCAGGACTTTACAAGACCTGATGACTTTTATATAAGAATGGTGGCAAATGTGGCTACAGATGGTAAACCTGTCCCGGATGCCTCTGATGAAGAGATAAGACTTTTCCTTGAATCAAGGAAACATCTTCCAAGGACGGTCTTTGATCCAGACAGATGGCAGGCAATTACAGGGCCGAACTGGAGGAAGGTAGTTTATGTGCTGAACAGGGGTGGTAGGTTCCAGGACTACAAGGATCAGTATAAGGGTGAGCATGTGGCAAATAAATATGGCAAATCCATAAATATCTATCAGGAAAAAACTGCCACAACCAAAAGTGCCTTTACAGGAAAATCACTACCTGGATATGCCACATACATACCTGTGGCTATTACTACTGGTAAGACACCAAAAGAGGCAGGCCTTGTGGATGGTTACCCCTTAAGTCTGATCACTCAGAGAGACATACTCATGACCAAGTCAAGGACTGCTGCGGATTACTGGTTGCTCGCCCTTAAGCCAGAAAACGAGATATTAATTAATCCTCTTGATGCTAAAAAACTCATGCTTAAAGATGGTGACAGGGTAAAGGTTGTATCAGCAACAAATCCAGATGGCATATGGGATCTGAAGAATGGCACAAAGAAGCCCATGATAGGTAAGGCTAAATTAACAGAGACTATAAAACCAGGGGTGGTAACCTTTGTCCTTGGATATGGTCACTGGGCTACAGGTGCGTCAGACATAGTGATTGATGGAAAGGTCATAAAGGGAGATCCAAGAAGGGCAACAGGAGTCCATGCCAATGCTGCTATGTGGGTAGACCCTTATCTTAAGAATACCTGCATGATTGATCCAGTTGGTGGAAGTGTCTCCTTTTACGATACGAAGGTAAAATTGGTTAAGGTTTGAGTTTTCAGGGTGGGCGGCTTGCCGCCCACCCTGAAAAATTTTTAAATTAGACTTTCAATAATTTAAATTAACAGCAAATTTACATGCTTATTTTATAGACTAAAATTGATGGCAAAAAAGGTAATAGTAATTGATGATGAATATAATGTTTCTTCGCTCCTTTTTCAGCATCTTTCAAAAAGGGGTTATGATGTTATTGCGCTCACCAATGGCGCATGGATAACAGAGGGATTGATAAACACAGAACGGGTTGATATAGTTGTTACAGACTATCATATGAAGAAGATGGACGGTGATGAGATAATAAGATACCTCAGGTCTAATAATTACAGGGGTAAGATAGTTCTTACTGCTTCTGTTGATACCTCTTCTATGAATCTCACCGTGGATGCCATTATTGAGAAGCCCTATACACTTGATGAGTTCACAAAGGTTATAGAAGGACTTCCATGACAGGTATTATGGATTTTGAGACATTGCTTGAGGAATCTGTAAGGATTCATGGCCATCTCTGTCCTGGGCAAGTGCTTGGCGTGAGGATGTCCATGCTCGGGCTGAGACTTATTGATATTGATGAGCCTAAGGGGAGGGACAGAAAGAATCTTATTGTCTTTGTAGAGATGGACAGGTGTGCAACTGATGCTGTTCAGTCTGTTACAGGATGCAGTCTTGGTAAAAGAACACTTAAGTTCATGGATTATGGAAAGATGGCAGCAACATTTTTGAATCTCAAGACTGGTAGGGCAGTAAGGGTTATTGCAAGAGAAGATGCGCGGGAAAAGGCAAAGGAGTATTACCCTGATATTGAGGACAAATACAAAGCCCAGCTCGAGGCCTATAAGATAATGTCTGACCATGAGCTTTTTGAGACCATGCCTGTAATTGTAAGGCTCAAGCCAGAGGACATGCCAGGAAGGCCCTTAAAAAGGGTTCTATGTGAAAAGTGTGGTGAGTATGTCCAGGATATGAGGGAGGTTTATAAAGATGGAAAGACCTTATGCAGAAGCTGTTCAGAGGGAGGCTACTACATTGTGGAAGACCATGCTGATAGTAAATGACTATGTAGTTCCTCTTAATAACTTTACCCAGAGCTACATAGGAAATGTCCTGAGAGGTATATGTCTTTCTCTCGGGATAGATTGCAGGGAGATAGCACTGTCTATTGAGGGTGAAAACATGACGATTCACACAGACAGAGGAGAAGTGCCCTTAATAAGGGACTTTGCAAAGGATATTATAAGCAGCACAATTAAAGGAGTCCTTTCTCCACTTAAGGGTATATTCTGGCTTCAGAAGATATCAATCAGTTCAAGACTTATGGAAAAAGAGGCAACCCTGTGCTGGCCTTCTGAATGTGATGATTGGTAAAAAAATTTTGGTATGCGTTATGCAAAATTGTCATAACGAGAGGTTAAGACATGGTGATTAAATCAAAGCTCTGGATAGAGGTGGAGGGGGAGCCTGTCTTTGGAAGGGGCAGGAGATTCCTGCTTCAGGCCATTGATAAATATGGTTCTATTAATAAAGCGGCAAAGGAGATAAATATCTCCTATAGAAAGGCCTGGAGTTACATAAATGCCATGGAACAAAGGCTTGGTATAAGACTTGTTGAAAGACAGGCAGGTGGTAAAAATGGAGGTGGGGCAAGGCTCACAGAGGAGGCAAGGGATTTTCTGAAAAGATATGAAATGCTCGAAGAGGGTATAAGAGAGATGGTTGATAAAAAATTCAATGAGATATTTTGTAAAAAATAGGAGGATATTATGTGTGAGGTAAATGAAAAAGAGATTAAAGGTCTTAAGACAGTTCCTATTACAGAGGCGGTTGGCACTGTCCTTGCCCATGACATTACAGAGATAAGACAGGGAGAGTTTAAAGGAAGGGCCTTCAGAAAGGGACATATAATCAGGCAGGAGGACATTGATCACCTTAGAAGACTTGGGAAGGAAAATCTTTATGTATTGAGTATAGGACCTGATGAGATGCACGAGGATGAGGCAGCCTATTGCCTTGCACGGGCGCTGATGGGTGAAGGTGTGGAGATGGAGGGTGAACCAAAGGAAGGAAGGATAAACATAAGAGCAGGAAGAGATGGATTGTTAAAGATACACAAAGAGGCACTATTAAGATTTAATATGCTTGGTGATGTGATGTGTGCTACTTTTCATAGCAATACTGTAGTAAGAAAAGGACAGGTAGTAGCAGGGACACGGGCAATCCCTCTTATAGTTAAAAAGGAAGTTATTCAGAAGGCTGTAAGAATTGCGGAAGAGGTGCAAGGTGTTAATGGTTGCACAGGGGTAATTGAGATTAAGGAATTAAGAAGGCCTAAGGCTGGAGTGGTCATCACAGGCAATGAGGTCTATTATGGAAGGATAAAGGATGTTTTTGCACCTATTATCACAAAGAAGATAGAGTCCTATCAGGGAGAGATAGTGGGAATTTATTATGCACCTGATGATGTGGAGTTTATTGAGGCAAGACTCAGGGAACTCCTTGAGGCCGGTGCAGATCTCCTGATAACCACAGGTGGCATGTCCGTTGACCCTGATGATGTTACAAGATTTGCCATCAGAAAGCTCGGGGCAACTGATATCACATATGGCTCGGCAGTGCTGCCAGGTGCTATGTTTCTGGTGGCATATATTAGTGCGACAGTGCGACAGAACGACAGTGCAACAGCCACTTCACCCATTCACCCATTCACCCCTTCACCCATTCCTGTTTTAGGCATCCCTGCCTGCGGGATGTATCATAAGATAACTATATTTGACTTAATCCTTCCAAGGGTGCTTGCAGGAGAAAAGATTGGAAGATATGAGCTTGCAGAACTCGGTCACGGAGGACTATGTCTTAATTGCAAGGAATGCAGATACCCTGTATGTCCATTCGGAAAATAGGATGCGTAAGAAGGTGGACTAAATAACCTGACTCTTGCTCTTTTTACCCTTACGGTGAATTTTGTTATATTAGTATAAGACCTTTTATCATGGGAGGTTTAAGTTAGTAGTGAATATACTTAAGACAACGGCGCTATTCCTGTTGACTGCCATTGCAGAGATTATGGGATGTTATCTCCCCTATCTCTGGATAAAAGGACGAGCGCCTGTGTGGGTTCTTGCACCTGCCTCTGTATCACTTGCACTTTTTGTCTATCTGCTCACACTTCATCCAACTGATGCCGGACGTGTTTATGCAGCCTATGGCGGAGTCTATGTGGCAACTGCATTGCTCTGGCTCTGGCTCATCGATGGCGTACGACCGCATATGTGGGATATTACTGGCTCGGTAGTAGCTATACTCGGTATGGCTATTATCATGTTTGCCCCTCGGTCATGATTAGAACTCTTCAATTACTGAATCATTAATTTACTGTAATCTGCCATAGGAATGGCGGGGAACGCCGAAAGGGCAATATCAGCACCCCAGAAAATCGTCAGATTTTCTGGGGACCCCGCTCGCGACACCTTAATAGAGCAGTAGAGCAGTAGAGCAACAGGCAATAACAGAGCAGTAGAGCAACAGAGCAGCAGCGCAGCAGTTAAATAATAATTAAAAAAATTCCTTAATAAAAACCACTGCTCTACTGCTCTGCTGGTCTGCTGATCTATCAATAAAAACTACTGCTCTGCTGCACTGTTGCTCTGCTGGTCTAAGAAGGCTTTGAGGCATACCCCGCCATTAGAGCACGGAGTGAAGACAAGCTTCACCCCGTGAACCCCGATGAAAATGCATTTCTCGGCAGATTGAGGGAATCTATACCTCAGTTGACAGGCCTTTTATTTCTTATATATGATAATTTATGAAAGTTGCTATAGGCTCAGACCATGCAGGTTTTCAGCTCAAAGAAGAATTAAAGAAGGTTCTTCAGGAAATGGGTCATGAATGTATAGATTTCGGACCAGGGGGTTCTGAGTCTGTTGATTATCCTGATTTTGGGGAAAAGGTTTCACTGGCTGTATCATCAAAGACCGTAGATAGGGGTGTCCTTATCTGTGGGACAGGGATAGGGATGTCCATTGTAGCAAATAAATTTCCTGATATACGGGCCTCTTTATGTAACGACCTTTATACTGCGAGATTCTCAAGGCTTCATAATGATGCAAATGTGCTTGTTATTGGTGGAAGGATTGTGGGTATTGACCTTGCGAGAGAGATCTTAAAGACATGGATGACAGTAGAGTTTGAGGGTGGACGACACTTGAGAAGACTTCAGAAGATTAAATCAATAGAAGAGAGGTATTCAGGATGGACTACGAAAACCTGAGATTTATTGACCCTGATATTTATGAGGCGATCAGGGGAGAGATCTTGAGAGAAGAGGAGAAGATTGTTCTCATAGCCTCAGAAAATTATGTAAGCCCTGCTGTGCTTGAGGCACAGGGCTCTATCTTTACCAATAAATACGCAGAGGGCTATCCAGGCAGGCGTTATTACGGTGGCTGTGAATTTGCTGACAGGGTAGAGAACCTTGCCATTCAGAGGGCAAAGGAGCTTTTTGGAGCAGAACATGTAAATGTCCAGCCTCATTCAGGAACTCAGGCAAACATGGCTGTGCTTTTTGGTTTTTTAAAACCAGGTGATACAATCCTCGGCATGAGCCTGAAACATGGAGGACATCTTTCCCATGGTGCTTCAGCAAATTTTTCTGGCATGCTTTATAAAACTGTATTTTATGGCGTCAATGAAAATGGATATATAGATTATGATGAGGTTAAAAGACTTGCCATAGAGCACAGACCCAGGATAATAATTGTTGGTGCAAGTGCCTATTCAAGGATAATAGACTTTGAGAAATTTGCTGAAATAGCCCGTGAGGTGGGTGCTTATCTTCTCGCTGATATTGCCCATATTGCAGGTCTTGTTGCAGCAGGTCTTCATCCCTCTCCTGTGCCCCATGCTGATTTTGTTACCACCACAACACATAAGACCCTGAGGGGTCCTAGGGGTGGTATGATAATGTGCAAGGAAAGGTATGCAAAGGTGATAGATAAAATGATATTTCCTGGGATACAGGGTGGTCCCCTTGTGCATGTTATTGCTGCAAAGGCGGTGGCCTTTAAAGAGGCGCTTACAGAAAGATTCAGGCGGTATCAGGCACAGATTGTAAAGAATGCAAAGAGGCTTGCCCAGGAGCTTATTAAGAGGGGATTCAAGATCATATCCGGTGGGACAGATAATCACCTCTTCCTTGTCGACCTCAGGGGATCTGGAATAACGGGTAAGGATGCAGAGGAGGCCCTTGATTTAGCTGGCATTACAGTGAATAAGAATTCCATTCCCTTTGATGATACCCCTCCATCCATAACGGCCGGTATAAGGCTTGGCACGCCCTGTGTCACCACGCGTGGAATGACCGAGGAGGAAATGGTCAGGATTGCTGAATTCATTACAGAGGTTTTACAGAATATCAAAAATAAGGAGCGGATTCTGAAGATAAGGGAAAGGGTAAGAGAGTTATGTCATGCCTTTCCAGTTTATGAAAAGAGGCTTGTTGAGACAGCATCAAGATAAAGGATGTAGAGAAGGTGTCTTATGAGATGTCCCTTTTGTGGAAATCTTGAAGACAGGGTGATTGATTCAAGAACCTCTAAAGAGGGAGATGCTATAAGGAGAAGGAGGGAATGTCTTGCCTGCAAGAAGAGGTTTACATCCTATGAAAGGGTAGAGGACGTCCTTCCCCTTGTTATTAAAAAAGATGGCAGGCGTGAGCCCTTTGAACGCAATAAAGTACTCAATGGTTTGAAGAAGGCCTGTGAGAAGAGACCCATAGGAATAGATACACTTGAAGGTATAGTAGATGCTATAGAAAAGAGATTGATGAATCTCGGCGTGAAGGAGATACCATCCAGCTGGATAGGTGAGGATGTCATGGAGAACCTCAAGAGACTTGACAAGGTTGCCTATGTGAGATTTGCCTCTGTTTACCGACAGTTTAAGGATATAGATGAATTAATGAAAGAAGTTTATTCCCTTATGGGTGCTGAAAAAACTGGCCACTGAAACTCAATCCATTTATGACCTGCGTCATAGAATAAAAATCTATTATCCCGATAAAATATTTTAAAAGCAATCACAAAACTTTTAAAAGGAGGATAAATATGGATCGTTTTGTGAAAAATTTTATAGGTGCAAGTATTGTATATCTGTTTCTTTCAACAATCTTTGGAATTCTCATGCTTTATAATCCAGAACTTCTCAGACTTAAGTTCGTTCATTCACATCTTAACATGCTTGGCTGGGTCTCCATGATGATCTATGGAGTTGGTTATCATATACTTCCGAGATTCGTTGGCAGGAGGATAAAGAGTGTTACCCTGGGAGAGATTCAATTTTATCTGGCAAACACAGGTTTGATAGGAATGCTTTTCTTTTATACCCTTGAGACCTATAATCCAGGCGATTCCCTTTACAGGGGTCTTACTGTGGCATCAGGAATACTTGAGGCACTTTCCATAGTGATCTTCTTTTACAACATGATAGCAACACTTTATGCAAAGGAGGGTCAATAGGTCAATCAGGATTCAGAGCCAAGTTCTTTCAATTTATTTATATTAGTGATGATGATCTTTCCATCCTTCTCATTTAGATAGCCAGATTTCTTAAACTTACTCATGACCCTTATGGCTGTCTCAACAGTGGTCCCAACCATATCAGCCAGCTCCTGTTTTGTAAGTCTCAGGTCTATCATTAATCCATCCCTTTCATGCCTGCCATATTTTTCAGAAAGTCTGAGGAGCGTGGAGGCTATCCTTGTATCTACCCTTTCTAAGGCTATATTTTTTAGTGTCTCCTGAGTGGTTTTTACCCTGTCTATAAGGAAGGAGAGCATCGCCCTGTTTATGGATGGATATTTCTCCACCAGCTTTAAGAATTTATCTTTTGGAATCTTTATTACCTCGCTGTCCTCCATTGCAATGGCACTGGCAGGATAGGGAAAGCCTTTCAATACAGCCAGACCACCAAAAAAATCAGGTGCCTTTATAAGTTCAAGTATTATCTCCTTGCCATCGTAGGATAATTTTGTGATCTTTACCTTCCCCTTTGTAAGGATATAAAACCATTCCGAGGGCTCACCTTCACTGAATATGCTCTCTTTCTTCTTAAAGAGTTCTTTCAAAGAATTCTTTTCAAGCTCTGAGAGCTCTTCCTCTGAAAGGTCCTTAAATAGTTCAATTCGTGGTATAGCCATATTTAACTCCAATATTTTATCATAACATTGACAATAATTATACCCCCCTTTTGCCAATAGATAACTGCCTCGAGGGCTTACAGTAGAGCAGCAAGGGGATAATTTATTTTCCATATTCTTCTGCTCTATTAAGGTTGAATCAGCTGTATGGTTTGACTATTCATCTTGGTATGCTGGATAATTCTGTGGTAAAGTAAGATAATGTGGTATGTATGAAAAATACAGTTTTCCTGTCTGAAGAGATGGTTTGTGCATCAAAGCCTGGCGTATCACTTTCTGGTTTTATAAAATTATCCCTGCACCAGGAGGTTGGTTCGTGAGCAGGTTTCAATCATCAAAGATTATTCAAACTGATTATATTGTTATAGGGGCTGGTGTCATAGGTTTAGCCATTGCATTAAATTTACGTAAATATTTTCCTGAAGAAAGAATTTGTTTTATTGATAAGGAGCCAGATATCGGGTTCCATGCAAGCGGGAGAAATAGTGGCGTGTTACATGCTGGATTTTATTATCACCCTGATTCTTTAAAGGCTAAATTTACCAAGGAAGGAAATTTCGAATTAAAAAGTTATTGTGAGGCAAGAGGATTGAAGATAAATAAATGTGGTAAAGTAGTTGTGGCTAAGAATGAAGAGGAATTAGAGACTTTATATGAATTAAAGAGAAGAGGAGATATAAATGGTGCAGGAAATTATTTAATTGAGGAAAGGGAGCTCAAGGAAATTGAACCTGTAGCCAAAACATTCAAATATGCCCTTTGGAGCCCCTCTACGGCTGTGATTGATCCTCTTGAAGTCTTAAAATCTTTTAAAAAGGACCTTATAAATCAAGATGTGACCTTCTATTTCAATGCTCCCTATAAAAAGAGAATTGGTGAGTTTGCTATTCTTGCAGGAGATTACATATTTGAATACAAAAGGCTTATAAATAGCAGTGGACTTTATGCAGATAAAATAGCACAGGATTTTGATTTGGGACATAATTACTTTTTAATCCCCTTTAAGGGAATTTATCTTGAATTCAGGGGTAAAGATAAATTTTTAAGGCGAAATATTTATCCTGTCCCTGATATAAAAACTCCCTTTCTCGGTGTCCACTTTACAGTAAAAGTGGATGGAAAAATTAAGATTGGGCCAACTGCTATACCCTGCCTTTGGAGAGAAAATTATGAAGGAGTAAAAAATTTTAAATTAAAAGAGTTCTTGGCAATTACCGAAAAGTTTCTTTTACTTATAGCAAAAAATCAGCTTGTAAGGTCTATTGCCCTGAAAGAAATTAAAAAATGGTCTAAAAATTATTTAATTAAAGAGGCCCAGAAATTAGTTTCTATCCCCATAGATAAATCTTGGAGCTGGGCTAAAGCAGGAATTAGAGCACAGCTTATGGATTTACGGACCCTGGAGTTCGTTAATGATTTTGTGATTGAATCTAATAGAGAGAGTGTTCATATATTAAATGCGGTTTCTCCTGGCTTTACAGCAAGTTTACCCTTTACTAAATATATTGTGGATAGTTTTATAATTAACAGGTAATACCCTAAAATTTAGGAAGCCTCACTATATATTACCCCCTGGCCTCGGTGCATGAATAAGCTATGGTATGATTATAGGCATAATGGTTTTGTTTGGTTTTTGCTTCGGTTATCGGAGGTTCAGATAGTTATGTGGTAAGTAAGAAGGTGTGGTATATATGAAGATAAAGGTAAGGCCAGAGGATTTTGTGGTGGAGGAGAAGGCAAGTCTTCCATTAAGTGAAGGTAGCCCTTACAGGGTCTATCTCCTGACAAAAAAGGGTTACAATACTGTTGATCTCCTTATAAGGTTATCAAAGACCTTTGGTATCCCCTTCCAGAGATTTTCTTATGGAGGGAAAAAAGATAGATATGCCCTGACATCTCAGTATATTACCATTGATGATCCATCAGTAAGGGAAACACAGGGAGATAATTTCAGCCTTAAATACATAGGTGATATGCCAAGACCCATGGGACCAGACCTTATTCAGGGAAATGAGTTTAAGATCTCTATCAGGGATCTGGCAGAAGAGGAGGTTGAGCGGGGGATAAGGGAGATTGAAATTGTAAGGGAATATGGATATCCAAATTATTTTGATGACCAGAGATTTGGCAGCTTCTCAAAGGAGCAGGGATTTATTGCTGAAAAGATCTTAAAGAGGCATTATAATGGTGCTGTGAAGATCTATCTTACAGCAATCCATCCAGAGGATAGAAAGGAAGAAAAGGATAGAAAGAGGTTTTTCTTTGAAAACTGGGGAAACTGGGATGAATGTTTAAAAAAGGCAAAGACCTCTTTTGAGAAAAGGGCCTTCAGTTTTTTAATGAAAAAAGGGGGAAAACCCTTCCTCAGGATAATCCAGTCTATTCCAAAGGATGAGCTTTCCCTCTTCTTTTCAGCCTTTCAATCCTATATCTGGAATAAGGTGGCAGAAAGAATGGTAATAATTTACGGAGATGAGCTCTTAAGCTACAGGGGCAATTACTGGGATTATATATTTTACAGAAGGTGTCATTCCTTTCAGTATCTTACGGAGCTCCTCATACCTACGGCATCCCATAAGACCGAGATGCCTGATGAACTGACAGCTGAGATTTATAATAATATCCTTAAAGAGATGGATCTGAGACCATCTATGTTCAATCTTAAGAAGATAAGGTCAGCCTTTTTCAGTTCAACACAAAGGCCTCTTGTGGTAACTCCCTGGCTGAAGGATTATGCTGTTAGGGATGATAAGCTTTATCAAGGGAAAAAACTCCTCTATCTTAATTTTGAACTACCAAGGGGTAGCTATGGCACCATGTTTATAAAGAGGATCTTTGCCCATGAATATAGAAAGAATCCTTGAAGGCCTGAATGAATCCCAGAGGCTTGCTGTCAGAGCACCTGATTGCCCTGTGCTTGTTGTTGCCGGTCCTGGCACGGGGAAGACCCTTACCATTGTAAGAAGGATAGCCTATCTTTTAGCAAAGGGAGCAAGGCCTGAGGAAATAGTGGCAATTACCTTTACTAACAGGGCTGCCTCAGAGCTTAAAGAAAGGATAAGGATCTTTCATGGAGATCTGAAGGGATTATTTGCAGGGACATTCCATCTTTTTGGTTTAAGGATTATAAAAGATACATGGGGAGATGAATTTTCTATCCTTAGCAGAGAGGAACAGCTTGAGGTTATAAAAGGGGTCTCCGGTTCAGGAAGGCCATCCTCTATCATTGAAAGGATATCAAGGATAAAGAATCTTCTTGATGAGCCTGATGACAGGATAAAAAAGATAATGGAGGATTATCAGGAAGCTCTTCAGAAAAAAAGGGCCCTTGATTTTGATGACATTATAATCAGGGCAATAGATCTTCTTAAAGATCCATCAAATCAAAACAGATACAGAAAGACCATCAAATATATTATAGTGGACGAATATCAGGATATAAATCCCCTTCAATACAGGTTGCTTAAGGCATTTTCTATTGAAAGGATATTTGCTGTAGGTGATCCTGACCAGTCAATCTATAGCTTCAGGGGAGCAAATGTTAAGAACTTTCTGGACTTTGAAAAGGAATATCCTCAGGCAATAAGGATTGTCCTTGATAAAAACTACAGGTCCCAGGCCTTTATAGTAAAGGCCTCTGAGAGCCTCATTGAAAAAAATAAGGAAAGGATACCGAAAAAGATTGTAAGTATCAAAAAAGAAGGCCCTCCTTTAAGGCTTGTATCTGTGCCTGATGACAGGGCAGAGATCGAGTTTATAGCTCATGAGATTGAAAAGAGGCTTGGAGGGATGAGTCATTACAGTCTTATGAGGGGTCTTCAGGCTGAAAGGGGTGGTTACAGTCTTTCTGACTTTGCTGTGCTTTTAAGGACAAACAATCAGGTTTTTGCCCTTGAGACTGAATTAAAAAAGACAGGTATACCCTGTTATGTAATGGGAAGGGTCTTTTCAGAGACCCTGAAAGAGATATTAAGTTATATTCAGGAAAATAAGGATAAACCCTGGGAATTACTGCTTCAGGAGCTCAGAGAGAGATACAGGGCTTTGAATTCACTGTTTGATAATTATATGCCCTCATCATCAGATGACCTTATAACCTGGCTTAAACTCACAGGTCCTGAAGAGGACAGACTTGAGGCAGAGGGTGTGAGGCTTCTTACCATGCATATGTCAAAGGGTCTTGAGTTCAGGGTAGTCTTTATAGCAGGACTTGAACAGGGTATTATACCTCTTGAAGCAGAAGATATTGAGGAGGAAAGAAGGCTCCTCTATGTGGCCATGACAAGGGCAAAGGAGGAATTGTTTCTGATTCATGCAAGAAAGAGATCGTTATATGGAAAGACAGGGGCTCAAAAGGCCTCTCTTTTTCTTTCAGAAATCAATAACCAATGCATAGAGGACATCTTTATACCAGATAGACCCCTGAAAGAAAAACAAATGGGACTATTTTAAACTCAAGTCTTTCTTCAGTCCTCCTTCATCACAGCACCCGTGCCGGCAGAGGTAACCAGTTTAGCATATCTTGCAAGCCAGCCCTTTGTTATCTTTGGTCTTGGAGGTCTCCATTTTGAAAGTCTTTTTTTGATTTCTTCTTCAGGTATGAGAAGGTCGAGCCTTCTTTTCGGGATATCTATCTTTATCCTGTCTCCGTTCTGAACTATTGCAACCGGTCCACCCTCCATTGCCTCTGGAGATATATGGCCTATGCAGGGTCCTCTTGTCCCACCTGAGAACCTTCCATCTGTAATCAGGGCTACAGAGTCACTGAGTCCCATACCAGCTATGGTGGCTGTAGGAGAGAGCATCTCCCTCATACCAGGACCACCTTTTGGACCCTCGTATCTTATCACCACCACATCACCTGGCTTTATCTCACCATTAAGGATTGCCTTCATGCCTTCTTCTTCTGAATTATAGACTTTTGCGGTCCCCTCAAAGACCATCATCTTTGGATTTACTGCAGATTGTTTGACCACAGCACCACCTGGTGCAAGATTTCCCCTGAGGATAGCAATACCACCTTCTTTATGATAGGCCTTTTCAAGGGGTCTTATCACATCTTCATTATATATCTCTGCCCTCTGGGCTATCTGGTAGGTGGTAAATCCACTAAGGGTCATAGTATTGTGAAGAAGTTTACCGAGTCTCTTTAGCACCGCAGGTATACCTCCAGCTGCATCAAGGTCTTCAAGGAAGTGCTCCCCTCCTGGAAGCATGTTTGCTATGTGAGGGGTTGTCCTGCTCAGTTCATCAAATACCTCAAGGGGAAGCTTAACTCCTGCCTCATGGGCTATTGCCGGTATATGAAGCACCGTATTTGTTGAACCTCCAAGGGCCATATCAACCCTTATGGCATTCTCAAAGGCCTTTCTTGTTAATATCTTTCTTGGTGTGATATTTTTCCTTACAAGCTCCACAATCTTCCTTCCGCTTTCAAAGGCAATCCTTCTTTTATGGGATGTAATGGCAAGGCTTGTGGCACAGGTTGGCAGACTCATTCCCAGTGCCTCTGTCACACAGGCCATTGTGTTTGCTGTGTACATCCCTTGACATGAGCCAGGTCCAGGGCAGGCACAGAGCTCAAGCTGCTCAAGCTCGGCTTCTGATATAAGACCCTTTTTAAACTTTCCAATTGCCTCAAAGGTGTCATTAACAAGGGATAGCCTTTTACCCTTAAGTAGGCCTGAATGCATTGGTCCTGCTGTCACAATAATTGATGGAATATTGATCCTTGCTGCTGCCATGAGCATACCAGGGGTTATCTTATCACAATTGGTTAGAAGCACAAGTCCATCAAACTGGTGCGCCTCTGCTATGGTCTCCACCATATCAGCGATGAGTTCTCTGGATGGAAGGCTGTAATGCATTCCCCTGTGTCCCATGGCTATACCATCACATATCCCTGGGATTCCAAAGAAGAAAGGATAACCACCTCCTGTATGAATACCCTTTTCAATGAATCTTTCAAGATCCCTCATACCAATATGCCCTGGTATGATATCAGTAAAACTTGTAGCAACTCCAATAAATGGCTTGTTGAGTTCAGACCTTGGAATGCCTGTGGCATAAAGGAGGGCCCGGTGAGGAACCCTTTCAAGTCCTTTTTTAATCCTGTTACTCCTTAATGACATAAAAATCCTCCCTTTAGATTCAAAATTTAAGATTCCGGAATCAGAAATTAAAAATTAATTTAGAGAATGGCTCTTTTTATATTCCTGGATCATCTCAAGCATCCTGTCTTTTTTGAAAAGCTTTAATTTCTTTAAATTATGGATCTGTAACTCATCTTCGGCTGTCAGAAATTTCTTTGATTCAAGCTCTCTGAGGGTGTTATCGAGATTCCTGTGTTCCTGTTCAAGTCTTCTGAACTCCTCATTTTCTCTTCTTAGGGCTTCAATAATCTCCTGTTCCTTCAATTCAGGCCTCCTTCTGCCACCCCTGTGGCTGTGATATTTAATCCCTGAAGATCTCAGGGCCTTAAATCAAAATTACCATAAATGATATTAAATTTCAATAAGAATAAATCCTCCCTGCCGTCCAGCAGTTTTTCCCTGAAATCTGTAGGAATGAAACCTCTCATGTCCACACCTTGTGCATTCCTTTGAGGTCCATATGTTTTCTTCCTTCAGGCCTTCTGATAGTGCCTGCCTGATATTTTCTGAAGGAAGATCAATATAGTATTTGTTATTCCGGGGTATATAATGAGAACCTGTCCGGGAAGATATAGCCCTGTAAACAGGTTCATCCACCTCATAACAGCAGGGACCTATGGATGGACCTATTGCCATGAGGATCCTTGAGGGTTCTGAGCAAAAGACCTCTTTCATCTTCCTTATAGCATTTCTTATTATTGCTGAGGCTGTACCCCTCCATCCTGCATGAACTGCTCCAATAACTGGCACAGCAGGATCACAGAGAAGAATGGGCACACAATCAGCTGTCTCAATAGAAAGCACAATGCCCTTTCTGTCAGTAATCACGCCATCAGCCACCAGGCGTTCCATCCCGTTAAGGATAATAACCTCAGAGGTATGCCTTTGAACAGGCTTATAGAGAGGGATATTCAGGCTCTTTGAGACAACTTCATGACTTGCCTTTGTCGTAAAGAAGGCCTTTATTCCTTCTGGAAATATCTCTGGCACTATAAGGTCATGCATCTCCTTTTAATTCCTTAAAGGCAGATGGTATATATTCAATTATATCAGAAGCAAGGAGGCTCCATAGACCCCTGTCTTTTGCACCTATGTCACCAGCAAGTCCATGAATATAGACACCAAGAAGACCTGCCTTCAGCCCAGAAAGACCTTGGGCAAGGAGGCCTGAGATAATCCCTGTAAGGACATCACCACTTCCTGCCTTTGCCATGCCAGGATTTCCAGTGGGATTGATATAGGCATATCCCTCATAACCTATTACTGTTGGTACACCTTTAAGAACAATGGTAACACCATATTGGGATGAAAACTCACAGGCGAGGTCTATCCTTTTTTTCTCTATCTCCTCTACTGGTATTGCAGTGAGCCTTGAGAATTCTCCTGGATGGGGTGTGAGCACACAATTACCTTTTCCTCTAAGGACCTCTGGCATATCTTTAAGGCAATTTATTGCATCAGCATCAAGGACAAGGGGAATTTTGACCTTCTGAACCACTCCTTTAACAATCTCCTTGGTGTCTTCTGTTACACCAATGCCTGGACCGATTGCAATGACCATGGACTTTTTTTCTACAAAATCAATTATATGCGTTAGTGCGTCTTTACGGAGTGAACCATCACCCCTGTCAGGAAGCCCAAGACACATCTCATCAGTGACCCTTGACTGGAATACCGGAAGTAGAGTTTCCGGCACACCTATTGTCACAAGGCCTGCACCACTTCTGAGAGATGCCCTTGCTGCCATGAAGCAGGCACCTGTCTTTCCTCTTGAGCCTGCCACCAGGAGGACATGTCCATAGGTGCCTTTATGGGAATATCTCTTTCTTTCAGGAATTAATGACCTCAGAAACTCCCTTTTAAGGAGTTCCACTTTAATGGAATCTGAAATGAGGAGCTCTTCTGGAAATCCTATGTCTTCTACATAGAGCCTTCCTGTATGTTCTGCACCAGGGAATAAAAGATGTCCTCTTTTTGGAAGTCCAAAGGTAACCGTAAGGCCTGCCCTCACAGCCTTTCCCATCACAGAGCCATCATCAGAGGATATCCCTGACGGAATATCCACTGCCACTACTGGAGCTCCTGAGGAATTTATCTTCTCAATAAGTTCAGCTAGTTCACCTGCTATATCCCTTTTCAGGCCTGTTCCAAAAAGGGCATCCATTATTATTGAATCCCTGAACTCTTCTTTACTGATATCTCTGGTTATGGTAAAGGGTATCCTTGCCTTTCTGAGCCTTTCAAGCTGGACCTTTGCCTCAGGGCTCAGTCTTTCCTCCTCAAATAATAGATAGACCTTGACCTTAAAGCCAGCCTTCCTTAGATACCTTGCAGCAACCATTCCATCTCCACCGTTATTGCCTGGACCAGCAATTATCAGGATCTTTCCTTTTTTAAAATTCTCCCTTATCCTCTGGGCCACTGCCCTTCCAGCCCTTTCCATCAGGGTAAGGGAAGAGATACCGTATTCTTCTATGGTCCTTCTATCAATGAGGCCCATCTCCTCAGCAGTAACAACCTTCATCAGACCTCCTCCACGATAACCACGGCAATGGCATACTCACTGTCATGACTGAGGCTCAGATGAAATCTCAGATTATCAGGGATATCCCCTTTTACAGAAAGATAGGGTCTTCCAGAGGGTTCATTTTTTATCTCTATTGAGCTGAGGCTCAGCCTCTTATTGATTGCCTTAAGGAAGGCCTCCTTTGCAGCAAACCTTACAGCAAGGGACTCATAGGGAGGGGTTTTCTGGAAACAGTAACTTAATTCATCCTGAGTGAATATCCTTGTGAGGAATCTTTCTCCCCATTTTTCTGCTGCCTCTTTAATCCTTTTTATCCTTACAATATCAATCCCTGTTGCCTTTATCACATCAGACCTTTGTAGCTGATTCTATCAGGTTCTTCATTTCCCTTACAGCCTCTTTCATCCCAACAAGCACAGCCCTTGCCACAATGCTGTGGCCGATGTAAAGGCCTCTTAAGTTAGGGATCTGTGCTACTGGTTTAACATTATGATAATTGAGACCATGGCCTGCATTTACCTCAAGGCCTATGGATCTTGCCCTCTGGACTGCGTTGCTTATCTTTTTAAGTTCTTCAGGTTTATTTAAGGCAGGGGCATCAGCATACATGCCAGTATGAATCTCTACCATCTGAGCATCTATTTCTCTTGATATATCCACATCTTCTATAGATGGATTAATAAAAAGACTGACAGGGATACCATAGGCATTTATCCTTTTTATAAACTCCTTAAGCCTTTCACGATTCTCCTTTACATTAAGGCCACCCTCTGTGGTAAGCTCCTGCCTTTTTTCAGGCACTATGGTGACAAGGTCTGGTCTTGTGTCTATGGCGATTCTGAGCATCTCAGGAGTGGCTGCCATCTCAAGATTTAATTCACAGGTCACTATATCTCTTAGAAGCCTGAGGTCTCTGTCCTGGATGTGTCTTCTATCTTCTCTCAGATGGACTGTTATGCCATCAGCACCACCAAGGATAGCAAGCGTTGCAGCCATGACAGGGTCAGGCTCCTTTGCAAGCCTTGCCTGCCTTATGGTTGCCACATGGTCAACATTTACTCCAAGAAGCATGAATTATTTTAGCATAAATACCACTGTGTAGAATTACCGTGCAGTGCTATTTGATTGCCTTAATTGATAGAGCAGCAGAGCAGTAGAGCAGTAGAGAAGTAGAGCAAGTAGCACAGACATTCTTGTCTGTGGCTTACAAAAGTAGTGCTACGGTGCGACAGATAGACCAGCAGAGCAACAGTGCAGTAGTTTTTATTGATAGAGCAGCAGAGCAGTAGACCAGCAGTTTTTATTAATAGAGCAGCAGACCAGCAGAGCAGTAGAGCAGTAGTTTTTATTAAGGAATTTTTTATATTATTATTTAACTGCTGCGCTGCTGCTCTGTTGCTCTACTGCTCTACTAAGGTGTCGCAGGCGGGGTCCCCAGAAAATCGTCAGATTTTCTGGGGTGCTGGTATTGCCTTTAGAGCGCGGACTGAAGACAAGCTTCACCCCGTGAACCCCGAAATATGGGCAGACTGCCAGTTTTATTAAAGGCTTTTTATAAATTTCTAATGGCAGATTACGGAGATTAGCAAACAGGAACCGACAAAACAGGAGCTATGTTATAATTTTTGGTATTAAAAATCTTGTGAGAGGTGAAGGATGGATTTTTTCAAAAGAGTTTTAATCTTTATCTGCTGTTTTTTCTTTCTTCAATCTTCTGTGCCTGCAGCAGAAAAAACCTATGTCCTGAGGTTTAACACCGTTGCAGGCCCGCAGCAACCAGAGGTCCTTGGTCTGAAGGTCTTTGCTGATGAGCTGAACAGACTCAGCAACGGCAGGATAAAGGTCCAGATATTCCATTCAGGTCAGCTCGGCAATCAGCATACCCAGATAATTGGAGTAATGCGCGGGACAATTGAGATGACCTTTTCTGATCCAAATACACTTGCACAGTTTGACAGAAGGATAGGTGTTTTTGGTGCAGCCTATTTATTCAGAGATATCAATCATATGTATAAGGTCATGCTTGGGCCAATTGGTAAGGAGTATTTTGAAAGGTTTGCACGGGAATATAAGCTCAGACCACTTGATGTCTGGTATCTTGGTACAAGACAGCTCAATCTGAAAGATAAAGCTGTATACAGACCTGAGGACATGAAGGGATTAAAATTAAGGATGCCAGATTCACCTCTATGGATCGCCATGGGCAGGGCTCTTGGTGCAAATCCGACTCCTCTTGGATTTGAAGAGCTCTATCTTGCCCTTAAGACAGGTGTGATAGATGGTCAGGATAATCCGCTTCCTACAGATTACGCCCAGAAATTCTATGAGGTTACAAAATATATCATCCTTACAAATCACCAGATAGGTATGCTCTGGCCAAGTATTAATGAAGACCTCTGGCAGAGTCTTCCTGAAAAATATAAGGCATGGATCATTGAGGCACTTCACAGGGCAAGGGATTATCAAAACAGGATAGTAATGGAGGGTGAGAGGAGGCTTGTGGAGGAATTCAGATTAAAGTACGGGATGAAGATTATTCATCCTGATATTGAGGCATTTAAGAAGAATGCAAAAAGGATATATGCTGATTTTGAAGATGAATGGGGAAGAGGCGTATATGAGAAGATACAGGCTATAAGATAGAACAAGGCTTAAGCTTCTGGCTACCTCAATTTGCTGATAGAAATGCATTTTTAATGGCGGTGTATGCCTCAAAGCCTTCTGAGAGCAGCAGACCAGTAGAGCAGTAGTTTTTATTAATAGAGCAGCAGACCAGCAGAGCAGTAGAGCAGTAGTTTTTATTAAGGAATTATTATTTAACTGCTGCGCTGCTGCTCTGTTGCTCT
>CALJEL010000012.1 GCA_938074335.1 uncultured bacterium | reverse complement strand
CCACATCCTCACTAACACCTGGTGGAAGTGCGTTATCCATGGACTTGATCATTTCCTGAAGTGATTGATCAATAGCTCTTACAAGATCAAGGGGTTCACCATTCTGTTCAATAGGGCAGGGCCATTGCTGTGGAGGGTTTTGATTATCAGTACACAGTTCAGCAGTAGTTGTGGCAACCCAGTAGTTGCCGGAACTATCTTTATAAAGAAGTTTTTTATATTCATAAGAGCAGCTAAGCTGAGATGATAATGCCACTTTAATAACAAGACCTTTATAGGTCCCACTTTTCCCTTGAATGGAGATATCCTCTGTTTTAGTATATGTACCACCTGTGCAATTGTCGTCAAAGTCCTGATTATCTGTCTCCTCTAATGCACACGCTGTAGCATCCACATCATCAGGAACACCATTGTTATTCAAATCACATTGCGTAAGGAGCTGACCATCTCCATCAGAGTCTATAATTATCTTCATCAGGCTCAGTCCCTTCATTGCCTCAACAAGGCTCAGATAGAACTGGGCATCTTGGTAGGAAGGTGAATCTTCCGGAACGCTTCCATATTCATTAGAGGCATTATCAAGATAGCCAAGGGTTGACTCATCAACCCTCGGGACAAGTGCCTTCATATAGAGATTCACTGGTTCGGACTCATTCTGTGCCTCGGAGAGCCTGTTTATGACATCCTTGATATCAAAGCCTGCCTTACCAAAATAGGCAGCTCCCTTGTCCATTGAGGAGGCACAGGATGAGTTTATGACTGCGTCATATTTGCCACTGTCAAGGTTTTTACTTACCTCATACTGGCATGCCTCCTTAGAGCTCTTATCAGCAATAAATTTGAGGACATTGTCTCCACAGGAGTTTAAAAGTAGAAGCATTAACACCATCACAATTAAATACCTCATGGTCTTCTCCTCCTTTAAATTTTTATGTTTTCAGGCTAAAGACCCCCTTCTTAGAAGGAATAGCCACCTCCTACAAAGACCGTAATAGAGTCTATCCTTACCTCCTGAATAGCTGGACTATTAGATATCACCTGTGCCTCTCCTGTTCCATAGGTATATATAGCACCAAGTGTGAGGCTTGAATTTCTTGTAAAATATGTAATGCTCAAGGTTGTTCCATAATTATCTACATGTTCAGGCTGATTTATTCTGTCTCTCTTTAAATAAGGGGTGTTTGCCCTGTCAGTAAAAAGACCAAACCTCATGGCAATGGATGGTGATAGGTAATACTCTGCACCAATTGCACCATTAAGGACAGGTTCATAATTCTCTACACGGGTATAATAATAGAGGTCTCCTGAAAGCAGAAATGATGGTGATGGGAAATAGGCTACCCCGAACTTTGTCTCAAGGGGAAAACTCCTTTTCTCTGAAGACTCTCTGACTTCAAACTTTACATCGTTTAGACCATAACCAAAACTTGCAGGTCCCCTTATGGTTGCCTGCGCCCTGAGATCTGAATCAAATAAAAATGTTCTGGATATCGTAAATCCCAAGGATATCTTATCCACTGGAGAAAACATAAGACCAATGATGGGCCTTAATCCATATTCCTTTAAGGAAAGATAATAATTCTCCCAGTTAAACTCTCCATTGCTGAGATTTATAAGATGGTTTCTTATAATCTTGCTATCCCTGTGATAAAAATAAAGGGTTGCACCTACAGAGAGATTATCTCCAAGCTTAATGGCATAGGATGGTCCAAAATTATAGGCATTGTCCACATCATCTATATTGATGACATATCTATCAATATTGACACCTGGGATTGCAGATCTTATGTCCCTGAAGACCTGCTCCTGGTCCCTGCTAGTGAAGTCTGTAACTGCATAGGAAAAACCAATTATCCCTGGGCCGAACCTCTGTATTACACCAAAGAAATTTGGTATAAGCCTTGAGGACCTGAGTTCCCAATCCTCTCCTTCACCTGTGGTCTTATGAAGGGCATCCTTATAGGTCTTTGTAGAGATATTATAGGCATTAACACTTATAGATAACCTCCTTGCTGATGCAAGGGCAATGCCAGCAGGATTATAAAAACAACCTGAGGGGTCATCAGAGACAGCTATGTAGGCACCTCCCATACCTGCTGCCCTCTCCCCTGGCAGTGAATTGATGTAATGATATTCATCAGCAAGCAGAACAGAGGGCTGGATCATAATTGATATGATAGTAAAAAATAAAAGATTATTTAGCCTTTGCTTTTTCATAAAATCTTTCCTTTAGTAAAGCTCCTTCCTTACCAGTAAGCTGGTTTTTCTCCATATATTCTTCTATTGCCCTGATCCTGTTCTCAAGGCCTGGATGGGTACCCTCCATATCCTTTTCATGTCCCTTCTCTGAGAGCCTTTTTAAGAATCTCAAAAGACCTGATGAATCATAGCCTGTAGTGGCAAGAAGAGTAGTTGCAATGGTATCTGAGGATAACTCATCTTCCTTTTTATATCCCCTTTCAAAGAGTATCTCATAGGCCTTATCAATAAATGTGGTAAACACCACCTCTGCTGAGCCTGTTGCTCCTGCTATAAGGCTGGCAAACCCAGAGATGGGAGATTCATCAGTTGCCTTCAGGTTTATCTCTTTTACAATATGTCTCTCTGTGATATGGGCTATCTCGTGGCCAAGGATACCTGCAAGCTCTGCCTCGTCCTCTATTAATTTCAGGCACCCTTTTGTAATGAATATATAACCACCTGGTGCTGAAAAGGCATTAATGGTATCAGTATCAAGGATTCCAAAACGGAATTCAATCTCAGGTCTTGCTGCATGCTGGCTCATTGCCTTACCAACAAGGTTTATATATTCTGTAAGGGTCTTGTCCTTTAATAAGGGGTATCTGCCCAGGATTCTTGCGGAAAGCTCCCTACCAAATATTATCTCTGCCTTTATATCATCCTCTGTCCTGTAGGGATAGTCATCTAACTGTGAAATCCTCTTTCTGAAGTCAGAAGCATAAGAAGAGGTGAAGGTAAAAGTTGCAAATAGAAAGGCTAAATTAAAGATCAACCATAGGATTGGCGTATAAAAGATTGCCTTTCTCTTCATCTCCTCATACCATCCTCAAGAAATCTTAATGCCTCTTCATCGCTGACTGTTATTGACTCTATCCATTTGACACCCTCAGGGTCAATCCTGTAGCGGTCACTGAGCCTTGACCTTTCCTCCATAAGACCCCTTGCTGCTGCTGCTGTCACAAAGGCAGAGGCCCTTTTCCTTGCACCAGTTTGTAATTCCTCTTGAGATGTCTCCATTATGGAGATCCTTTTTGAAGGTGGTATTGTGTCAACCATAAGGCTGGATACCCAACCTGAAATCTCCTTATATCTAACCTTGTACCACTTTTCCTTCTTTTCAATGGCGTATAAGACCTCTCCTTTGTTAGCCTTTACAAGCTCCTTTGCACCAAGGAGAGGTTCAGAAAGTATTGGTGCCTTTATGCTCTGCACATATAGCTTTATCTCCTCTGCATAAACCAGAGGGCAGAGAAGAAAGGTTAGCATGATGATTATTAATTGTATCTTCTTAACCATAGCATACCTCCTATTTTTCCATTATCTCCCAGACTCCATCCCATGATGGATCTGGTTCTTTTTTCATAAAATATGTGATCCTTTCTATAAATAACTTCGCCACAGGGTCATTAGGGTTCAATTCCTCTATCTCCTTATAAAGAGCAAGTGCCTCCTGCCAGTTTCTGTTAAGATAATAGTCCAGTGCCTTTTCTGTAGTCAAGTGAATTTTACCATTCCTATCACCTTCCATTAATGGTTCAAATATCTTAATGGGTCTTGCTTTACCCTTTACCCTTACTATATCAATAGGTCTTAATAAGACCTTATCCTTAACCTTTTGTGCTGTTGCCTCTGAGATGATGATGGGAACCCTGTATCGCCTTGTCAAGCCCTGAAGCCTTGAGGCAAGATTAACATTGTCTCCAATAACTGTATAGTCAAGCCTCTTTGTAGAGCCGATATTTCCAAGTATTACCTCTCCAGTGTGGATACCTGTGCCTGTCTTGAGTTCAGGAAGCCCTTTTTCTTTAAGTATCCTGTTGACCTCCACCATCTCCTTCTGGATCTGAAGACTGCTCATGACAGCCTTCAGGGCATGGTCTTCCATCCTTACAGGTGCTCCCCAGAATGCCATTATACAATCTCCCATAAATTTATCAATGGTGCCTTCATACCGAAAGATTATATCAACAGCCCTTTCAAAATATGTATTCAGGGTCTCCACAATCTCCTCAGCAGGATATCTTTCTGAAAGGGCTGTAAAGCCTTCTATATCAGAAAAAAGCACTGTAAGCTCCATCCTTATACCCCTTTCAGCAAGAAGAAGTGACTCTTTTTTCTCAGATATACCTGCAATAACTGCAGAGGAGACATACCTTCCAAACATCTCCTTTATCCTTCTTTTTTCTCTCTCTTCAGTAAGACCTAAATAGGTAAATCCAGTAACAAAGGAGAGTAGTCCTGATGTAAGAGGTGCTGCCATCTCAAGGACAATATTCGTCTTGAAGGCTATAAAAGAGAGGAGGGTATATAGAACAATGGGTATCAGCGAAAGCATAAGCTTTAATTTAAAAGCCCTTACATTCAGTATCGTATAATTTATGAAAAGGACCATAATTATAATCGTCAGGACTGTGATGATACTTGGAGGGCATTTTAAAAAATCTTCTTCGAGGATGTTTCCATATATAGATGCATGAAGGAGGACCCCTGGCATCGCCGCAGAAATGGCAGTGGGCTTAAGGTCTTCCACCCCTACAGCACTTGCACCTATAAATACAATTTTTTTATTAAACTCATAAGGGCTTACAGGAAGACCTTCTATATCACCCCTTTTTATCTTCTGGATTGAGGCAAGGATCCCGCTCATGGAGTAGGGCTTAAACCCACCATAAAGGTTTATAAGATAAAGGCCCTTGTATAGGGGGATCCTTTTTATACCTGATCTTGTCTGTAATATTAGGGAATCTTTTTCTTCTTTAATGAGGGAGTCTTGTTCTATCAGAGGGGCAATAGAAAGCACAGGGAAATGGCTACCATGATAGGTCCTGATGAGTCTGGTTCTTCTGTAGATGCCATCCTTATCAGGATTGAACTCCACTATGCCTATTCCTTTCGAGTTTATATAGAGTTCTCTGAAAGGTATGGCATAATTATTATTTTCTTTTATATTTATAAGCCTCACATTACGAAGGCCGAAGCCCTTCCGGAAATCCTCTGGAAGTTCTTTATCGAGGATATCCTTATTCCATTCATCTGGCATATCACTGAATATATTGGCTGCATGGTAGACATTCTGAGCAGCCTTTGTTGCCTCCACAAGCCTCAAGTCACCCCCACTGATGGAAAGATCAGGAGAGATCCTTTCCTTTTCTGTAAAGAGTATATCAAATAAAATAGCCTCTGGCTCACCAAGTCTTAAGAAGTCAATTACATCAGCATGGATAGACCTTGGCCATGGCCATCTTCCTACTAAGGAGTTCATGAGTTTAATAGATGCCTCATCAATAAGGATAACAGCTATATTGCTGGGTGGTTCGGCATCACCTCTTATGAGCCTTATCCTCAGGTCATAAAACATAAGTTCTGGTCTTGAGAAAAATCCTGCCTCCCAGAGGATTAAAGTTATGAGGAGTGTGATGAAGGGTAATAATCGCCTCATTTTTTAAGATAGGCTGAAAAGTGAGGCTTCATCTCTTCAATGGTCTCTTTAATCATTAATGGGATAAGATTTGCAAAGCAGTCAAGATTAACAATGGCATTGAGATTTGCATCCTTTTCTGAGGCTGCCCTCAGTCTTTCACAAAAATCACGGTTCACAGCACTTACATCCTTATAAATCCTTTTAAGACCATCCAGCTCAAAATCTGCCTTGCCTCCGCTCTTCCATACAATATACCTTGCCATAAGATACATACTCATCATCCTGAAGGCAGTTTCTGTAACAGATGCAAAGGGAAGATGAAACCTTACCATTGGTTTAAGGTATTCAAGCACAGGACAGCCACTTGAAGCCATTATAATTCCAACATGCGAGCTCAAAGCCTGTTGAATGGTGGTTGAGGCAAGGTAAGACCTTTCTTGTACTTTCACCATCACATCGACCTCTTCATGAGAAAATATATTCCTGAATTCCATTGCTATGTCTGCCATATTCACAGCGGTAGGACAGTAATCCTGATCTTCAGAAAGAGTGCATACAGAACATCTTTTATAATCAAGTCTTGTCCATGCAAGGGGATGGCGTTTTGTCCTCCGAACAATATGGAGGGTTTTATTATCCAGAGAGAGTTCAAAGGTCTTTGGAGGTTTATTGTGGAATTTAAAGATATAGGTTATCTTAAAAAGATCATTCATAATTTATATGATAGGGGTTTGGATATTATCAGGTCAAGGTAAATTTCACCTCCACCTTCAAGGCGGGGTGTGATATAATGATATCAGAGGAGGTGGCTTATGCTGGACAGAAAAGAATTAAAAGAGATGGCAGAACTTGATGGAAAGGGTTTTTTTGTAAGCCTTTATCTGAATGTAGATCCCCTGTTTAACAGAGGTGGAGATTATATAGTGCATTTAAAAAATATGCTCAAAAATACATCCGATAACCTGGACAGGGAAATTTATAAGAAAGTAAAAGATTCAATGTCAAGGATAGAAAATTATGTTTTGACGAGTAAGAGGCTTTTTAAGAAGGGTCTGGCAGTTATCGCTGGAGAGGACAATTCTTTCTGGAAAGTCTATCATCTCAATGTGCCTGTTAAGAATGAGCTTATTGTAGATAAGTTTCCCTATACCAAGCCTTTGATGGATCTTCTTGATAATTATCAGAGATACTGTGTTCTTATTGTTGGTAAGGATTCAGCAAGGATATTTGTAGTCCATCTGGGTGAGATAGTAGAATATGGCGAGGTTTACACAGAGGGTGTGCCAGGGAAACATAAAAAAGGAGGATGGTTTGCCCTTTCACAGAATCATTATGAGAGGCATATAGATTATCATGTGGGTCTTCATCTAAGGGATGTGGTTGATAAACTTGGTTCATTTATAAGCGGTGAGTATATAGGAAGACTTATTATCGGTGGTTCTCAGGAGTCTATTGCCATGGTTAAAGATATGCTGCCAAAGGAACTGTTAAATAAGGTTATCGGTACAGTAAAGATAGAGATGTTTGCAAAACCAGATGAGGTATTAAGTAAGGTGGAGCCAGTGGTAAGAGAATTCGAGAGGAAAAAAGAGGAGAAGGATATCCAGTCCCTCATTGAGATGGCCCTTAAAGGAGGTCCAGCAGTAATAGGACTTGATGATGTCCTCAAGGCTCTTCAGGATAGGAGGGTGATGAAACTTATTGTTTCAAAAGATTTTGAAAATGGTGGCTATCACTGTAAGGGATGCGGTTTTCTCACTACCCAGAAGATAGATGATTGCCCTTATTGCAAAGGAAAGATTGAATTTGTGGAACATATAGTTGGTATAGCTGGCAAAAAGGCTATTGAGCAGGGTGCCTTGGTGGAGGTCCTTTCAGAGCCATCTGAGGAGTTAAAGAGATATGGCTCTATAGGAGCCTTTTTGAGGTATTAGAGTAGCTGAGATTGATACCATTGGTATCTGTATTAAATCAAGGAGGTCAGGATGAAAAGGCAGAAGACACTTCCAAAACAGTATCTCAAACTCAGGAAGAGATATCCTGATGTAATTGAGAGTCTTGATAATCTTTCAAAGACTGTTAAGGAGGCAGGACCAGTTGATGAAAGGACAGCCCATCTTATTCAGCTTGCTGCAGCAGCTGCAATAAAATCAGAGGGTGCTGTCCACAGCCATACAAGGAGGGCACTTGAGGCAGGTGCAAAACCAGAGGAGATCAGACAGGCCCTTTTACTGCTTATAAGTACAATAGGCTTTCCAAGTGTCTCAGCAGCCCTGAGCTGGGTGGATGATATCCTTGAAAAATGAAAGAAAGGATCTGGATAAGGAAGTTTAACTCCTTTAAAGAGGCAGAGGAAAAAGAACTGGAGTATCATCTTAATATGACCCCTGAGGAGAGGTTAGAGACCGTGGAGTACTTAAGGGAAATCTTTTACAAGCTTAAATGTTATGGAAAGGATAGAGAAGGATTACGAAGAGTTTTTAAGATTATTAAAACATAAAATTTATTTCAGACCTCTCTGCTTTATGAGCATGTAGATTGCAGGATAAATAATCAATTCAAGTATTGTTGATGTTATCACACCTCCTATCATGGGAGCTGCTATCCTTTTCATCACATCTGCACCTGTCCCATGGCTGAACATTATGGGGATAAGTCCTGCAAGTATCACACTTACAGTCATTATCTTTGGTCTGATCCTTTTTACAGCACCATACATTATGGCTTCTCTTAGATCAGACCTGCTTTGAAGCCTTCCTTCCTTTATCCATTTCTGATAAGCAAGCTCAAGATAAAGGAGCATCACAACACCTGTTTCTGCATCAAGTCCTGCGAGGGCAATGAGACCAACCCATACAGCTGTTGAGAGGTTATACCCAAGGATATAGAGAAACCAGAAAGAACCAATAAGGGAGAAGGGAACAGCAAGCAGGACAATGAATGTCTTTGTAACTGACCTGGTATTAAGGTAAATCAGCACAAAGATTATGAATACTGTAAGTGGGATGACGAGCTTGAGCCTTTCATGAGTTCTGAGCATGTATTCATATTCTCCGCTGTACTGGAGTCTATAGCCTGGAGGAATCTTTACCCTTTCCTTTATCCTCTTTTTTACCTCCTCTACATATCCACCCATGTCTTTACTTGAGAAATCTATATAAACATAGGCAGCAAGAAGACCTTCTTCTGATTTAATCATGGTAGGTCCTTGCTTGATCTCAATGTCTGCAAGCTGTCCAAGTGTGAGGAGGGCTAAAGATTCTCCTGCTCCGGATTTAAGAGTCATGTCTGAGGAGTTCATATATTGAGGGATTTCTGGCATACTGGTTTTTGCAGTCACAGGAAGGTCCTTGAGTTTTTCAAGGCTGTCTCTGAGCTCCCTTGGATATCGTACATTTACAGGATAACGCTCCCTTCCCTCTACAGTGGTTGTAATATTCATCCCTCCAATAGCTGTTTGGACAATGGTATTTACATCTTCTATGCTTAATCCATATCTTGCAATAACATCCCTTTTTGGTGTTATATCAATGAAATATCCTGTATTCACCCTTTCTGCATACACGCTTCTTGTGCCAGGTATATCCTTTATAGCATCCTCGATCTTAAGTCCTATCCTTTCAATGGTCTCAAGCTGAGGACCAAGTATCTTTACACCTGCAGGGGTCCTTATGCCTGTTGCAAGCATATCTATCCTTGCCTTTATCGGCATGGTGAATGAATTTGCAACACCCGGGAGGGAGAGTTTTTCATTGAGCTCATCCTTGAGTTTTTCTACATCCATGCCCTTGCGCCATTGAGACTCTGGTTTAAGGTTTATTACAGTCTCAAACATCTCAAGAGGTGCTGGGTCTGTTGCTGTCTCTGCCCTGCCTGCCTTTCCAAAGACCTGCTGAACCTCTGGGATTGATTTTATCAACCTGTCCTGTATCAGTAGAAGCCTTGCTGATTCGCTGATACTGAGCCCTGGTGCTGTAACAGGCATGTAAAAGAGTGTGCCTTCATAAAGTGGAGGCATGAATTCTGTTCCGAGTCTTGAGATCGGGATATAGGTAATTGCCATTATTATAATGGCAGCTGCTATAACTATATATTTAAATCTTAAGGCAAGCCTTACAACAGGTTCAAAGACCCTGTGAAGGAGAAGGCTTACAGGATTCTTTCCCTCAGGCATTATCTTTCCTCTTAAGAATATGGTCATGAGTGCTGGAGTGAGTGTTACAGCAAGGAAGGAGGCAAAGAGCATGGCAAAGGTCTTTGTAAAGGCAAGGGGCCTGAAGAGTCTTCCTGCCTGTGCCTCAAGGGTAAAGACAGGTAGAAAGCCCACGGTAATAACCAGAAGAGAGAAGAACAGAGATGGCCCTACCTCCTTTGCAGCCTCAATTATTACATCCAGGCGGTTTGCATCTCCTTTATTTAATTCCTCCAGTTTCTTATGGGCATTCTCAACCATTATTATGGATGCATCCACCATTGCACCAATTGCTATGGCTATGCCGCTCAGGCTCATTATGTTTGATGTCACATGGAGCTGATGCATGAGTATGAAGGAGGCAATTATTGCTACAGGCAGTGTCAGGATTATCACAAAGGCACTGGGTAGATGCAATAGAAATACAAGACATACAGCACTCACTGCTATAGAGAGCTTTATTATCTCCTCTTTTAGTGTATCAATTGCCCTGTAGATAAGGTCTGACCTGTCATAGGTGACAACAATCTTTACGCCCTCTGGAAGAGAGGGTTCTATCTCTGTCTTTATCTTTTCCTTTACCCTTTCAATAACATTAAGGACATTCTCACCAAATCTGACCACAACTATCCCACCAGTAACCTCTCCTTTTCCATCAAGCTCTGCCACACCACGCCTTATCTCAGGACCGAGCTCTATCCTTGCCACATCCTTAAGAAAGACAGGGACTCCCTTTACTGACCTTAAGACAGTATTCTTTATATCCTCAAGGTTCTTTATATATCCTCTTCCCCTTATCATGTATTCGGCACCACTTAGCTCAAGGACCCTTCCTTCTACATCAATATTTGAGCCTTTTAAGGCATTCATTACATCCATAAGGGTAAGCCCGTAGGCCCTGAGCCTTACAGGCTCAACGATCACCTGATACTGCTTTACAAATCCACCCACACTTGCTACCTGTGATACACCAGGGACACTTTCAAGGCCAAGTTTTATGTTCCAGTCCTGTAATGAACGGAGCTCGGCAAGGGTGAGTCTGCCTGATTCATCAATCAGGGCATAGCTGAATCCCCAGCCAAGGCTTGTGGCATCAGGACCAAGCACAGGATTTACATCCTGCGGGAGTTTTGACCTCACAGATTGAAGATACTCAAGGACCCTGCTGCGGGCCCAGTAGATGTCTGTACCCTCTTTGAATATTACATATACAAAAGAGCTTCCAAGGAAGGAGAACCCCCTTACCACACTCACCTCAGGTGCAGCAAGGAGTGTGGATGAGATGGGATAGGTTATTTGATTCTCCACGAGGTCAGGGCTTCTGCCAGGCCATTCTGTATATATGATTACCTGGGTATCGCTAAGGTCTGGTATGGCATCAAGGGGTGTATGCCTCAATGCCCAGTATCCCCATACAACAAGGAGTCCTGTCATCAGGAATATGAAGAATCTGTTTCGGGAGCTGAATTCTATGAACTTAGCAATCATGATATCCCCACTTATTTCACCTTCAGGTGTGCTGTGGCATTATAAAGGCCTTGAGGCATACCCAAAGTTGAAAATATATTTCTATTGTCAACTGCGGTTTCATTTCACCTGTTGAGCTATTCAACTATCTTGATTCTAATGCTCATTGTTTTTCCGAAACTTTTTATTTCAATGGTAAGGGTTTTATTCCCTTCAGTTTAGCCTCTGAGTCAATGAGAAATGTGCCATGGCTTACGACCCTCTCACCTAATTTCAGACCCTTTATAACCTCTCTCATCCCATCTGCACTTATTCCAAGGAGCACCTCTCTTGGTTCAAAACCCTCTTCTTTCTGCACATAGACCACTGTTCTCAGGCCTGTATCAATAACCGCATCATCAGGGATAGCGAGTCTTTTACCAGCAGAGAATGTAATAAAGACATCAGTGAACATACCTGGTTTGAGGAGATGGTCTTGATTGGGGATCGAGAATCTTACCTTTAATGTCCTTGTGGTTTCATTAACCTGTGGATATATGTAATCTACAGTAACCCTGAATTGCCTTGAAGGTAGATAGCTTAACCTTATATCTACAGTCTTTATCTTCTCAAGCAATGATATGTCAGACTCATATATATCTGCAATTATCCATACACGTCCAAGGTCTGCAATGTCAAAGAGTTTCTCACCTGGCATGACCTTTGAGCCCTCCACCACATACTTCTGAATAACATAGCCCTTCCTTGGACTTAGTATCTTGAGGCTTCTTAATGGTTTGTGATTTTTCTCTATCTCATTTATCTGTTCTTCTGAGATGTCCCAGTAAAGGAGTCTCTGTCTTGCTGCCTCATATATCCTTCGGGCATCCCTTATGAGGAGTTGAGAACCTTTCTCCTCAGCCTCTCTGAGGAGTCTTATGGCATTAAGAAATTCCTCCTGAGTTGATAGAAGCTCAGGGCTGTATATCTCTGCAAGGGGCTCTCCTTTATTGATATATTTACCTGTGGTATTTACATAAAGTCTCTCCACCCATCCTTCAAACTTTGTATTTATGGTTGATGTGAGGGATTCGTCAAACTGGATCATGCCAGCGGTCTTTATTGTCTTTTTCAGATCAATATAACCCACCCTGTGTGTCTTTATACCAGCTATCCTCTGCTGTTCAGTACTGACCTCAACAAGGGGAGGTTCCTGGGCAAGGATATTTTGATAAAAAAGAAGGAAGATTGTTATCAAGATCAGAGATCCAAAGGCATGGTCCTTCATATCCTTCCTCCAGTAAGTCTTTCAAGCCTTGCAAAGGCCTTTTCCCTTTCAATCACCTGCCTCCAGTAATTGAGCCTGTAATCAACAAGGGAGTTTGCTGCCTTTATCACCTGAGTTAACTCTATCTTTCCTGTCCTGTAGGCTGAAAGGCTTGCCTCCAGTGCCTGCTCAGCCTTTGGAATAAAGGCATCTCTGTAAAGACCTATCAGTTCCTCTGATGCCCTGAGCATTGAGAGGGTATCAATAATATTTGCCCTCAGCATCTGCTTTAAGGCCTCTAATCGATGTTGAGCCTCTTCCATTTCTGCCCTTGTCTCAAGGACCATGTTTTTCTGTTTTGTCCTGTAAAAGAGTGGTATATTGAAAGAAAGGGAAAGCATCCACATATCCTCATAGGGTTCTGGTTTGAGGGAGACCTGTGCTGATAGTGTAAGGTCAGGATAGAATTCCAGTCCTGCCCCTTTGAATTTATACTCCCTTGCCTCTATGAGGTTTTTGATCTCCTTTATATCAGGAGAATCCATTGCAATCTCAAAAAGGTCAGCTCCATCAAGCCCTTTTTCAGTGAACCTCTCCTCAGGGATTCCTAAAGGGCTTGAGGGTTCTCTTCCTGTTAGGGCATTTATCATTGCCTCAAGGGCTTTGATCCTTTGCCTCTGCATTATCTCCTGCTCCATAGCCATATATCTTTCTGTCTGTGCCATAATGACCTCAGAAAGAGGAGCCATCCCAAAGCTATATCTTGAGCCTGCTATCTCCTCCAGCCTTTCAAGGAGCTTTATCTTTTCTGCTATTGCATCAAGGCTCTTATATGCGAAGAGGAGTTCATAATATTTAATCTTTAGTTCTTCTATAACATTGAGCCTTATCCTTTCGTAGGTTGACTTAAAGGATTCTGACTCCTTTTTTAATACCATTTCTTTTGTGGAGAGTTTGCCAGGCCAGGGGAAGGTCTGGGAGACTGAAAAGACCCATCTTGCACCAGGCATCTCACCATAAGTATATCCTGACCAACCTTCATTTTCATAACCTATCATTACCATTGGATCAGGCAGTGTTCCTGCCTGCGGGATACGGTATTCTGATATATCTATGCCTGACCTTGCCATGAGGAGGTCATGGTTTTCCTTTAAGGCAATCTCAATGAGTCTGTCTAATTTAAGAACAGGATAGAGGCCCTCATCAGAATCAGCTGCTTTGGAAGAAGTAGTCTGACCCAGGAAAAATAGAAAGATGAGTATGATGAAGGCTCTTTTTAAAACATTTGAACGGTTTAAGCTGTTTGAACTGTTCATAAATTATCTTACATCCACATTGAATTTCATTGTTGATGTCTTATCACCTCCTTTGATCTTTATGGTAATATACCAAGGTCCTGACATGCTCAGGTCCATTGTGGCTCTGTATTCTGAACCATTAAGCATTGCCTCTGTCTTATAGTCCATTGGTGGCATACCTGGCATTGCTGGCATGCCGTAATTGACAGTTACCTTTGCATCTGTAACAGGTCTTCCAGCCTCTGTGATTGTAATGGTAATGTTATTTTTTCCTTTTGCAGGTGGATTTTTGTCTATCCTTGCTATCACCTCGTAGCCATCAACGGTCTTTTTAACTTCATAGTCCTTTCCGTAGGCAATACCTGTGAGTAAAAGCATTACTGATAAAAGTATTGTCAGTCTCTTCATCTTAAACCTCCTTTTATTTAGTTATGATGATGCTCATGGTGGTGATGAGGTTTTCTCCCATCCTCACCTGTTTCTTCCTGTTTTTTCATTTTTTCAATATACCTTTCAGGGTCCTTTTTAAACTCCTCAACACATTCAGGACAACAGAACCTGTAAATCTTTCCCCTGTATTCATAGGTCACCTGAGAAGCCTCATCAATCTTTTCTCCACTTACAGGGCAGAACTTATTCCCTACAAAGATTGTTTCCTGTTGAGTTTCTGAATCCACAGCCAAAATATACCCTGGTATCGAAAGGATTAGTAGCATCATAATTACTTTTAGATACATAGGCACCTCCTATTTATTAAATTTTCCCTTAACATAGGGCAAAGTTTTTTGAAAAATTTTTACTTTTTACTACCTGATTATATCAGGATTCATTCCACCACACCCATTCTTTGCAAAAGGTTTTTCACAGTTTCCTATATAACAACCATCTCCTGAATAACCAGATGGATTAGTAAATTTGAACCACTTAATGACCCCTTCCTTTATCTCTTTAATATTATAGCCTTCTCTTATCATCCACTTTGACAGACCCATCCAGGATCTGTAGAGATTGCACTGGCATCAACAGGTTAGGGCAGTATGATCTGAACAGCAGGGGGCAGGGATTTCTGAAAGGGCCTTTTCAAGAATCGTCTGTTCTGATGCTGTAAGCTGGATATTATAATAATATTTTATAAACTTACCTGTATTCTCTTTCAGGTTGTTAAACTCTGGTAAAGGTCTTTCTCCTTGAGCAGGGCCGACAGTCAAAGCTGCAGAGCAGACCAAGATGACGATTAAAGAGGAGATTAAAATCTGTGCCCCTCTTCTGTTCCAAATATAATAATCAGTAGCCTTCATCACCGAACCTCCTTTTCATTATATTTTTTATATTCAGCATACACAGAAAATATGAAGAAAATTTGAAGAGATTATTTTCATAGGTTATAATAAAGCATGTTTTCTATTTATCAGATAAGGTGGCAGGACCTTGTAGATATCCTGATTATAACCTTTATTGTCTACAGGTTTCTGCTTTTTTTTAAAAAAGGCAGCAAGGCAGGAAGGATTGTTATAGGTATAGCCATACTGCTTGCCGGTTCTCTTTTTTCAAGGGCCTTTGGACTTTATACAATTGATTGGCTCTTTCATAATTTTTGGAGTCAGATAGTAATTGCCCTGGTAATAATATTTCAGCCTGAAATAAGGAAGACCCTTGCCCAGATGGGTGGTACTCCTATATTTGGGGTTACTTCAGCTGAGGAGATAAGATCCATTGATGAGATAGTAAAGGCTGCTGTGAGCCTTGCCTCAAGAAAGATAGGAGGGCTCATTGCTATTGAAAGAGAGGTATCATTGAATGATTATATAGAGATCGGGATTCCTCTTGATGCAAAGGTCTCCAAAGAACTTCTCATGAGCATTTTCCATCCCACCTCACCCATGCATGATGGTGCTGTAATTATAAGGGGTAACAGGGTGGTTGCTGCTGGCTGTTTCCTTCCCCTTGCCCTTGGTGCAGAGATAAGTAAGGCCTATGGAACAAGACACAGGGCAGGTATCGGATTAAGTGAAGAAACAGATGCTGTTGTAATAATCATATCTGAGGAGACAGGTCAGATATCAATGGCAATCAGGGGAGAGCTTCAGACGCATCTTGACCTTGGCACACTCAGAGATATCCTTACTGAGCTATTTTCTGCAAAGGAGGAGTCGAAGAAGATCAGATGAAATTGTCTAACAGGGTCCTGAATTTTTTAAAAAAAGATTTTCTTTTAAAGCTGGCTTCTTTTTTTATAGCAGTTGTACTCTGGTTTTTTGTTGTTATAAAGGGACAGACAGAGGTTACCATGAATGTACCGCTTGAATTAAAATATATTCCCAGAGGATTTGGTGTAGAGAGTAAGAGTGTCTCTACAGTGATGGTAAGTATTAAAGGTTTTGAACAGATAATCAAGAATCTCAAGCCCTATGATATAAAGGTTTCTTTAGATCTTTCTAAGGCAAAAAGGGGTATGAATGTTTTATATATCACTCCCAGGGATGTTATGCTACCTTCTTCTTTGACTGTAACAGCCATTGAACCATCAACGGTAAGGATAAGACTTGATGAGATAAGAAGCAAAAGGGTCTCTGTGTTACCGGAGATAACAGGCGAACCTTCTAAAGGGTACAGTATAGAGACTGTAAAGGTAGAGCCAGCTACAGTGGAGATTGAAGGACTCAGGTCTCAAGTTGATAAATTAAGGTATATAAAGACAGAGCCTGTATCAATTGATAACATCAAAGAGGACATGACTTTTACAGCATTGCTTGAGTTGCCAGCAGGTAATGTGAAAATCAGCCCTGAGCTTGTAAGGGTTAAAATTCGGCTGAGGAGGCTCTGAGGATGAGGCTATTTGGAACAGACGGGATAAGGGGAAAGGCAAATATATATCCCCTTACTCCCGAGGTCATTGTAAAAATTGGAATGGCTATAGCAAGGGTCCTGAGAAATCCCTCTGGAAGAAACATGATCCTCATAGGTAAGGATACACGGCTATCAGGATATATGGTAGAGAGTGCCCTTACCTCCGGAATCTGCTCCATGGGAATGAATGTGATGCTCATCGGGCCTCTTCCCACACCCGGGATTGCCTTTCTTACCAGGGCCTTGAGGGTGGATGCAGGTATTGCCATATCTGCCTCTCATAATCCCTTCGAAGATAACGGAATAAAATGTTTCTCTGCAGAAGGATTTAAACTTCCTGATGAGGTTGAAGAAAGGATAGAAGAATTGGTTGAGGAGATGAGCATACCTGGTTATAGACCATCGGCAGATGGTATAGGAAAGGCCTTCAGGCTTGAGGATGCCACCGGAAGGTATATTGAATATATTAAATCTACTGTGCCAAGAGGATTCAACTTAGAAGGTCTAAAGATAGTGGTTGATTCAGCAAACGGTGCTGCCTATAAGGTTACACCATGGGTGCTCAGGGAGCTTGGTGCAGAGGTGATATCAATAAATGATAGACCTGATGGAAGAAATATAAATAAGGATTGCGGATCACTTTTTGTTGAAGGTTTAAAGAAGGCGGTTCTGGAGAATGCAGCCCATATCGGCATTGCCCATGATGGTGATGCTGATCGCACTATTTTTATTGATGAAAAGGGTAATGTTATTAATGGAGACCATGTCCTTGCCATAGGTGCTATCAGTATGAAAAAAGAGGGTAGGTTAAAGAAAAATAAAGTTGTGGCAACTGTGATGAGCAACCTTGGAGTAGAGAACTACCTCAGGAGTCATGGCATAGAGATGTTAAGAACAAAGGTGGGAGATAGATATGTTGTGGAAAGGATGCTTCAAGAGGATTGTAATCTCGGAGGTGAGCAATCCGGTCATATAGTATTTCTTGATTACAATACAACAGGCGATGGTCCTATCACCGCGCTTCAGGTCCTTTATCTTATGCAAAAAACAGGAAGAACCCTTTCTGAACTGGTCAGTGAAATAGTCTTTTATCCACAGGTGATGATAAATATACCTGTAAAGGATAATATCAAACTGGAAGATATCCCGGGATTAAAAAAAGAGATTCATCTTTCTGAGGAGAAACTTGGTGAGAGGGGCAGGATACTTGTGAGGAGATCAGGGACAGAGTCAAAGATAAGGATAATGGTTGAGGGTGAAGAGGAGGCTGTGATAAAAGAGATTGCCTTTCATCTTGCTGAGATAATCAAAGCCAAAGCGGTAGGGTGACTTTCTCTTTTTTAATATCTGGAGTTTTTCTTTTCTTCCTTTATTTTTATTTTCCTGTCCTTACCTCTATCATCTCTGTTGGCATAATATTATTTCTTGTTAGGAATAAAAAATTTATAGCTTTATTTTTTCTTCTTTCAGGAATTATATATCCCCTCCTGAGATATGAAGATCTGGAAACACAATCCTTTCCTGATGAAATTTCTGCAGAGGTTATCTTCTCCTCTCCAGAGGCTTCTTTAAAGGGAGGATACAATTATAGACTTTTTATTCGTAATTGTTACAGCGGGACATGTCCATCTAAGATTAGATTACATCTTGACAGTTATATTCAATCTGGCACTATTGCAGATATTGTTATGAAATTAAAATTAAAGAGGCACAGTCTTGTACCTGGTCTTTATGAAAGATCCTATTATATAGCAAGACCTGTTTCAATAAAGATTAAAGGAAATTCAAGAAATATAAGGGCGATTATTGAAAGACAAAGATCAAGACTTAATGAGGTTTTTGACAGGTCTTTTAATAGAAAGGCTGCTGACCTATCTAAGGCACTTATTACGGGTTCAAAAGATATAGACCCTGGACTCAGGGAGTGTTTCAGAAAGACAGGGCTTTCGCATCTGCTTACAGTCTCGGGTACACATTTTGGCCTTCTTTTCTTTTTAATCTTTATCCTGATTAAGAGGATTATTTATATATTGCCTTACCAGTGCTTTCATAAATTGACCACCTATGTATCCATTAATCTCATTTCAGGGCTCTTGGTTATACCATTTCTGTTTTTATACCTTCTTATCTCTGGGATGAACATCCCTGCCATCAGGGCCTTTATAATGGCCATACTTTTTGTCTTCAGCCTTATGGCTGGAAGGAGATATTACTGGCTTACAGGGCTATTAATTGCTGCAGTGGTTATACTTATTATAGAACCATCTTCTCTCTTTGATATATCCTTTTTGCTTTCTTTTTCCGCAGTATTTTTAATAGGCCTCTGGCTTGAACGATTTAGAAGAAATGAAGGACAGGAACAGGAGAAAGGTTTGATAAAGAGGTTTCTGAAACCATTCATTAATACCTTTTCTATATCCCTTGCCGCCACCTTAGGAACGCTTCCCCTGGTCATGTATTGTTTCCATTATGTTTCTCTGATAGGTATCTTTGTTAACATAGTTGTAACACCCTTTGTATGCCTTATTATCCTGCCCCTGCTTTTGAGTTTTTCCTTTTTCTATCTTTTTACAGGGTATATTTTTATGAAGGACCTTATTGAAAATACTATTAATCTTGCCCTGAGGTGTGTAGAAATCTTTAGCTCCTTTAAATATGCGGATATAGCAGTCCTGCCCTTTCCCTTAATAATATTACCCCTTCTTTATCTACTTCTGTTGTTCTTTTTAATAAGTGATAGGTTTAGATATATATATCTTGCTTTTTTTATGCTTGCAATATTTACAATCTCTACCAGGACAGATAAAACCACCCAGGTAACATTCCTTGATGTTAATCAGGGAGATAGTTCAGTCATAGAATTATCAGATGGAAAAGTAATAGTAATAGACACAGGAAGGGAGGGAATAGAGACCTCTGCCTATCTTAAATATAGAGGTAAAAGGACTATAGATGCCCTTGTTATCACTCATCCCCATCCAGACCATGCAGGTGGAATAAGATATTTAAAGGACAATTTTCAGATAAAGGAGGTCTGGCATAATGGTTTGCTTATTTATGAAGATAATGAATTAAGTAATATTACAAGACGATCTCTAAGCAGAGGAGATCATCTCAAAGGAAATGGTTACGGGTTTATAGTCTTACATCCCTATGAGGGATTTTCTATCCTTTCACAAAACAGGTACAGTTTTGAAAATAACTCATCACTTGTCATGAAGTTTATTAGTGGTAGATACTCTGTTTTATTTACTGGTGATATAGAGGAGCCTGCAGAGGAAGATATGCTTGGTCTTGGAAATACCTTGAGGTCTGATGTGTTAAAGGTTCCCCATCATGGAAGTAAATATTCTGCATTGCCTGAGTTTTTAAATCTTATTTCACCGGGGATAGCTGTTATCAGTGCCGGGGCTCAGAATCCCTATGGCCATCCCCATATAGAATTACTCAGGTTGTTAAGAGATTCAAGGACATACCTGACATCAAGGGATGGTTCAATAAAGATAATCCTTTCTGAGGGCCTTTATGTTAAAATTTATAAAGATTATAGGTTGAGAAAGAGCACCTGTTTAAAAGATGAATGGTCAAATATTAAAAATTTATTTAAAACTTTTTAAATTTTGGTGAAAGTATTAAAAAATAGCTTTTTTGAGCTATAATTAGTCTATAAATGTCATTATCTGCTATTTTAACCTGCTTGACAAAGTAGTAAAAAGTGGTAAAATATAATTGAGTTCAAAAGAAATTCTGTTCTTTAAAGAACTTAAGATAACAAAAGTTATCTGATAAGTTTTCTTTTTCTCTGCGGTACCTTTTCTGCTAAAGTAAGCTGAGGGAACACCAAGAGTTAGGGAGTCAGCGGAGGATTGTGGTGTGCATGCCCCAAACCGAAAGGGGAGGGGAAGCCTAAGCATCCTCCAAGACACCCACTTTTAGACCTTGCCTCGCAAGGCTTATAGCAGTAAGGTATCGCGGGGAGTAATTGATCTTTGAAAACATGGGTAGGCTTTAAGTGAGTTTGCTTTGAGAGTTTGATCCTGGCTCAGAGCGAACGCTGGCGGCGTGCCTAACACATGCAAGTCGAGCGGAGCTAACTTATGTGGCGACACATGAGTTAGCTTAGCGGCGGACGGGTGAGTAACACGTAGGTGACCTACC
>CALJEL010000011.1 GCA_938074335.1 uncultured bacterium | reverse complement strand
GCAAGGTTAACATTTGTCATAACTCTATGATATCACCATATCTATAGTCTGGCTTGAGCTCCCAGTAATATCCTCCCTTAAAATAGACCTTTCTTGCTCCAAGCCTTTTAAGTCTTTCTTTTAATCCCTGAAGATAGTTTTTAAAAAAATTATCCCTGTCATAAAGTATCTTTAAGTCCTCTGTCATATCCAGAAAAAGGGGGCTACCATGAAGGACCTCCTCTGGTGTCTTAAAGAGGGGAGAAAGTTCGGGATAGATACCCTGCCGGAAAAGCCTCTTTAAGGTTTCTTCTAATGGTAGTTCTATATTCTTCTCAAATTCTGATACCCTTTTAAGCCTTCCCTTTGGCAGTCCCTCTGCAATTATTAAGATATCTATATCTGAGTCAGGTCTGAAGGTATTCCTTGCCACAGAACCAAAGATGGCAAGGCTAATGAGCCTCTCTCCGTAATAATCAATGGTAAGGCCTCTTAGTTGTTCAATGAGATTGTAAAACTCTTCTCTGTAACCCATCTTATATTTTAACAGGTGAGATGCAGGCAGGCAACGGTTTTTTTCGTACCGTATCTTTTATTGTAGATTTCTACTGCCTCTGCTGTTTTTTTAACTATGACCTCAATGCCTTTAGCCCTGAGTGCACTGGAAAGCCCTTCTGGCACCTCAAGCACTCCATGATAACCCGTACCTATTATTAATAGCTCGGGTTTCTCTTTTATAACCTCTTCAAGGTCTTCAAGCTGAAGGAGATGTCCTTCCTTTCTCCACCATGAGGGGTTAATCCTCTCGGGAAAGATTATAAGGTCCTTTGTGTACGCCCTGCCATCAATAACAACCCTGCCAAAGGTATAATGCTCTATCTTCATGAGATATTATAAAAAATTTTAAATCTCTGGTATTCTATATCCTGTCTCAACAAATATCTCAGGATATTCATCAACTATCTCAAAAAATTTCTTTACCACCTCTGGATCAAATTGCCTTCCTGCTGAGATTTCTATCTCCTTGAGCACATCAGTAAAGGAGAGGGCTGGTCTATAGGGTCTATCGTTTATCATGGCCTCAAAGGAATCTGTAAGATTAATTATCCTTGCCTTTATATCAATATCCTCTCCTCTTATCCCCTCAGGGTAACCACCACCATCATACCTTTCATGGTGCTGGAGGATAGCTGTTTTGAGATCACTGAATATTATTCCATCAAAGAGTTCCGCACCTTTAACTGGATGTAATTTGAGGATATTGAATTCTTCTGCTGTAAGGGGTCCTTTTTTATTAAATATCCTGTAAGGAATCCTCAACTTCCCTATATCACAGAGGGCTGCTAACTGCTCAAGGGTTTCGAGCTCCTTTGAAGATAGGTGAAATCTTCTGCCAATCTCAACAGATAGTCTTTTTAATCTTTTTACCCTTCCTTTTCTGTAAAATCTATTTTCTTCAAGTAAATCCCCTACAAGTGCCTCCACAACAGAGGTATACCCCTTTGAAAATGTTTCAAAATCCTGCATGTTTTTGAAGGCTGCGGAAAGATGATCTGAAAAAACAGTAACTGCCTCTACATCGTGATGCCCGAAGACAGAACCAGCAGATCCTTCCACAAATAGAGCTCCTATAAGAGATTCCTTTATCTTTACAGGAACCGTAATAATCTGATTACCTGAAAGAGGATGGACATTTATAAGATGTTTACCATTCTTAAGAACTGATGATAGTATCTCTCTGTCCTGCTGATTTATTTCAGGTGTGAAGCCATAGTTTCTTATATAATGGAAGATAAATTCCCCCCGATTTTTCCTTATGTATATAATCCCTCTTTCAGCAGAAAGCATATCTACGATATATTTTATAAAGTTTTTTGTAACCTCCTCTAACTCCTTTTTAGTACATAGAGCCTCTGAGATATTGCCTGTCTTTTTTAGTCTTCCTATATTTATCTCCATCAGATTGAGTCTTTTTTTGGTCTCTGTAGTAACAAGATGAAGTGCCTTATTTGTTGATTCCAGTTCTTTAAGATTATACTGGAGCTCTCTGTTGACCTCTTCCAGCTGTTGTTTATATTTCATTTCTAATTTTAATGCCGATATCTCATCACTGAGTTTTTTATTATCTGCTTTTATGCCTTTAAATTTTTGGATTAATAGTTTTATCCTCCTTAAAAGGACCTCCATTTCATTGTCTCTTGGTTTATCTTCTCCCACCATTATCTCGGCATCTCCAAGAAGGGATATAATTTTTTTTAGCGGATTGAAGATCAGCCATGTGATGATTAGGGTACCTGCCATGAAGGCCCCTGAGAATATAATAAAGTTTGTTGTGGTGCCTATTCTTTTTAGAGACTTATTATCAAAGATGATTTCAGATAGGTCATATTTCATCTCTATAATACCAAGTATCTTTTTCTCACCATGGCAGGCCTGGCATGAAGAGGTAGATTCAATTGTTTTTATATAATAGAGCCTGTCATTAAGTATCTCCCTTGGTTGTGGATAGTCTGCTGATTTTAAGCCTATCTCAGCCTTACGCATTGATTTAAGAATTATACCATCTTCATTAAGGATCCTCAGTGAAAGGAGGTTCTCCATTTTACTGTAATTTTCAATTATAGAAGGAATGGTTTCAGGCTTGCCTGATAGCATGGTCAACTCAATATCGCCTTGAAGCAGTGTGGCTATCCTTACAATATCTTTTTGTTTTAGACTTTTCTGGTATTTCTCAAAATAATAATTATATACAGCCGTATTAATCATAAGAGAAATTATGATTATCAGACCAAGGATGGATAAAAGTTTCACCCTTAAGGTCATCCTCCCTCCTGCATACCATTTTAACAAAAAAACAATTTCTTTTTAAAGTATTTGAGCAGTACCCTATTTTGCCATTAGAAAACTGGCAGTCTGCCTCAAAGTCTTTACAATGCGACAAATTTTATTTATTATGTAGCAAAAGTCTTCACCCAAAAGGTGAAGTTAGTTATGTATAGTAAGCTTATTAATAGTATTACACTAAGG
>CALJEL010000010.1 GCA_938074335.1 uncultured bacterium | reverse complement strand
CATCTCTTCCTCCGTGATAAGGTATCTTTTCTGCATAGCCTCCTCCTTAAAATGTTCTCATCCTTAAGAAGGAGACTACCATATATGTGACATTTTAAAATAGTAATTATGTGTGACATTTCAATATAGTAACCACAGGGTTTACTCCAATACTTGACAAAAAAGTCCTTTTTTACTATGCTTTGAATAAAAAGGAAAATCCTGGGGGAGGTCAGAGATGAAGAGGGTAATGTTTTTATTTCTAATTATGGGTTCTATCCTGATGATTTGGGGGCTGGTTCTTGCCCAGACCGGTGTTAAGAAAAAAAGGCCGTTACCTCATGACTATGGAAAGGTTGTTATAAATAACTATTCTGAAAATGCAGGACTTGCTCCTGTGGAATTTGACCACTGGCTCCACAGGGCAAGGTTTACATGCAGACTATGCCATGTAGACATTGCCTTCGCAATGAAAACCGGAGGAACCGGCATCAAGGCTGCAGACAATATGAGGGGTTATTACTGCGGTACCTGTCATAATGGAAAGATGGAGGTAGAGGGAAGAAAGGTCTTTGAGGCATGCTCGAAGAATCCTTCAAAAGAGGATTTCAAGAGATGTGAGCGCTGCCATTCCTATGGTAAGACTGCAAAGAAAGAGTATGATTTTTATAAATTCACTGAGAGATTCCCAAAGGAGAGATTCGGGAATGGCATAGACTGGGAAAAGGCTGAGGCAGATGGACTTATTAAGCCAATAGATTTTATTGAAGGTGTATCCATAAAAAAGACTCAGCTTCAGAGACCACAGGATTTTACACTTGAATCAAAGGTTAGCGGACTCCCTGATATAATCTTCTCCCATAAAAAACACACAGTATGGATGGGCTGTGAGGGATGCCATCCCGAGATATTCCTTGGTGTTAAGAAAGGAACCACAAAATACACAATGGTTGATATATTCCAGGGCAAGTACTGCGGTGTGTGCCATAATTCAGTGGCCTTTCCACTTCTGGATTGTCAGAGATGTCATACAAAGCAGGTTCAGTAATAATACTCCTTACACTGTTTGTATTGCCTCAATTAATGGAGGCTTATTTTGACCTTCCACCACTTCCTCCACCAGAGGAATATGGAAATATTTTGATAAACAGGACTTCAGAGAAAAATAATGTGAAGGCAGTGAGCTTCTCCCACTGGATTCACAGGAGAAAATATACATGCAGGGTATGCCACTTTGAACTTGAATTCAATATGAAGACAAATACAACTGAAATAACGGAAGCTTTAAACAGAAGTGGCAGGTTCTGTGGAGCCTGCCACAATGGTAAGGACCTGTTCGGGCATGATAATCCTGCTGATTGTGAAAGGTGTCATAACGGAAAGAAAGATCATGGAAAGGAGAAGTTCTCAGAACTTTTGAAGTTTCCAAAGACAAAATTCGGAAACGGGATAGACTGGGTTGCTGCCATGAGGGATGGATTGATCAAGCCTGTTAATTACCTTACTATAAAGCCACCTGAAGATATTACCTTTAATAAAAGAATCATCCTTGAGGCAGAATGGACCAATATTCCTGCTGCTGTTTTCCCCCACAAGCCTCACAATGAATGGCTTGAGTGCAACATATGTCATCCAGATATTTTTAATATAAAGAAAAAGACAACGAAGCATTTCTATATGACAAGGATACTTCAGGGAGAATTCTGCGGTGTCTGTCATCTTACAGTAGCCTTTCCCATGAATGACTGTAAGAGATGTCATCCAGGGATGGGACATTAGGAGGAATAATGAAGAAGGTAATATCTCTTTTCCTGCTGATTTTCTTAATCTCCTTTTTTTCAATCACCCTCGCACAGGACTGGAAGAAGGAATATGAGGAGATATGCTCAAAGACTGCGGATGTAATGGCTCTCAGCATTGATGAATTGAGAGAATTAATATCAAGGTGTGATAAGCTCAGGACTATTATAGAAGGACTTGAAGATGATAGCACAAGGAGGGTCTATTTAAAGAGGCTTCAGATGTGCAGGGACTTATATAACTTTGCCCTTGAGCAGAAGCTCCAGAAATAAGGAATCTGGTTAATCCTCAAGTGTGATTGCCTCAACCGGGCAGTTCTCTGCTGCTGCCTCACAGCATCCTGCATAATCACAACCATCAGGATCAACAACCCTTGATTTGCCTGTGGTCTCATCAACAAAAAATACCGCAGGGCAGATCTCCTGACAGGTGCCACAGCCTATGCACTTTTCCTCATCAACCCTTGGAGTCATCGAAAAAACTCCCTTCAAGTTCCTCTATTATCATGGCTGCAAGTAATGGAAACATTATCTCATGATGACCTGTAATGGCAAAATATCGTCCACCAAGATTTGTCGGTCTTACAAGGACATTCTCACGGGGTCTGTAATGCTGTATAAAGTCCATATTTGCAGTGGTAATATTCTCCACCCTGTGCCCGAGATTTCTTGCAATTGTAAGGGCCTTCAAAAAGACCTCTGGCATAATAACAGCTGAACCGAGATTTATATAGACACCACCTTCAAGCTCTGAGACCACTGATGTAAAAAGCCTGAAGTCTAAGAGGCTTGCCTTTCCTATGGCAGCACCATCAGCAGACCGATGCATGTGTATTATATCTGTTCCTATGGCAACATGGACTGTTGCAGGGATATCCTTCAGGTAGGCAGTCCTGAATATGCTTAATTCTTTGTAAGTAAATCCCTTCTTTTCTATCATCTCCCCAACTGCCCTTCCAATGCCTATACCCCTTCTTGCACCCCTTTTTATTGCCATGTTGAGATAAAGGCCTGTCTCCTTAGCCATTCCAAACATACCTGTCTTTATCTCTTCATGAACATCCTCTGATGTATGGCCTGCATAACTGAGTTCAAAGTCATGAATAATGCATGCACCATTCGTGGCAATGGCTGTGATTATATCTTTATTGATAAGGTCATTAATCACAGGAGAAAGTCCCACCTTGATCACATGGGCACCCATTCCAAGCACAACAGGCCTGTCCTGTTTTCTTGCCTTTATAATCGCCCTTGCAAGCTCCCTCACTGCCCTTGCCTGAAGAATATCAGGAAGACCATCAATAAAGTCCTTAAAGGAGCCTGCCTTTTTATAGGGAGTGGCAAGGAATTCCTTTCTCACCTTACTCTTTCTCTTTTTAATAGAATAAGTCCTGAGACCTTCAAGCTTTATGGGCCTGTAATGCATGGCAATATTTTAACACAGAGCAGTAGAGCAACAAAGCGACAGAATGACAGTTCGACAGCTTTTGGAGAGGTTCTGTATAGTCTGTCGCACTGTCGCACTGTAGCACTACTTTGTAAGCCACAGACAAGAATGTCTGTGCTACTGGGTCTGCTGCTCTATCTGTCGCACTATACTTGCACCATATTCCGTGAAGAGCCTAAAAACAAATTTCCCTTCTAGTGTCTTCCCGTGGATTAACCTGTAATCAATCCATCCTTCATGTAAATTATTTTTTTTGAATAGGAGGCAATGTTATTGTCGTGGGTGACAAGTATAATAGTCTTCCCTCTGGTGTTTAATTCCCTGAGAAGATTCATTATCTCTTTTGCTGTGGAACTATCAAGCTGGCCAGTGGGCTCATCAGCAAGTATAATGTCAGGGTCATTTATCAATGCCCTTGCAATGGCAACCCTCTGCTGCTGTCCTCCAGAAAGCTGATTTGGCTTGAACCTTGCCCTGTCAGAAAGCCCCACGAGTCTAAGGATCTCCATTGCATCATGAGAAGAACCTGAACTTCTGTATAATGTTGGCAGAAGCACATTCTCAAGGACAGTGGCATAAGGCAGGAGATAAAAATTCTGAAATACAAAACCAATGTGCCTGTTTCTTATCTCTGATAGTTCCTCATCAGTGAGTGCTGAGACCTCTTTTCCTGCAAGGATATACCTTCCAGAGGTTGGCCTGTCAAGACAGCCTATTATGTTAAGAAGGGTTGTCTTTCCTGAACCAGAGGCCCCCATTATGGCAATAAATTCACCCCTTTTTATCTCAAGATTAATGCCTCTCAGGACTTCAACATTAATCTCTCCAACATGATAGGTCTTCTTTATATCAGTCAAAATGCAGAGTGGCTCAAGGGTCATGACTATCTAAGCTGCCTCTGCTCGGGTTTTGCCTTTAAAGGAAGGATTATCTTTGTTGCAACCCTGTCACCTTCTTTTAATCCTGAGATTATCTCTGTAATCTCTTCATTCCTCAGACCAATCTTTACCGGAATCTTTTCCACAGTGCCCTGCCCTGTTAACTTATAAACAATCTGCCTTCCTTCTTCAAATTTTATGGCAGAATTTGGCACCACAAGGACATCCTTCTTTTCATCAAAGGTAATCCTTACATGTGTTGTCATCTCAGGCCTGAGATACTGTGCATCCTGCCTTGATACCTTTACTATGGCAAGATAATAGACAATATTGTCCTTCACAACAGGCTGGGGATAGATCTTTTCAATCCTGCCATGGAAAGACCTATCAGGAAGGGTATCAACAGAGAATTCCACAGCCTGGCCTGTTTTTACCCTTCCTATGTCAGCCTCATCAACATATATCCACATCTCAAGACTCAGGGGATCAAAGACCGTTATGAGATTTGCCACCTGAAGGCCTGCAACAACGGTCTCTCCTTCCTGAATGGTAACATCAGAGACAATTCCATCTATGGGAGAATATATCCTTGTATAGGAGAGCCTTGTCTCCTGCTGATTGATCTGCGCCTTTATCTCCTCTATAGATGCCTTTGTAATGCTGAGCTGGGTCTCATATTCATCCTGTAATCTTTTCAGATTTGCCTCTGCAATCTCCAGCTCCTTTTTTGCCCTGTCAACAGATTCCTTTGTCGTGAACTGTCTCTTCAATAATTCCTGTTCTCTCTCGTAATTGAGTCTTGCATATTCATAATTTGCCCTTGCCTCCCTGATCCTCTGAGGGTAGGTGAGCTCTATCTGTCTCATGGTATTTTCCTGACGGGCAAGTGCTGCCCTTGACTGGGCAATCTGCTCCCTTATCTCCCTGTCATCAATAAGGGCAATGAGCTGACCCTTCCTTACCCTGTCACCAATCTTTACATAGAGTTTTGTTATAGTGCCTGTTGCCCTTGTGCCAGTCTTCACAACAGCACCCACCTGAGGCTTTATAATCCCTGTCTCCACAAGGACTCCCTTTATATCTCCCCTCTTTACAGTGGTTGTCTCAAGAACCTTTACCCCTTCTTTAATAAATAAAGGTCTCAAAAATATAACCCCGGCTAAAGCTGCTACAATAATAGCTACAACGAGAATCCTCTTCTTCATAATTACTCCTTAACTATCAGCTTAAACCTCACAATATTTTGGGGGTTCGTGGGGGTAAAGCAAGCTTTACCCCCACGCTGTTACACCTGACAAGCTGGCATCCCGGTATCCCTGCAATCCTTTCAAGGGCTATCAGGGCATTCAGTATATTCAGCCTTGAAAGTATAAGCCTTTCCCTTGCCTGAGCAAGCAGGGACTCTGCCTGTATAAGGGAAAGTATGTCTGCCTTGCCCACCTTATATTCACCAAAGGCCTGCTCATAATTCTGCTCTGAAGACCTCAACTGCTCCCTTGCAACCTCAAGCCCCCTCAGCTCTGTTACCATATCCTCATAGGACCTTGTTATCCTGAGTTCCAGATTTCTCTTAACCTCTTTTATGTCTTCCTCTTTTGAAGTTATTGATAAACCTGTTGCCTTTAATCTGAAAAACTTTCCAAGTTCAAATATATTAAATGTGAGCCTCAGACCTATGGTTTTCTCCTCATCAGGATAGAATCTTGAGGCTGATGAAGAATTCTTTGTATAGGTTGCATCAAGATAAAGATGCGGCAAAAACTCGCTCTTCACAGAGGTCCTTTCATAGATGCTCAGATCCTTTTGATATTCTATCCTTTTAAGCTCAGGTGAATTCATTGCAAGCTCAATAAACGAAGTTTTTTCAGGTATTGTCTCGGGCTCATGTAGCTCTCCTTCAAGCTCATCTTCCTTTACCGTTATTCCAATAAGGGAACTAAGCTCAGAAAGTGCCTTATTCAATTCACCTTCTGCCTCTATGAGCCTGTACCTTGCCTCCTCAAGCCTCACAGATGCCTGAAGCACATCAGAAAGCCTTGCAACACCAAGCTCATGCCTTCCCTTTGCCACCTCGTAATCCTTCTCTGCATACTTCAACTGCTCTTTCCTCTGGGCAAGTATGTCCCTCCTTGCAATGGCATTATAAAAACTGAGCTTTACATTATAATGAAGATTAAGAAGGGCTTCTCTCAGATCCTCCTCCGAGATACTGAGAAGTGTCTTTGAAGAAAGCCTCTCACTGTAACGCCTGCCACCATCATAGAGAAGATAACTCAGTCTGAGCTCAAGGCTCCTAAGCCTGTAGTCTTCTGGCTCTACATAAAATCTCCTCTCAGCAAGGGTAAGGTCAATAACTGGAAAATATGGTGAAAGGGTTGCCCTGTATTCATAGAGCCTTGATTCACGCTGATATAATCTTGACTTATACTCAGGAAGATTCTGCCTTGCAAGCTCAAGTGCCTCCTCAAGGGTAAGGGCATGAAGATTATCAAGGAATAAGATCATTAATAAAGGAAAAAAAATCAAGACAGTCCTTATTTGCATAGATTATATTTTAGCATTCAGGGGCTATTGAAAGAAACAATAGGGCCTGTATCCCTATTTTGCCGATATCCTGCTGGCAGGCTGCCAGTTTTATTAAATGGTCTATCGGAAATTTCTATCGGCATTTTTTAGGCCTGTATGTTTTTCTCAGGTATCGCAACTGTCAGATTCACCGCAGAGCAACTTGCCTCTTTTTTAATAAAGAGGTTAACATAAAATATGGGGTAGAGGTAAGAGGCGTTAACAATATTTTTAATATACTTGACATCCTCAAGATACCTGCCTTTATGGTGGATGAAGATCTCTATATTCTGTCTATTAATCATTCCTGCTCAGAGACCTTTAATCTTACAGAGGATAAGGTTTGCTCAAGGTATTTATGGGAGATATTTGAAAGGATAGAATTCCTCTCGGAATCTGAGGTTCTTATTAAAAAGCCGGACATGGATATCTTTGCCGGCAAACTGGTATTCATACCTCTTGAAGACGGGCTGACCATTACCTGCCTGCAGGATATTACAGAACAGAAGATTGGCGAACTTGTTAATGAACTGAGCTGGGTGGTAAATTCTGCCTTAAGCATTGGAACCATATTCAGGATAATGGTATCCGAAATAAGGAGGTTCTTAGAATACGACAGGGCAAGCCTTCTTCTGTACGATGAGGGTTCTGAAAAACTTATCATCTATGCCCTTGATACAGAGTTGAATACAGTTCTTAAAAAAGGGATAAAGGCACCCATTGATAAGACCTCTGCTGGCTGGGTTGTCAGGAATAATAGACCATGGATAAATTATGACCTTGAAAGCTCTATTTCCTTTGAACTTGATAGAAAACTCCTTGCAGAGGATATCCGCTCCACAATAAGTATCCCCCTTTACAGGGACAGGGTCCTTGGTGTATTCAACCTGGACAGCAGGAATAAAAATATGTATTCCGAAAAACATCTCAGGCTCCTTACGCCTGTGGCTAAACATATATCCATTGCCCTTGAAAATGCCATTTTATTTGATGAATTAACAAGGGAAAAAAGGGAGTGGGAAAGGACCTTTGATGCAATAACCGACATGGTCTGGATAGAGGATAGAAACCAGAAGGTAATAAGGGCCAATGAGGCACTTCTTGCAAGAACGGGTTATAGCTATATTGGCATAAGGGGTATTAACTGCAGGGAGATACTGGGAAGGATCGGTGTTGCAAGCGATGACTGTCTTTGCCTTGATACCCTTATGACCAGAAGAAGCTCCTTTAAAGAATTAAGGGGACACGGAGGAAGGTTTTTTAATTTCTGGGCCTATCCGCTTATTGATGAGGAAGGCAGGCTCTATGCAATTGTCCATTACCTGAAGGATGTTACTTCTCAAAAGCTGATCGAACAGCACCTTATGAAGACAGAAAAGCTCGCCTCCCTCGGAACACTTGCTGCTGGTATAGCCCATGAGATCAATAATCCCTTAACAGCAATCGCAACCTGTGCAGAGGCCCTTCTGGAACGGAGCAAGGAAGAAAGACTGAGAAGACTTAAAGAGTTTGAGGACTTCCCTGAATATCTGGAGATAATTCACAAAGAGATATTCAGATGTAAAGAGATACTTCAAAGTGTCCTGGAATTTGTAAGACCATCAGGCTCTGTATTTAGAGAGATTGATATTAACGAGGTCATCAAGGAGGTTATGCTCCTTGTAAAATGGAAGGCAAAGGATCTGAGACATAATATCGAACTGAAACTTGAAGACAAACTTCCAAAGATTTATGGAAGTCCTGGTGGTTTAAGACAGGTATTTCTGAACATAATACTTAATTCACTCTATTTTACTCCTGAAGGTGGTACAATAACGGTCACCACGCAAATAGATCAGATCCTTGATCATAGATTAAGAGGAAACTCCTTACCGGTCAATATAACAATAAGTGATACAGGTCCCGGGATCCCTGAGGATATAAAGAACAGGATATTTGATCCCTTTTTCACCACAAAACCAGTGGGCGAAGGAACGGGCCTGGGACTTGCCATATGCCACAGGATAGTAGAAGAACACGGAGGTGTAATTGATGTGGAGAGCACTGTAAACAAGGGAACCACTGTAACAATTAAACTTCCTGCCATGGAGGAAGGGTATGATAAGAATACTTGTTATTGATGATGAGGAGCCCATCAGAAGGATACTCAAAAAGGAGCTTTCAAGAAAGGGATTTTATACCGAGGCCTGCGATGGAAAGGAAGGTCTTGAGCTTCTCCAGAAAGACTCTTTTGATGTGATCCTGCTTGATCTTGTGATGCCAGGACTGGATGGGATAGAATTCCTTAAAAGATTAAAGAATGATCCTTATTCACCCTCTATCATTGTCCTCACAGGTAAGGCAACAGTTGAAAATGCTGTTCTGGCAATGAAGCATGGAGCCTTTGATTTTGTCACAAAGCCATATAAACTTGATGAACTTATAATTTTAATTGAAAAGGCCTATGAATATAGAAGTCTCAAAATAAAAAGTGAGGCCCTGCATCAGGAGCTGCTCAAAGGACGGGTCAGAGATTTCGTCTTCAGGAGCAAGAGGATGTCAGAGATATACCAGCTTATAATGAAAATATCCACCATAGATTCTCCGGTACTCATAGAGGGTGAAACAGGTACGGGTAAAGAGATAGTGGCAAGGCTTATATGGCAGAATAGCCTGAGGAGGGATGCACCATTTCTTGCCCTCAACTGCGCAAATCTCACTGAAAATCTTATGGAGGCAGAGCTTTTTGGTTATGAGAAAGGAGCCTTTACAAATGCCTATAAGACAAAATATGGCATAGTGGAGGTGGCCTCAAAGGGTACACTTTTTCTTGATGAAATAGGAGAGATGCCTCAGGGCCTTCAGGCAAAACTCCTGAGGTTCCTTGATTCAGGAGAGTTCAGAAGGGTTGGAGGCAACAAGACCCTCTATGCAGATGTGAGGATCATAGCAGCAACAAACAGGAATATACAGGAGCTGATCGCAAAGAACGAATTCAGAGAAGACCTTTACTACAGGCTTAATGTGATAAACATAAGGATACCTCCATTGAGGGAAAGGAGGGAAGATATACCACTGCTTGCTGAATACTTTTTAAAAAGATACAGCACTAAATTTTCAAAGACCATCAAGGGCTTCAGTGATGAGGCCATGGAGATCCTTAATTCTTATCACTGGCCTGGAAATGTAAGGGAACTTGAAAATATCATTGAAAGGGCTGTTATACTTTCTGATACAGGCTTAATCAGACCAGAAGATATATCTATAACACAGGCATACCAGAAAGAGAGTGGTTCTCTCAATTCCCTTGATGAGATCGAAAGGAGCCATATTCTTAAGGTCCTTGCCGAGACAGGATGGAATCAGTCTAAGGCAAGTCAGATCCTTGGTATCGACAGAAAGACCCTTTATCTGAAGTTGAAGAAATATGCAATAAAGTCCCAGCCTGGATAAAATCTATAGCCTGGTCAGTGGGGAAATTTAAATATGGCATTATTTTTGCTAAAAATAGCAATAAGACCTTAAACAAAAGGAGGAGCGACAAATGCTCATAAGAGATATCCTGAAAGAAAAAGGTAGAGGTATTTCCTTTGAATTCTTTCCCCCCAAGTCCGAGGAGGGAAAGGATAGCTTTCTGGCTGTAATCAGGGACCTCAGTGCCTTTAATCCTTTGTATGTATCTGTGACCTATGGTGCTGGAGGAACAACTCAGGATAGAACCTATCGCACACTGAAATGGTTAAGAGAAGAGACAGATCTTACAGTAATGTCACACCTGACCTGTATAGGAGCAACTCAAAAGGCTATAGATGAGCTTCTCAGAAGCTATATGTCTATTGGTGTGGATAACATCCTTGCTCTAAGGGGAGATCCTCCCAGGGGGGTTCCTGATTTTGACCCTCTGAAGGGTGAGTTTAAATATGCGATAGATCTTATAAGATTCATAAAGAGATATAATTTTTTTTCTATTGCCGTGGCTGTCTATCCTGAAGGACATCAGGAATCACCCAGTCTTGAAAAGGACATGGAATACACAAAGAAAAAGATTGATGAGGGAGCTGACTTTGCCATAACACAGATGTTTTTTGATAATAAGTATTTTTACCAGTTTATGGAAAGGGCCGAAAGGGCAGGAATTAATATACCGATCATACCAGGCATAATGCCCATTGGAGATATCAAAAAAATAATAGAATTTGCAAGCTTTTGCAAGGCCACAATACCTGATTCAATCATTAAAAAGATGGAACCCTACCAGGATAACCCGGAAGAAATGAAGAAGATAGGAATAGAGATAGCCATAAAACAATGCACTGATCTTCGTAATAATGGGGTGAGATTCTTTCATTTTTATACACTTAATAAATCTGATATGGTAAGCTCTATAGTTAAGGTTATAGGCACCTAAGATATTTGCTTTCTTTGCCATTTCTAATTTCAGGAGCTGAGTAAAAATTCCCCATCCTCAGGGGAATTTTTACTCAATAAAAATTTGCCAATCTTGAGGCCTTCCGAAAAATAGCTTTTTAAATCAATAAATAGCTTTTTTTTATGAATCATAAAAGCTGGCATAAATGTTGCTGAAGTGATAATGTAACTCTTTATAAACAATTTTAAAAAGGAGTTCAAGATGAAGCCAAAGGAGATTATATTTAAGGCCTTTGAGGGAGGAAAGCCAGAGAGGGTGCCTGTTACCCTCTTTGGTGGCGGGATGTGGAGTATCCATAACTATGGCACTACTTTCAAGGAACTTTCAACAGATGCCCGGAAGATGACTGACATGCTCGTTAAGATGGCAGACAAATTGAGAGCTGACATAGTCTATTGCGGTTCAGGTTACAATAATTTCCATGCCGCTGCCCTTGGTGGAAGCATAAAATTCAGGGAGATCGGGGCACCTGATCTCGAGGCACCTATTATCTCATCAGAAGAAGACCTTTCAAGGCTTGATATCAGCTCCGTCGACAGACATGATGTTATTAGTACCATCAAGGAGGCCCTGAAATTTACAAAATCAAAGATTGGTGATGAATATGTTGTAACCATGACTGCCTGGGGTCCCTTTACCCTTGGTGCAAGGCTCATTGGAGAGGAACCAATGATGAAGGCCACCTTCAAAAAACCTGCCTTTGTGGAAAAGGTCGTTAACTTCGCAACAGAACTCCTGATTCATCTCTATAAGCCCCTTGTGGAGGATGGCACATTAGAAGTTATAAGCCTTGCTGATCCCACTGCCTCAGGAGACCTGATATCAAAAACACAGTTTGAAAGATTTGCACTTCCCTATCTTAAGAAATTTACTGACTGGGCGAGGTCAAAGAATGTCCATACACTTGTCCATATCTGTGGAAATACCACAGACAGGCTCGACCTCTTTCCCTTCACAGGTGCAAGCTGCATAAGCCTTGATCATAAGACTGATATAAAAAAGGCAAAGGAGATACTCCATGGCAGGATGTGCTTTGCCGGAAATGTTGATCCTGTAAAGATAATGCTTCAAGGCACAGTTGAGGATGTGGAGAGGACATGTAAGGAGATTATAGAAATAGCTGGTACTGATGGAGGATTTGTCCTCATGCCAGGCTGTGATATACCTCCAACAGTACCATATGAAAACATTCAGAGGTTCATCGAGACTGCCAGAAACTGGAGATTATAAAAGGGATCCTTTGGATCCTCTAATTTCCTTATTGGGAGGTAACGATGGCAGAAAAGAAATTAACCCCGGAAGAGGCCAATAAGTACATGGAAGAACATATGCTCTTCCTTCCGAGGATGTTCAAGATCATCAATCAATTAAATCCTGAGGCAGGAAAGACCTTTGCAGACTTTTATGAATCCCTCTGGAAGGATGGAGCCCTTTCAAGGAAGATCAAGGAATTGATCTTCATGGCAGGTGGTGTTGCCTACATGTCTCCAAGGTGCATTGTTCATGTGGTTCCTGCTGTAAAGGCTGGTGCAACTGTTGAGGAGGTCTTTGAGGCTGCAGCCATAGGTACAATACTTGCCGGATTCGTTCCAAATGGTCCAGGCATACCTTATGCTTTTGAATATGCGGTAAAGTGCGTTGAGATTGCCCAGAAGGTAATAAAGGGTGAACCCTGGGAATATCTACCTCAACCAAAGTTCGATCACGGCATCCATTAATCAAAGGGGCGGCTATGCCGCCCCAAAAAATCGTGAGGTGTAAAGTGGAAGAAAGAAAGGATATCTTTACATTTAAAACAGAACAGAAGGTCTTTACTATAGGGAATATCAAGGTAGGCGGTCAGCCAGGAGAAAATCCACCTTTATTGATTGCCTCTATGTTTCATAACAAAGACAGATTACTTCAGGATAGAAAGGGCAATTTTGACCGCCAGAGAGCCCGTGAGCTCATTAAGAGACAGGAGGAACTCTCCAGTATTACCGGTATCCCGTCCATGGTTGCGATGGTTGCAAATACACCTGAAGAGGCAAAGATATACATAGATTTTTATCTTGAGACTACAGATATGCCCTTTGGAATAGATATGTGGGTAGCTGAAAAAAGGATAAAGACAACTGAATACATTGCAAAACTCGGGCTTCAGGATAAATTTCTTTACAACAGCATAACACCCTGGGATAAGGACATAAAGGCACAGGTCCAGAGGCTGAAGGACCTGGGAATAAGACATGTGGTAATACAGGTCTTCGATGATACTGATCAGACCCCTTATGGAAGATTAAAGTCACTGGATTATATACTTTCTCAGGGTGCTGACCAGTTCGATACAATCCTTGTGGATACATCTGTAATGAACCTTCCTGCCACATCCTTTTCTTTGATAGCCAACAGACTGATCAAAGAAAAATATGGCCTTCCAGCTGGAGGTGCCTATTCCAATGGTACCAACATGTGGAAGGAGATAAAGGATAAATGGGGAATAGAAGGATTCAGGGTAATGGATGCAGTAGCTCAGGCAATAGCCTCTAACCTCTGGAGTGATTTCAATTTCTACGGACCGATTGTGAATGCACCAAGGATATTCCATGCTGTAGCAACAGCCCATATTCTTCTCAGCACCCTTGTTTATCATGAAAGGAATAGTGTCCTGGAAAATCCTTCCCTGCCTATAAAACTTTATTTCAATGAGTTTGTGGAAAAACTTATCTCAGGTGCAAAGGCACGAAGAGTAAAGGAGGCAGTATGAGCACAATATCTCCGAAAGAACGGGTTTTAAATCTTTTTCAGAAAAAGGAGGTTGACAGAATTCCCTGTTTCAGTGGAATGGGAAATGTGACTGAATATGCACTTAAAAAGATGGGTCACAGATTTGCAGATATACACCTTGATGCAAAAAAGATGGCAGAGGCCTCTGCATCAACCTATGAACTATTCGGTTTCGAATGTGCGGTCCTTCCCTTTGACCTGTGTATAGAGGCAGAGGCCCTGGGATGCGAGATAAATGTGTATGCCCACTCAGAAGGTATTCTTTATCCAACCATAAAGAAAAAATTAATTAACTCAGAGCAGGAAATGGAGATTACCATACCTGATGATCTCAAGAAAAAGGGTAGGATCCCTCTTCTTGTAGAGGCTATAAAGATAGCCAAAAACCGGGTGGGTAACGAGGTGGCTATTGGCTCCTATGTGCTTGGACCCTTTACACTTGCAGGTCAGGTAATGGACCTGAATGAATTATTAAAGCTCTCCTTTAAAAAACCTGATAAGGTGAGCCTTCTTCTTGACCTCCTTGCTGATGCCATTATTATGGTGGCAGAGGAACTTATAGATGCAGGATTGGACTACCTTACCGTAAGGGAGATGGGTGCGACCTCTGATGTCCTGAGTCCGAGGGTATTCAAGAATCTCATTCAAAAGCCCCTCATTAAGGTCATATCAAGAATAACCATTCCATCGGTCTTGCATATATGCGGGAAGACCAATCAGATAGTGCAGTTTATGATAGAGACAGGAGCAACAGCTATCAGTGTTGATCAGAAAAATGACCTGGCTGAATCAAGAAAAACACTTGGAAAAGATGCCCTCATATTCGGAAATCTTGATCCATACAATATCCTTGTCCAGGGCACCACTGAAAAGGTAAGGGAGGCTGTAAGGAAGTGCATTGACGATGGAGCAAGTGCCATCTGGCCTGGATGTGACATCTGGCCAACCATACCACCGGAAAACTTCCATGCCATGATGGAAGAGATAAAGAATTACAAAGGAGGGGATAGGTCATGATAGACGAAGAAAAAAAGAAGGAGATACTTGAAAAACTGAAAAGGGCCGTAATCAATTATGATGAAGACGGTGCAAGGGATGCAGCAAAGGAGGCCCTTGAGGCTGGCCTTGATCCAGCAGAGGCTATATTTAATGGACTTGTTTCAGGTATGGAGGAGGTTGGAAGGCTCTTTGAAAGACAGGAATATTTTGTTCCTGAGCTCCTCATGTGCGCCGATGCCCTTTATGCAGGTCTTGATATCCTGAAACCCCATATGAAAAAGCTTGACCTTGGTATAAAAGGCACTGTGGTAATAGGAACTGTAGAGGGAGATGTCCATGATATTGGAAAGAATATCGTGAAGATGATGTTTGATGTTGCTGGTTTTACTGTCTATGACCTTGGAAGGGATGTACCTCTTGACAGGTTTGTTGAAGAACAGCTCCGCACTGATGCAGATCTTGTCTGTCTTTCTGCCATGATGACAACGACCATGGTTGGTATGAAAAAGGTTATTGATGAGATAAAAAAGAGAAATCCAAAGGCAAAGATCATGATTGGAGGCGCCCCGGTATCCCATGATATTGCTGAAAAGTGGGGAGCTGATGGATATGCAAAGGATGCAAGCAATGCCCTGAAAGAGGCAATCAACATGATAAGCGCACTTAAAAAATTAAAGGAAGATGCAGAGGCAAAGGCTGTCAGTGAATAGAGAAAACCACAATATGGAATCCCTTAACCATGAGCTTAAAGAGCTTCTGATAAGTCTCGGCGCCACTGTGGTGGGTTTTGCTGATGTAAGCATGGTTGTAAAGGGAGATATCGCCCATCTAAAAAAGGCTGTTTCAATAGGGCTAAACAGAAGGCTTACTGACAGGACCATAGAGATACTTGAAGACCTTCAAAAGGTGGTAACACTCTTTTTAAGAAAAAGGGGATTCAGATACCTTGCCATACCTCCTGATTCTTCAAAGAGATCGGATAAATTCATCTCAAGGCTTTATGGCCTTTTTACCCATAAGATTGCTGCAACCTGTTCAGGACTTGGCTGGATAGGTAGAAATGGGCTTTTCATAAATCCTCAGTATGGTCCAAGGCTCTCGCTTGCCACTGTTCTGACAGATGCACCCTTTGAGCCTGGTAGCCCCATAGAAAAAGGACTCTGTGGAAGTTGTTTTCTCTGTGTCCGGTACTGCCCTGCTAATGCGATAAATGAAAAGGACTGGTCAATCGATAGGCCCTATGAGGAACTTGTTGATATTAAAAGATGTGAGGAATATAGAAGATCAAGAAAAACTATATCAGGTAAACCAAACTGCGGGCTCTGTATAAATATATGCCCCTTCGGAAGAAAGATTTTAAAGGAGGTTTATGTATGTCAAAACACAGGGTGATATTCCAGCCATCAGGTAGAAGAGGTGAGGTTCAAAGTGGTACCACATTGCTTGATGCAGCCCGGCAGCTCGGTGTTGACATAGAATCAATATGCGGAGGAAAGGGTACCTGCGGTAAATGTAAGGTAAGGATAGAGGAAGGGTATTTTGAAAAAGATGCACTGGAGTCAAGGATGTCCCATCTCAGCCCTCTATTGGATGTAGAAAGAAAATTTATAAAGCCAGAGGATGGCCCAAACATAAGGCTTGCCTGCAAGGCAGAGATTTATGGAGATGTAAAGATATTTGTACCTGAAAAGTCAAGGGCAGGCAAACAGGTTGTAAGAAAGGCAGCAAGAGAATTGTCCATCCCTGTAAATCCAGCTGTTAAGAAATACTTTGTTGAATTTGAACCCCCTACCCTTCATGATCTTACAGAAGGAGATGCCGAAAGGCTCTTCAGGAAACTGAAGGAAGATTATGGATTATCAGGCCTTCAGATCGACTATCCTGTTCTTAAAGAACTTCAAGATATCATGAGAAGGGGTGAGTGGAAGATCACGGTCTCTGTATGGATGAACAGGGAGATAATAAAGGTAGAACCTGGCTTTGTGGAGGCCTCCTATGGGATTGCGGTGGATATAGGAACAACCACAGTGGTTGGCTATCTCTGTGACCTCAACACGGGAAAGGTTATAAATACCGAGTCCATGATGAACCCACAGGTCCCTTATGGAGAGGATGTGATGTCAAGGATAACCTATGCCATGACAAACCCTGAAGGCTTGAAGATCATGCAGAAGGCAATTATTGACGGATTGAATGAGATTATTGAAAAGGTCTCTGCTGATCTAAGGGTAGATGGAAGGGATGGCGGTCATGCCATAGTGGACATGACCGTTGTATTTAATACAGCCATGCACCATATATTCCTTGGATTCAATCCTGAATACATAGGAAGATCACCATTTATACCTGCTGTACAGCACTCGCTGAACATAAAGGCAAGGGATTTAGGGATAAAAATCAACCCTTCATCCTATATCCATGTCCTTCCCATTGAGGCAGGGTTTGTTGGTGCTGACAATGTGGGTGTCCTCATTGCAGAAGAGCCCTATAACATGGATGAGATTGTTTTAATAATAGATATAGGTACAAATGGTGAACTGCTCCTTGGAAACAAAAAGAAGGTATGCTCCACATCCTGCGCAACAGGACCTGCCTTTGAGGGTGCCCAGATAAAATTCGGCATGAGGGCTGCACCAGGTGCTATTGAAAAGGTAAGGATAGACCCTGTTACAAAGGAACCTGAATATAGGGTAATTGGAAAGGCAGACTGGCATACCCATATTGAAAAGATAGATGCTAAGGGAATATGTGGCTCAGGTATCATAGATGCTGTAGCCGAGATTTTTAAGGCTGGTATAATCGATAAGACAGGAAGGTTCAATATGAATCTTAATACCCCGAGGATACGAAGAGGTACTGATGGTATGCCTGAATATGTAATAGCCTGGGCAAATGAAACATCCATAGGAATGGATATCACAATAACACAGTCAGATGTGAGGGCAGTACAGCTTGCAAAGGCAGCTCTCTATGCTGGAGCAAAGCTATTAATGAAAAGGATGGGCATAGAGAGGGTTGATAAGGTGATCCTTGCAGGTGCCTTTGGAAGTTACATTGATAAGGAGTCTGCCTTAACACTGGGGATGTTTCCTGATTGTGATATAAACAATGTCTATGCGGTTGGTAATGCAGCCGGAGATGGTGCAAGGATGGCCCTGCTCAATGTGTCAAAGAGACAGGAGGCTGATGAGAAGGCAAGATGGGTTGAATTTGTTGAGATCGCCGTTGAGCCAGAATTTCAGAAGGAGTTCATGCAGGCCATGCATATACCCCATATGAAGGATCCTTTTCCTAATCTGAAGAGCCTTCTTCAGGATAGAGCATATTCTGTAGAGATCAAATGACCAGGGTTATAGTATTCGCCGGGAACTGTGGTTTTTCAACAGAAATTATAGCAGAGAAGGCTAAGGACAGAAAAATAAAGATAAAGATTGAATCAGGCTGTGAGATGGTAATGGCAATGGCCAGAGAGATTGATACCCTTGATATCATGATAGCCTTTAAAGATTTTCTCAACAACCCTGTATATAAGGCAGCAGCTCTGCATCTCAAGCATGTGGCATGTCCTGTACCTGCTGGCATATTGAAGACCCTTGAGGTCGAGGCAGGACTATGCATCCCAAAAGATGTGAGTATCAGGTTTACAAAGGAGGCACTGGATGGCAGTAATAATGGATGGCAAAAGACTTGCAGCAGAGATTAAGGATAAGGTTAAAAATGAGGTAAAGAGGCTTAAGGAATCGGGTATTGAGGTGGGTCTTGGTCTGATGCTTATAGGAGAGAATCCTGCCTCAAAGCAGTATTTCTCAGCAACCCTTATGGCGTGCAAAAATGTTGGTATAATACCATATGAATTCAGGTTATCCGAAGAAGTAAACCTAAATGAGATACTGAACATAATTAACTCTGTAAATCACGATGAGAGAATTCACGGTCTGCTGATCCTTTTACCACTGCCGAAAAGGATAAACGCCAGAAGGGTTATCAATTCAATATTACCAGACAAGGATGTGGACGGTCTTGGCTCCCTATCAGTGGGTAGACTTGCTGCTGATGAATCTACCTTTCAACTCTTTAGAAATAAAGCTGATGAGATAATAAACAGCTATGAACCACTCATTACCGGTTTCCTTCCCTGTACACCCTTTGGTGTAATCAGACTTCTTGAATATTACAACATTCCAATTAAAGGGAAGCATGTAGTCGTTATAGGAAAGAGCCTTACCGTTGGGAAGCCTCTTTCATTAATGTTCCTTGCAAAGGACGCAACGGTAACGGTATGCCATAAGGAGACCTATAACCTTTCATTTTTTACAAAGCAGGCAGATATAATCTGTTCTGCTACAGGTGTTGCAGGTCTTATAAAGGATGATATGATTAAAGAAGGAGCGGTGGTTGTTGATATAGGTATAAATGTACTTTCTAATGGAAAGATTGTGGGAGATGTCGATTTTGAAAGTGTTTCAAAAAAAGCATCCTTCATCACTCCTGTTCCTGGCGGAGTTGGACCAGTCACAATTGCAATGTTACTTAAAAATACTGTCAGGTCCGCTATAAGAACCGAGATGATGAAGAGTCCCTGTTCAATGTGAGGTTTGATATGTCTCGTGAGGCCTTTATATACATACCCTGGTTGCTGAAAATAGCCTTTTACATATCATCTCTGCTTTCCTTGTTGATCTTTTTAGCTGGCCTATACTCAAGATTCTCTATATGGCTGAAGGGCAGGGATGAACCTGATGACCTTTTAGAAGGAAAGGGATTAGGAGGCCTGCTTCTTTTGAGCTTCAGATATTTCTTTTCTAAAGAGTGCCTCCTGGCAAGAAGGGTCATGAGTAAAAGCAGGATAAGGGGCATAATGCTCATCTTTATCTACTGGGGATTTACAATCCTCTTTATTGGAACTATTCTGGTTGGTCTTGACCATTATCTAAGACTTAATATCCTTAAGGGATACATTTACCTGATCTTCTCCTTCATACTCGATCTGGCGGGTCTTGCAGTATTTACTGGCACAGCCTTTTTTATTGTAAGGAGGATCAGGCTGTCAGAGGATATCATCTCAGGATGGGATGACCTGCCCTTGCTCGTCCTCCTCATAATCATAGTCCTGAGCGGTTTTTCTGTAGAAGGACTCAGGCTTTCTCTGACAGATCCACCTTTTATGGATTGGTCTCCGGTTGGAGCTTTGTTTGCAGCTCTCTTTAGTGGTGTGAACAGTCCGAAGACCTATATTGTCTTCTGGTGTATTCATGTTATGACAGCACTTTCTTTTATTGCCTTTATCCCCTTTTCCAAGCAGTTTCACATGTTCGCTGCCCAGATAACCACAAAGGATGCCCTCCTCAGGAGCCAGAGATTGGGAGGATTTGTCCATGACTGAGAGGAAATTTTCCTTTTCTCATGGCCTCTCTAAGAGGCAATTGGTTGAACTTGATGCCTGCACAAGATGCAGTGAATGCCTGAAATGGTGTCCTGTACAGGAGGTAACAGGAAGAAGGCAGATATCACCTCCTGAGAAGATAAGGCTCTACAGGGAGTTCATAGAGAATACAGAAGGTCTCAAGGCCAGGATAACAGGAGGCAAGGTGGACAGGAGACTCCTTGAGGACTTTGTAAGGGCTGTTTATGAATGCACTACCTGTGGTGCCTGTGGAGAGGCCTGCGAGGTTGGGATATTTACACAGAGATTATGGCCTGTGCTCAGGCGAAAGATGGTGGAGATGGGTCTTGGACCTATAGGTCCACAGGCAAATCTGACAGAGTTTGTGAAAAAAACAGGAAATGTATATAATAAACCTCCAGAGGAGAGATTCAGCTGGTTTCCCGAGCATATAAAGGTTCATGAAAGGGCAGAGATAGGCTATTATGCTGGCTGTACTGGCTGTTATGAGGCACAGCCCATGGTAAGGGGAGATGTCCTTGCACTTCATGCAACTGGTTATGCCTTTACCATGCTTCCACCAGAAGAGGAAGTCTGTTGTGGTTTTCCCCTTTTCATAACAGGACAATGGGATATGCTTGAGGACCTTGTCAGGAGACTTGTCAGTGCCTATGAGACAAGGGGTGTAAAGCTCCTTATCAGCTCCTGTCCATGCTGTGTAAATATAATGGCAAGGGACTGGCCATCTCTGTACGGAAGACCCCTTCCCTTTAAGATCAGGCACATAAGCCAGTTTATTGCTGAGGCGATAAAGGAGAAAAGATTAATTATTAAAGACCATCTCAAAGAGAGGCTTATCTACCATGACCCCTGTTATCTGAGCAGGGGAGTGGGTGTGATAGAGGAGCCAAGGTATGTATTGAAAAGCATACCTGATATAGAACTGATTGAATTTGAAAGGCATGGTCTTTATTCTCAGTGTTGCGGTGCAGGTGGAGCAGCAAGAAAGGTCTTTCATGAAAATGCCATAAAGATGGGCAGACTCATCATTGATGAGGCTGTAGAAAAAGGTGCAGACAGGCTGATACTGAGCTGCCCTGCCTGTTATTCAAAGATGCATGAGGCAATGGAAGGCTATGAAAAACAAATAAGGATTACTGATATCATGGAACTCATAGGAAGCCTTATATGAGCCACTTTGTATTAAGATGCAGGGGATGTGGAAGGATATTGAAAGATTCCTACTGTGCCTTCTGCGAGCACTGTAAGGGTTCACTTGTAATAACTGAATACACCGAACCTTTTAAAAAAGAAGATAAAGGCCTCTGGGGTTTTAACTGGCTTCCTGTTCACCATCCATCCATCCATGTAGGAACACCAGTAGTTTATAAATCAGAGGGACTTTCAGAAAAACTCGGGCTTAAAAACCTCTATATAGTCTTTAGCGGATACTGGCCTGAAAGAAACTGCCTGTTAAGGACATGCACCTTCAAGGAAATAGAGGTTGCTACAGTAATAGAAAATGCAAAAGAAAACCGCATAAATGGTTTTGTTGTGGCTTCAGCCGGAAATACAGCAAGGGCCTTTGCCTATTTTTCTGTTATTACAGGTTTTCCTGTTATCATAGTTGTTCCCCTTGCCTGTCTTAAGGAGATGTGGTATGTCCATGAGAATGGTAATCCTGCTACATTTGTGGTAATTGATGGAGACTATGCTGATGCCATAGATCTTTCAAAAAGGATCTCGGAGATAACAGGTATGCCCTTTGAGGGAGGTGTGAAGAATCCTGCAAAGAGGGATGGCCTTGGCTCTGTGCTTCTCTCAGCAGTTAGAGTCATTGGAAGACTTCCTGAACACTATTTTCAGGCTGTGGGAAGTGGTGCAGGAGCAATAGGTGTCTATGAAATGGCTGAGAGACTTATAAGGGAAAGAAGATTCGGGACGAAATTACCAAGATTCCATCTTGTTCAAAACCTTCCCTTTGTGCCAATGTTAAGGGCATGGCAGAGGAGGTCACGGGAGATATCTCCTGAGGATGTTGATCCTGCTTTAATAGAAAAGATATCCACAAGGGTCCTCTCCAGTAGATATCCTGCCTATTCTGTAAAAGGCGGGATTTATGATATCCTTGAGACCACAGAGGGGCAGATGTATGGTGTGACAAACGATGAGATATATTCATCTATGGAACTATTTGCTGAATCAGAAGGTATTGATATAGTGCCTGCAGGTGGTGCTGCCCTGGCAGGCCTCAGGCAGGCAGTAAGATATGAGCTCGTGGGGAATGAGGACCTCATACTTCTTCATATAACAGGAGGTGGAGAGGAAAGATATAAAAGGGATTTCAGGACCTATCCTGTTAAACCTCTTTTTATATCAAAGAGGTCTCAGAAGGAGGAAATTGAGGAGGCCCTTTGTACACATCTGAGGAGTTAATCATAGAAGAACTGAGATCAGCAGGTATAAATCCGGTATTAAGCCTTCCCTGCGAAAAGATAAAGAATCTTCTTTCATTGATTGAAAAAAACTTCTTACATATCCCCCTTACAAGGGAAGAGGAAGGGATTGGCATATCTGCTGGTGCAGCCCTTGCAGGTAAAAGGCCGGCACTCTTTGTTCAGAGTTCAGGTATGGGGAATATGCTGAATGCCCTTATGTCTTTAACAAAGACCTATGAATTGCCCCTTGCCCTGTTTGTCAGCTGGAGGGGAGTGTATAATGAAAAGATCCCTGCTCAGATCCCGATGGGGAGGTCCCTTCAGGGTATACTCAATGGCTGCGGTATTGAATACAGGATAATTGAAAAAAAGGATGATCTTAAACACATGAGGCATAAGCTATCAGAGGCATATGAGAAAAACAGGATCACTGCCTTTCTCATGAGCCCTGAGATATGGGATGGAGTGCTTCATAAGGAAAAGGAGCAAAGGATAAAAAGACAAAAGGTAGCAGGTATAGGCGTAAAGGCTGTGAAGCCAGTTAACAGGCTCTTAATAAGATATCAGCGCTTTGATTTTATTAAGACCATTGCATCAATGCTGAAGGATGAGATAGTGGTATCAAACCTCGGGATACCATCAAAAGAACTCTTTTTCATAAGGCATAGACCTCTTAACTTTTACATGCTTGGTAGCATGGGGATGGCAACTCCCCTGGGGCTTGGTATATCACTTTTTACTGAAAGGAGGGTTATTGTTATTGATGGTGATGGAAGCATACTTATGAACCCAGCTTCTTTAGGGACAGTGGCATTTTTTAATCCAGAAAACCTCATCATTGTTGCAATTGACAATGGTGCCTATGGCTCCACAGGCAATCAACCCACCCTCACCTCAAGATTCATTAACCTCGAGGCAATAGCAAGGGCCTTTGGTTTTAAACATACAGTTAAGGTCTATTCAAAGGCGCTTTTGAGGAGGATATTAAATAAAAAATACCCTGGCTCCTTATTCATCCATGCTGTTACATTGCCAGGTAATAAGGAAGTCCCTGATATACCCTTCCCTCCTTCAGAGATAAAGGAATATTTCAGTAATGCGATTTCTCCTGATGAAGCTCCCTTATAAACCTTTCATCAAATATCTCATCCCTTGAAAATTCCCTGTTAATATAACCAAGCCTCTTCATAACCTTCATGAGCCCGAGTGTGGAGGAGATATACTCCTCTGGAAGGGAGGCACAGTATCTTGGAGAAAGCTGGATCGCCTCATAAATAAAGTCTGCATCAACCACTCCGACAAGGGATGCTATGAGTTCAGATGCCTCAAGAGGTTTTTCCCTTAAAAGATTACAGAGCTCTTCATGAAGGCCAATAAATTCCCTTATGAATTTGTCATCATGAGGACCATCTGTCCTTATCAGTATCCCGTAACTCGGGCTGTAAGGCCATAGTCTATCAGGTGGCCAGAGAATCCTTCCGCCAAGAAACCGTTTTACTGCTATGGCAAGATTTGGAGTACCAGCTGCTATGGAGACCTCTCCCTTCTTCATTGCCTCAATGATCTGGTCAGCCCATTGAAAGTTCTTTATCTCTACCATGTGGAGGATACCTGATTCCTCAAGATACCCTCTTATTATTACATCATGGATCGAACCCTTTGCAGGAACTCCGATCACCTTGCCCCTGAATTGAAGAAAAAATTCCTTAAGGTCAATTTCAGGATAAGCCTTAAGAGAATTTAAGCCACATATCACGGTCCCCTCCACATGTCCACCTGCTATGCACTTAATTGGTATACCCCTTTCGATACCAGTTATAGCTGGTGTTAGACCTAAATAGGCAAGGTCTATCTCTCTTTTGTCAAAGGCATCAATTATCGCAGGGCCGGTGCCAAAGAGCCTCCATCTTAACTCAACACCAAGCCTCTCCATGAATTCCTTTTTAGTTAGAAAAAGAATGGATGTGTGATAAAAGGTTGATAGATGGCCTATCCTGAACATAGAATATTGTGCCACATTTATCCAATGGGGGAGAAGTGTTCAAAAACTTGGCTCCATCCCTCAGATAATCAGGCTCTCTTTAAGAATATAATATCTTTATCTCCTGGCTTATCTATAAACAAGCACAGGTATCCTGCTCTTTGAGATTACCCTCAGTGTAACACTTCCGATAACTGCACTAATCCCTCCTTTACTCTGAGATGCCATTACAATGAGGTCACAGTTTTTCTGTTCTGCTATTTTAATTATCTCATCTGCAGGAGAGTCACCTCTTAAAGACAGCAATTCACAGGAAACACCCTGTTGATCAGCAATCTTTTTAATTTCTGAAAGATAACAGTTTGCAATGGTTTTCAGGTGCTCTTCAAATTTTTGTTTAAACCTCTTTGCTTCCTCACTATCAGAGGGTGTCCATACATCCCATATATCACCTGGTGTGGGTGGAGGTATTACATAGAGAGCTATTGCATTAGCCCCTGTAAGTTTTGCTATGGAAATCCCCGTCTTTGCTGCCTTTTTTGAGGCCTCTGAACCATCTACAGGCAATAATATCCTTTCGTACATCTTATCCTCCTGATTAGTGATAATTTCAGTGTGATATGTGATGCGCTATGAGTTGAAGATACTCACTCATAACGCATCACTCCTTCACTACTTCTGTATAATGTAGATAAAGGTCCCTGCCTCTTCCCTCATCTCAAGAAGCTTATAGCCGCTCCTTTCACAGAGTGCAGGGATGCTATGCTTTGTGCTGCTATCATTTGCCAGGACCTGAAGGACCTGTCCCTTTTCCATGGTCTTAAGCGTATTCATGGTCATTACCATGGGCCTCGGGCAGACAAGTCCTTTTACATCCAGAACCCTGTCAATCTTTATGTCTGTAGTCACTGCCATACTACCTCCTTAACATTTTTAGAGGTGAAAATTTCACCTTTCATTTATGCTCCTTCCATATATCTCTTGAAGGTCCTTCCAGCAAACCATGTCATAAGAAGCGCCCAGAGTGTTATCACTCCAAGGGTGAAGAACACAGCCACTGGATAACTTCCAAATATATTGGGAAGGTAGACATCAGTTATATTCTTTGAACCAAAAGGTGCAAAGATTGATTTAAACCATTTTTCCTCCCTCATGGGAAAGAGCCAGGATGAAACACATATGAGTGTTGTAAGTCCAACCCATATCTTTACCTGACCTTCTGCGGTCCTCCAGAGGCTATCGCTCACACAGGCTCCATTGAGTGCCATACCTATTCCAAAGAGTATTGCACCTATAAGCACCCCTATCCCTGCCGGGCTTACTGCAAAGATCTCTGCATAGGATATGTCAGGTATTGCTATTGCAAGGAGCTTGAAGGGAAGAAAACCTATTACGAGCAATCCATAAAGCAGTGCCATTGCCCTTGACATATCAGCAAAACCCGTAAGGAATGGTTCCCTGTAGGCATAGGCAAAGCACATACCACCACGCTGCATTGCAAACCCTGTAAGGGTAGCAGCAAGGAATGACATGGAAAGTGCAGGATAACCTATGTGGCTGAATCTATAAAGTACAATAAACATTACCACTATGAGAATCAGACCAAGATAGGGCTGGAACCTTATTCCAAAGGGTTCACCACCATCAGCATTCACTGGTGGTTTTGGCCATATGGTCTTTGTCTTTTCAAAATGCATAAGTGGTCTGTATCCAGCTCCATCAGCAGTTACACAGGCTATAGAGGCAAGCCTCCTTTTTTCAAGCCAGACAATTATCTTTGCACCAAAGAATGAGCCTATGGTCATCCCTATAACCATTATTATTGCCTGAACTCCCATTGCACCAAGGTTTGTTGTGCTCACTATAGGACATCCAAACTGAAATACTGCACCCACTCCCATGAGTACTCCACCAACAAGGGCAAGGCCATATTCAAGTTTATCAAGGGGAACCTTCAGCGCAAATTCCTTTGCAAGAAGTGCTGCGATAAGACCTCCAAAGAGTATGCCAAGCATTGTCCCTGCTGTTGGCTCAAGCAAAGGGTTTGGATACTGGACAAAGTAGCTTATGGTCTGACCATCAGGCCAGATGTATCCACTAAAGGGATAATGGGGAAGGCCGAGCTTTCCAAGGGCACTGTTTATAATGCCACCAAGCTCCTTCAGTCCAAGGAATGTGCCAAGGGGTTTTGCCTGGTCATAGGGATTCTCACCCATCACTGTCCTTGAAAGTGACCATGTGGCAACACCATAGGCAATTATCCCTGAAAGTGCCATGAATATGGCAGCGATCCAGAGTGGCCACTTCTCCCTGAAGAACTTTCTGTACCATGTCTCAAACCATCCTTTTATGCCAAAATCCATCTCTGACATAGGACCTCCTTAGAAATTAGTATTTCAGCATCCACCTACACCAGGTGGAAGGAGCATGAAGGGGATCGTGCCTTTACCGAGCTCCTTGCCTGTCTTTGAATCCTTTAATGTGATCTCAAGCTCGAATCTCCCGAGGGGTTTTCCTGGTGGTACGGTGAATATTACAGAAGAGCTTGCCTTTCCATCCTTTACTGTAACCTCATCATCTGCTACATCTATCCCGAGGTCAGAAAACTTTTTTGGGATCTCAAACTTCACCTTCTGGACATCTCCCTTTATATAGAATTCAAAGGGAAGTGTTACAGCCCTTCCAAGGGCAATCTGTGCTCGGGTAATCCCCGGCCTTCTTGGAATCCACTTAAAACCTGTTACTTCCTCTGCATCTGCCTTAAGGGTGATGCCTTCCTTAAGCTTCAGCTCTCCTGCTGAAATAGTGAGTACTGTTAAACCAAGAACGATTAATAATAATCTTCTCATGCTCTCATCCTCCTTTTTACTGTGAAGTCTCTGTCATTGATGCCTTCATTTCTTGTGCCTGCTTTGCAAGCTCCCTCAGGGGCTTATCAAGTGGTGGAAGCATAAACCCGAGGGCAAGAAAGGCAACAATTATTGCTACCCATAACCAGGGGAGTGTCAAACCGCCTTTTACCTCTCCCATGCCTGTCCTCCTTATAAATTTTATTTTTAATCTTTACCATGAGATAACCTTATCACTGCTGAATATCAGGTCCACAAGGTCATCATAAGAAACCCTTTCAATATCCACGCTTATTACCTCATGAGATTTCTTCTGGAATTCCATGAGTCCTTTCACGGTATCGTCTTCACAGGTCAATATATAAAGAATCTTCATCCTTTTCTCCTAATAGGGAATTACATGATCATATTCAAGTATTTTCTCTGCCATCTCCTCAAGACTCAATCTCTGAAATCTCTGATCCTCTGTGATGGTATAAATCTTCAGTCCAAGCTCCATTGCACCTTCAAGCTCAGTAAGTGTCTTTGGATCATCCTTTAATGGTTCAGTAATAAATATCTCCACCTGATCATCAAGCACAGTCAGGCCCACACTCATCCTGAGGGCCTCTGACTGTCTTCCCCTGATCATTACAGCTATTTTCTTCTGTCCCATTTTTATCTCTCCTTTAAAGGACTATCACCTTATCGGAGTCATGAGCCATCACTGCATTGTTATATTGGCTTCCGCAGATTATATCTTCAGGAATGCCTTTCTTTGATACATTAAGCACATGTGTGCTATGGTCACAGAAGCTCATGGACACCTTTTTACATAATCCAGTGAATCTCTCATCCCTGAGAAGTCTTACTCCATCGTCCATGACAAACAGACTCACCTCATGTCCTTTTCTCAGGGCAGCCTCTGTAATGCCAAGGATGTGTTTAAGATTCCTGTCAGTATTCACAAGTATGCCAAGCTTCATGCTGCCTCCTCTGATAAATAACTGAAGAAAGTCTCTTCTCGCAGTCCCTGCATAGTTGATCTGTCTTTTTGTCTGTATCAGAAAGGTCAAAGGAAAAATGCATCACACATTTCGGGTCATGGCAGTGGGAAAGTCCAAAGAGATGTCCGATCTCATGTATAGCTGTCTTTGCCGCCCTTTCAAAAAGTTTATTTCTGAATCTTGCAGTGGAGACAATCGCAATTCTCCTTTCAGGCACCGCATATCCGAAGACATAATTTAAAGAAGGACAGTAGAGGTCAACATGGGTAAGGAGGAGGTGCAAGGTCTCAACCCCCCTTAAAGGGGAGGAGGGAAGCTGAGCCTCGCTCTTTTCTAAGAATCTCTGGGCATGGTACTGAAGCCTTTCTGGATCAAAGGCCTCCTGTGGCAGAGGGTGTTTTCTGTCCTCAAGGACAGATGCCATGAATCTATGTTCTATGGTCTCTTTTACTCCCTTTATTATGGAGGCCTCTATTTCACCAGCAGGGCTTATCATTATTATTTTCCCCATCTTGACCTCAACGCAAGCCCGCTATTGGGCAGCCTCTCCTTTCTTTTCTTCCTTTACAATCCCTGCCTTCTGGAGGGCCTCTTTAAGTGTCTTGATCTCATCCTGTAATGCCTTCACCTCTTTTTCAAGCTTTGGTAGATCCTTATTAAGTGGTTCTATATTCATCCACTGTTCGTCCTCTATAGGAAATGGTGGATAGACACTGTTACCATAAACAACCCAGGAGTCATCATAGTTTGCCACATCCTTAAAACCAAGCATCTTGAGTATTATGTATGTGAGGGTTGAACGAGAGCCTGTCTGACAGTATGCGATTGTCCTCTTGTTAGGATCAAGTTTTCCAAAGAATCTTTCCCTGAGTATCTTCAGTGGCAGGATCTTTCCTGTCTGCTTGTCAAAGGTAAGCTCATGACTGACATTAATGGTTGTGTTAGGTACATGACCTCCTCTTAAAGCACGAACATCATAACCACTGTATTCCTTCTCTGTCCTTGCATCAATAAGCTGCACATCTTTTATCTCACCCTTTGCTATCTTCAGGACCTCCTCTGTAGTGGCTTTAACCCTTTCATTTACCCTTGCCTTAAATGTTGCTGGTGGAAGCTTTGTCTCCTCCTTTGAAAGGGGTTTACCCTGTGCCTTCCACTCCACTATTCCACCATCAAGGAGATGGACCTTATCATGACCAAGATATTCAAGTATCCAGAATCCAACAGTTGCATGGACGATGTCAGCATCCGAATAAACAACCACATGCTTGTCATTGCTAATGCCTGCCTCACCGAGTACCTTTTCAAGCTTTGCTGCTGGAAGTGCCCTCTGTGTTCCATCCCTGAGCTTTACCCTGCAGGAATCACCAAGTGTAATCGCACCCGGTATATGACCCTCTTCATATTTCTTCTTTACCCTGCAATCAAGGATAACCCAGTCTGGTTTTCCCATAACCTTTTCAAGCTCATCAGGTGTCATGAGGATATCTGCATAGGCAAGACCAGAGAGGACAAATATCCAGATCACAACTAATAAAAGGACTCTTTTTACTGCCATGGCATTACCTCCCTTCAGATTTTGGGTCTGCTAAGTTTGAGGGCTTTAAAATCAAACCCTCTTTTTTATCAATATTAAGCAAAGGCAATGCCAGCAAAGAATATACTGGCTTTTCAATGGGTTATAAAAATGTAAATTTACAGGGAGTATTTCAAAATGAAATTTTAATTCAAAATGAGAGAAATCAGAGGTTATACTTCTTTATCTTTCTCCAAAGGGTTGCTGTGCTGATACCAAGTGTCTTTGCACAGAGCTCTTTCTTACCATTGAACTGTCTCAGACACTCCTTTATCAATTCCCTTTCCATATCCTCTATCTTCATAATCCGCGTTGCTGCTTTTATTGACCTTGAAGAACCCTTTATCTCAGGAGGAAGGCTCTGGGGTGTAATCTTTTCAGTCTGCTCAAGTATCACTGCCCTCTCTATGGCAAATTCAAGCTCCCTCACATTGCCAGGCCAGTCGTAATTTATCAGACTGTTCATTGCATCTGTTGCGAAGCCCTTTATCTCTTTTTGAAACTTCTGAGTATATCTCCTTAAAAAGTGATAGGATAGAAGAGGTATATCCTCTTTCCTTTCTCTTAAAGATGGCAGGGTAATGGTCACAACCTTGAGCCTGAAATAGAGGTCATTCCTGAATCTGCCCGCATCAACCTCATTTTTCAGAAGCACATTGCTTGCAGCGATTATCCTCACATCAACTGAAACTGGCTCTGTTGAACCAACCCTGAAGATCTTTCCTTCCTCTATTGCCTTGAGGAGCTTTATCTGGAGATTGGGGCTTGCATTATTTATCTCATCTAAAAAAAGCGTTCCCCTGTGGGCTGCCTCAAAAAGACCTCTCTTCTGCCTTATTGCTCCAGTGAAGGCACCCTTTTCATGACCAAAAAGCTCTGATTCAAGGAGGGTCTCTGTAAGGGCACCACAATTAATACTGAGAAATTTCTCTGTGCTTCTCTTGCTCAGCCTGTGAATCGTCCTCGCAACAAGGCTCTTACCTGTACCTGTCTCCCCTTCTATAACAACAGTTGTATCAAGAGGGGCAATCTTCTCTATAAGCCTCCTGACCTCTACCATCCCTGGGCTTGTTCCAATGAGTTCCTCTGCCATACAGGTTTCAAGCTGTGATGAGAGCCTCAGGTTCTCCCGTGCAAGCCTTCTGTAGTCAACAGCCTTCTTGATGATTAGCATCAATCTTTCAGGATCAAAGGGTTTCTGGATATAATCATAGGCACCAAGCTTCATTGCCTCTATGGCAGAGTCCACTGTACCGTAGGCTGTTATAACTATAACAAGGGTATCAGGATAAAGTTCCTTTGTCTTTTGAAGGACTGAGAGACCATCTGCATCTGGCATCCTGAGGTCTGTAATCACTATATCAAAGGTCTTTCTCTGAAGCAGATCAAAGGCATCAGCTCCTTTTCCCACTGTCTCTACATTATAACCCTCTCTTGAGAGGAGCTCCCTGAGGAGCTCCCTCATCCTGAGGTCATCCTCAACTATGAGAAAATCAAACTCCACTGTTAACTTTCCGCCTCACCATTTAGAGCTATCCTTGTCCTGACTGGCAGGATAATATGAAAGGTTGTACCCTTTCCTGATTCGCTTTCAACCCAGATAGAGCCACCATGTTTTTTCACTATCTCGGATGATATGCTGAGCCCAAGACCTGTTCCTTTGCCTGGCGGTTTTGTGGTAAAGAATGGGTCAAAGATTAATGAAAGGTGTTCCCTTGGTATGCCAGGTCCATTATCAGAGAGAGATATCTGAACTGTAGAGTCAAGGCCTGCTGTCCTGATCTCTATAATACCATCCTTCCTTCCCTCAAGTGCCTGTACTGCATTAAGCAGGGTATTATGAAAGACCTGCTCAATCTGTTTCTGGTCTACCTCCACAGGTGGTATGTCATCAAGGTATTTAAAGACCTTAATGCCAGAGGATTCAATTATATGGGCCATACTGGAAAGGACCCTTTCTATTGAATTATTAATAAGGACACTTCTTAATTCAAGGGGTCTTTCATGGGAGAACTCAAGAAGACCTCTTATTATCTCACTTCCCTTTTCTGCCTGCTCAATAATCACAGAAAGCTTTTCCCTCTCATAATCACCAAGATCTCCTGTCTTGAGGAGAAGCTTTGCATAGCCTATTATATTTCCAAGCGGGTTATTCAGTTCATGGGCAATGCCAGCTGCAAGTCTTCCAACAGCAGCAAGTTTTTCTGCCTGATGAAGGGCCTCTTCTGTCCTCTTCTTATCAGTTATATCAACAGAAACCTCTACGACACCTGTAATGTTTCCTTCTCCATCCTTAAGAGGTGATGTATTTATCTGAAAGACCCTTCCTTTCTTTGTAACCTCCTTTAAAAAGACCTCCCTGCTTCTCTCAATTGTCTCAATAGCAGGGCATATGAGAGGTGGAGAATCTATGCCACAATAGACCTCATAACAATGCCTTCCCTCTACAGTATCTGTATCTCTAACAAGGAGTTCTTTCTGCCTTTCATTACATTTTATTATCTTCAGATCACGGTCAACAATGGATATGCCAACACCAACTGCATCAAAGACAGCCTGAAGATAATCCCTTGCCTGCTGGAGCTGAAGGTTTTTTTCCCTTAAATGCTCCAGTATCTCCTTGAAGGACTCAGCGATTATGCCAATCGGATCAAATTCAACAATGGTCCTTTCATCAAGCTCCTCTTCCCTTAAAGGCTTTGTTCCCATTATCTCAAGGAGTTGATTCACCTTCTCGCGGATGTATTTATAAAGAATCCTTTCTGTATCCTTAGTGCCTGCCTGCACCCTGGAGGATCTATTGTTTTTCTGGAAACTGCCTCTGTCAGGACTACTTTTCTTTTTTGATCGTGATCTCATAGTAGCCTTCCCTTTTTTCAACATTTACAGAATATCCCATGGCAGTTACTGCATTTGGAATCGTCCTTGTGGCATCCCTGTGGTCAGTAAGAACAACAAGGCTCGCCTCACCATTTTTAATCCTGCTTCTGTTATTGTTAAGCTCCTTAAGGGATATGAGAAGACAGGCAGGACATATCTGACCCCTTATATCAAGGACAAGATTATCCATAATTTACCTCCTGAGTTTAAGAACAAGATTTTTAAATATCCATGTTCCTGCATAGGTCCCTGGTAAAAGGACTACAAGAAATATAATGCCCTGTATTGAGAGCAATGGCAGTCCGCTCATAAGAAACTTTACATTACAACCACCAGCCATCCTTGAGCTGAAGCCAAGGAGCACACCTCCGATGAAGGCTGAGACAAGCTGTGGCAGGGGTGGGAGTTTTTTGAAAGGTCTGAATTCACCAAGACTTAAGGATGATATGAATGAACCCAGGATCACCCCTGCAAGAAGAGGCATCTCTGCTGTAAAGACATGATCAATTTCTGCACCGGGTCCACCAGAGATTATATCTCCGTCGGGACTCTTTACAGAGTAAGAAAGTCTTTTGAAAAATTCAAGGGATTCATAATGGGAAGGTGCAAGAAATCTTTCAATAAAGGCTGCTACCTTTGCATAGGCAGTGCTTATTGCCATGGGAGTGCCTGATGAGATGTAGATTATAAGATTGATAAGGGCAATAAATACGGCTGTCCTTACAGGCTGGATATAACCATCGGCATAAGCTTTTTGATAAAGCCTGCCCTTTTTACTCCACTGGTAGATCAACACTCCACTGAGGAGTATTAAAGGCATGAAAAAGCCATCTCCATATGCCTGGCCAAGGAGTATATCATTTGTAAAGATAGTATTTCTGTGAAGTTTATTAAAAAGGGGATAGATCTCTGCATACAGACTGCTGCCAATAACAAGCCCCAAAAAGGAGGCAATTGCTCCTGAGCTACCAGCACCCATCTTATAGAGCGTTCCTATAACACACCCACCTGCAAGGACCATTCCTGTGCCGAAGATAAAACCACCCATAAGTGTAGCAACGGATGCCTCTCTGAGGTTGGGTGGAGGATAGAGTTTGATAAGTCCAGCGTGTCTTGCGAGGTAAAAAAGAAGCATTGTCACAAAGACCTGAACAAAGAAGACCCTGAGAAGTGGTGAACTCTTGAAAAGAAATAGATCCCTGAACATACCTGCCATGCAATAATCAGACCTGTGAAAAAGGAACCCTAAAAGAGTGCCTGATAGAAGGATTATAATACCTGTCTGAATAAACGCCTCGTTCATAACTTTTTTATTTTATTGTAACAGAGATTAATCAGAACTGTCATCTTTAACGGAGGGTGTTCCAAAAATCTGGACACTTTCAAACGTAAATGGGCAGGTAAAAATTGACTCCTTTAAGGTAAGCAGATAGCCGCAACGCAAGTAGGGGCATGGCATGCCGTGTCCCTACTACTTTGTAAGCCACAGACAAGAATGTCTGTGCTACTGTCGCACTGTAGCACTATGAATTTAGAGGGCATAATACCTTTTCAGATGCAAAAATTTCAATAGTAGGGGCAACCCTTGCGGTTGCCCTCAAAATGGTTCGACAAGCTCACCATGACATGGTTCGACAGGCTCATCATGACAAGGGTAGGGGCAAGCCCTCAAAAGGGTAGGAGCAAGCCCTATCCCTACTTGTACTTAAACAGTTTGAACTGTTTGAACAGTTTGAAGAAATGTCTGCTATACTGCTCTATCGCACTGTCTCACCATCGCTCTAACTGAATTTCCCCTACTTAAGCCTTCTTCTTATCACCAACACACCTGCTATCATTATCAGGCCTATCACTACATAAGGATACTTAATGCCATAGACCACAGGTGTAAGCAGAAGCCTTGTAGCAAATCTCAAGGATTCATGCCTTGAAATATACTCAGCAATAGGTGGTGAGTATTGATAATAGAGGCTTACAAAGGCCCTTCCAAGACCTATACTCATAAGATACCTGTCACGGAAGTCTCTTAAGACCTTCACCTCAGGTGCAAGATAACTACCATAGGCTGCTGTGGCTATAAAGCAACCACCTTTACCACCACCTTCTCCACCACCACTGCCACCTCCACCACTTGTATTAAATGTGGCAGTTACTGTGATATCACTATTCATTACCACAGTGCATGTAGGATTTGTGCCAGAGCATCCACCACCAGACCAGCCTGCAAAGACAGAGCCAGAGCTTGCTGTGGCTGTAAGCGTTACATTGGTGCCAACTGGATATTGCTCTGAACAATCTGTGCCACAGTTTATGCCTGCCGGATTGCTTGTTACTGTGCCAGAACCAGTGCCTGTTTTGGTGACTGTAAGGGTGTAGGTAAGGGGGGTGCCACCACTTAAATCACCTGTGAGCTTTGAGACAAAGACATCATGCCAACCATTATGAGTTGTATCAAAAACACCTTGTGTGGTTGGAAAGTTTGAAGATTTTGTCCCACCCGCCACATAAACATTTCCAGAGCTGTCAAGGGCTATGGAATAGCCTGCATCATCATCACTTCCACCAAGGAATGTGGAGGCAAGGAGGCTTGATAAAGAGTTATTTAGCTTTGAGACAAAGACATCATAATTTGAGACAAAGACATCAGACCAACCACCATTGTAAGTTCTATCATAAGCCCCTGGTGTAGTCGGAAAGTCTGAAGAATATATCACACCTGTCACATAGACATTGCCAGAGCTGTCAAAGGCGATGGAATTGCCCAAATCTCCATCACTTCCCCCAAGAAATGTAGAAGCAAGCAATGGGTCTATCACAAGCTCCCTTGTCCTGTCATACTTCCCTAACTCAAAGCCATAGGCAAGCATATCCCCTTTCTTCTCTACCTTGTAGCTTACCTCTACCTCCTTTCTCTTGCCACCTACATCTTGATATGCCACTGGCTTTGTAAACTTTACCTCTCCAAAAGGTGTATCAAGCACAAGCTCCCCTCCGTTGTTTACCCTTATGTCTTGGGCTCCTTCTACCTTAACCCTTATGCTCCTTGGGTCTGCCTTGGGAGATATATAAAAAAGCTTTTCCACATTGCTGCCATAAGCTTTTAATTCAAGCCTTATGCCCTCATACACCTCTCCAAGAGATACCCTTTCATAGGTTGATACTCCGCTTTGCCACTTGCTTGGGTCATTGCCCTTAAAGTAGCTAACCTTTGTGATTGCCCTATCAATACCCCTTACCTCTCTGACCTGAGCATTAATAAGCCTCTCTTTAAGCACCACACCACCTACAAGCTTTCTTTCAGTATGGGTCTTTGTCTTGAGGTTTTTCTCTTTCTCTGTCACCTTATCGTGAGCCTGTCGAACCGAGACTCAGTGGCCTCTTTAGCAGTAGAGCTCTTATCAATTACCTTTCCTGCCCAGACAGAGGTCATGAAAAAGAAGATAACCAGAAGCATTATTAAAGCTTTCCAAAGTTTTCATGGCTTAAACCTCCTTCTTTTTGCATTTAAGCAGGCAAGGCCTGCCTGTAGCTCTATTGATAATCTTTTAAGCAACCTCAAGGACCTTCCCTTCAAGCCTCTGAAGCCTTACAATAATATCATCAATAACCTCTTTCGTAGAAAGAGCTCTGTTAAGGTCTCCCTTTATATGAGATACCTCATCGTGAGCCTGTCGAACCGATATAAAGAGACTATCAATCCTTTGATTCGTCTCATCAATCCTTTGGGTATTGAGCATAATCTCTGCTTTAAGTTCAACCCTTAAGTCATCAATCTTCTTGTTTGTCTCGTCAATTCTCTTGTTTGTCTCGTCAATCCTCTTGTTTGTTTCATCAATTCTCTTGTTCGTCTCATCAATCCTCTTGTTTGTCTCATCAATCCTTTGGGTATTGAGCATAATCTCTGCTTTAAGTTCAACCCTTAAGTCGTCAATTCTCTTGTTTGTCTCGTCAAGTGCCCGTCTTATATCTCTTATTTCAGCCTCTAAATTAGCCTGCCTTGATTCAAGGGCAGACATCCTTGCATTTATGGATTCCATGGCAACCCTGTATCCAGCAAGTTCTCCTGTAACAGAAGCCTTAAAATCCCTTAACTCCTCCTTTATCTCTCCTATGACCATATCCCTTAACTTTTCTGCAATCTTCTCTATATCCATAAGAGCCTCCTTGAATTGAGTCTTTTCCTCATGCTTACTAACAAAAGTATGGGTGAAAATTTTTCGCCCCTACACTCCTTCTGCTTTTTACATCGGTTCGACAGACTCACGATTTCGACACGCTCACGATTAAGAAAAGACAATAGCACTTAACAATATATTATCAACATTCCTTTCATAGCATATTCTATCTCTTCCTAGGGGTCTTGTCAAGCGGAGAGGGTAGCCGCAGGCTTCAGCCTGCGATAAATGGTGGAAATACAAAAAGCCTTCAACAGGCTGGAAGCCTGTTCTACCATCTTGCGGCTACCTCCTTTTTGCCTTATCAGGCAATACCCCTCCTTCATTCCCTTTCCTTTGTCCTTTTTATTGAGCCTTCTTATCCTGATAACTCAGCACACCTAAGCCTGATCCTTTTTAGATGTAGAAATTTCTCCACCTCTGCATATATCTTCAGACACAACCTACTTGCATGCTCCACTACCTTGCCCGCTACTTCTATCAATATCCACCTTATACTCTGTATAGTCTTTGTCTTGAATTCCTCTTTTTGGGGTTATTACCTCCCTTGAAAATCCTATCTTGTTTGAACAGTTTCAGTGTGATATTGCCCGAATGTGTAAAATTTTTTCATTTTAGTTAAAATAAAGACAATCAAAAAGTAAAGAAAAATCAAAAAGCTGGAGGTGACATGCATTACTTTCAGTTTAAGGGTAAAGAACTTTTTGCAGAAGATATCCCGGTTAAAAAACTGGCCAAAGAGTTTGGCACACCCCTTTATATCTACAGTCAAAAGACCATTGAAAGGCATGTGGATGCCTACAGGGAGGCCTTTAAAGGAACAAGGCATATCTTATGCTATGCGGTAAAGGCAAATTCTAACTTATCTATTTTAAGGCTTATTGGAAAAATGGGAGCTGGTGCTGATGTAATATCCGGTGGAGAACTCTTCAGGGCATTGAAGGCTGGTATCAGACCCGAAAGGATTGTCTATGCTGGTATTGGGAAGACAGAGACCGAGATAAGATATGCCCTTAAGGCAGGGATCTTAATGTTTAATGTGGAGAGCTCAGAGGAGCTCAAAGAGATAAACAGGATTGCTGGTATGATGAAGAAAAAGGCACCAGTTGCACTAAGGGTCAATCCTGATATAGATGCAAAGACCCATCCCTATATATCAACAGGCCTCAAGAAACACAAATTCGGTATCCCAATGGAAGAGGCACTGGAAAACTATCTTCTTGCCAGGGAGCTTAAAAATATTGAGATAAAGGGAATTCACAAGCATATAGGCTCTCAAATCACAGAGGTAAGGCCCTTCCAAGATGCCCTTAAAAGCCTGCTGCTCCTCGTGGATGAACTAAGCCTGCATGGCATAAGGATAAAATATATTGATATGGGTGGTGGCCTCGGCATCCCTTACAAAGATGAAGAACCACCCCATCCATCGGAGCTTGCAAGAGAGGTTAAAAAACTCCTGAAAGGTAGAAATCTGACACTCATAATCGAACCCGGTCGCTCCATTATTGGTAATGCTGGCATCCTGGTTACAAAGGTCCTCTATCATAAAAGGACAAAAGAAAAAAATTTCATTATCGTTGATGCTGGTATGAATGACCTTATAAGGCCAACCCTTTATGGTGCCTATCATGAGATAGTGCCTGTGGAAAGACATGAAAGGTCAAAGATCATTGCAGATATAGTAGGACCTATCTGTGAATCCGGTGATTTCTTTGCAAAGGACAGGGAGATAGAAGAACCTGAGCAGGGTGATCTGCTTGCAATAATGAGTGCAGGTGCCTATGGATTCAGCATGAGTTCTAATTATAATTCAAGGCCAAGGGCTGCTGAGGTAATGGTAAAGGGTAACAGGGCTATACTCGTTAGAAAAAGGGAAACCTATAAGGACCTGATAAGGGGAGAGATATGAAGATAAATTTTACCAAGATGCATGGTCTTGGCAACGATTTTGTTGTCATTGACACAAGGGATATACATGGTATTGACTGGAAGGGCATAGCAGGTTTTCTTCTTAACAGGCGCTTTGGCATTGGAGCAGATCAGCTCCTGCTGCTTGATTCATCACTCAGGGCTGACTTCAGGATGAGGATATTCAATCCTGATGGCTCAGAGGTGGAGATGTGCGGAAATGGTATCAGGTGTCTTGCAAATTATATATGGAAAAATGGCATCTCTGATAAATCTCCTTTAGCCATTGAGACCCTCGCAGGAGTTATAAGACCTGAGAAAGTGAATGAAATGGTTAAGGTTGATATGGGAAGGCCGAGATTGAAGCCTGAAGAGATACCTGTAAAGGTTTCTGAGAAACTTTTAATAGACTATCCCCTCCCTATTAAGGATAGGACCTTTCATATGACCTGTGTATCAATGGGAAATCCCCATGCAGTAATCCTTCTGGAGGACATCAAGGACCTCGACATTCATATTTATGGCCCATTAATAGAAAATCATCCCCTGTTTCCAAAAAGAATAAATGTGGAATTCGTAAAACAGGAGTCAGAGGATACCTTTCTGGTGCGAGTCTGGGAAAGGGGTGCTGGAGAGACCCTTGCCTGCGGTACAGGTGCCTCTGCTGTGGCTGTAGCAATGAGGTTAAAGGGGCTTGGAGGACTCAGGCAGAGAATCATACTTCCTGGTGGTGAATTGATAATTGAGCTTGTTGAAGAAGCAGGAGAGATAACCCGTGTATTCATGACAGGACCTGCTCAGGAGGTATTCAGGGGAGAAATAGAGATTTAAGGAGGTTTAGAGATGAAGATAGTGCTTGCCTATTCAGGAGGTCTTGATACATCAGTGGCAATAGCCTGGCTCAGGGAGACCTACAGGGCAGAGGTGATTGCCTTCTGTGCAGACCTCGGCCAGGAAGAAGACCTAGAGGCAATAAAAAATAAGGCACTTAAAACAGGAGCCTCAAAGGTCTATGTGGAGGACCTGAGGGAAGAGTTTGTAAGGGACTATATATTCCCCATGCTCAGGGCATCTGCCCAGTATGAAGGCTATCTCCTTGGGACATCCATAGCAAGGCCACTGATTGCAAAAAAACAGATAGAGATTGCCTTAAAAGAAAAGGCAGAGGCAGTTAGCCATGGAGCCACAGGAAAGGGAAATGACCAGGTAAGGTTTGAGCTCACCTATTATGCCCTGAAACCAGACATAAAGGTAATAGCTCCCTGGAGGGAATGGCCCTTCAGGTCAAGGACTGAGCTTATTGAGTATGCAAGGTCAAAGGGAATAGATGTACCTGTTACAAAGGAAAAACCATACAGCACAGACAGGAATATATTCCATATAAGCTATGAAGGAGGTATCCTTGAGGATCCCTGGAATGAACCACCTGAGGATATGTACACCATGATAACACCTCCTGAGAAGGCACCTGATAGAGCTGAGTATATTGAGATAGATTTTGAAAAAGGAGATCCTGTTAGAGTAAATGGAAAGAACTTATCACCCTTTGAGCTGCTTAAAGAACTGAACACCTCAGCAGGAAGGCATGGAATAGGTAGAACAGATATAGTGGAAAACAGGTATGTGGGTATGAAATCAAGGGGTGTCTATGAAACACCAGGAGGGACAGTCCTTCACATAGCAAAAAGGGCTGTTGAACAATTAACACTTGACAGAGAGGTCCTGCACCTGAGGGATTCCCTTATTACGAGATACTCAGAGCTGGTTTATTATGGTTACTGGTTCTCTCCTGAAAGAGAGGCTCTCCAGAAACTCATAGATGAGATTGAACAGGATGTGACAGGAACTGCAAGGTTAAAATTATATAAAGGCAACTGCATAATCGCTGGAAGAAAATCCTCTCAGTCACTTTATGAGCCTCAATTTGCAACCTTTGAAAAGGATATGGTCTATGATCACAGGGATGCTGAGGGATTCATAAAACTCAATGCCCTGAGATTGAAGATAAGAAAGATGCTCAGGGGACAGGCAGAGTATCAGAGCAAGTAGCACAGACATTCTTGTCTGTGGCTTACAAAGTAGTGCTACAGTGCGACAGAGCTAAAGTAGTAAGTTAGTATGCAAGTGAGTTAGTGAATTAGAATTATCTAACTCACTAATTCACTAATCCCTAACTCACTTCACCGTGAGGTGTGCTGTCGCACTATCGCACTAAAAGCTGTCGCTCTGTCGCACTATTAAGGTGTCGCAGGCGGGGTCCCCAGAAAATC
>CALJEL010000009.1 GCA_938074335.1 uncultured bacterium | reverse complement strand
CTTGCTGCCTGATGCCTATACCCAGATTGTCAAAGATCAAAACTGCCTAATGCTATAATCTATTATTCAAAATATCTAAGCCCTGTTCACCCTAATGTCCTCTGCATTCACTACTTGTGCCTTGTCATCTTTGCCCTCTGTGGCTAATAGAACCCTATCCCCTACTGTTTCCATAAATCCTTCCCTTTTTCATGAAACTTTTGACATTACCTTTTTAAATATTTGACTCCTAAGGAGTCTTTTTAGGAAACTATTCTTTTTTACCTATCATCCTTTTTTTCTTTATTTAAAATTGTACTACCACATATCCTTTTAGTCAAGGTAAAATTACCCAGGGAAAAGGAGGTAGCCGCAGGCTTCAGCCTGCGTGGCGTAGGCTTCCAGCCTGCGGTAAATGGTGGAAATACAAAAAAGCATTGAACAGACTGGAAGCCTGTTCTACCAGCTTGCGGCTACCAGCTCTTAATAGAGCAGTAGAGCAACAGAGCAGCAGCGCAGCAGTTAATAACAGAGCAGTAGAGCAGCAGCTTTTAGAGCGACAGTGCGGCAGAGCGACAGCTTTGGGAGAGGGTCTGCGTAGCCTGTCGCACTATCGCACTGTCTCACTATCGCACTACTTTGTAAGCCACAGACAAGAATGTCTGTGCTACTGCTCTGCTGGTCTAAGAAGACTTTGAGGCAGCCTACCAGTTTTCTTCGGCAAAAGAGGGTACCAAATATGTCACAGCCTTTAACTATTATGTTATCCTTTCTATTATGAGGATCCTTGCTATAGAGACCTCCACCATGCTCGGTGGAATTGCTATTGTGGATGATAAGGGTCTTATCTCTGAGATAAGGCTCAATGTATCCGTAGAACACTCAGAAAGGCTTGTACCAGAAATAGAACATCTGCTTCAAAGTTCAGGACTCTCTATTCATGACATTGATGCCCTCGCAGTCTCAGCAGGACCTGGGTCCTTTACAGGTCTCAGGGTAGGCATGGCAACTGTAAAGGGACTCGCCTTTGCAAGTGGAAAACCTGTGATTGCTGTGTCCACCCTTGAGGCAATGGCATGGAACTTCCCCTATTCAAGATATCCTGTCTGCCCTGTGCTCGATGCGAGGAGAAATCAGGTCTTTATGGCACTTTACAGATGGGAGGATGGAGATTTTATTACCCTTAAAGGGCCATCAGTTACTGGCAGGGAAGAATTTGTTGATCTCATAAGGAGTATGGTTGATAGTGAAAATGTTATCCTTACAGGAAATGGTTATCACTTCTTTAAAGGAAAAGACCAGTTTCTTATACCACCAGGGCATCTGCTTGTTCCTTCTCCCTGCAGTGTGGGTTTTCTCGGTCTGCGACTTGCAAAGGAAAAGAAATTCTCTGATCCTCTGAAGCTGACACCTCTTTATCTCAGAAGGTCTCAGGCTGAGGAGAGGGCAGGGGACTGAATCTGATTATGGTTTTTTTTAAAATAAGGCTTATGACTCCAGAGGATGTCCCGGCAGCTACTGAGATTGAAAGGCTTTCCTTTTCCACACCATGGTCTGAACTTTCCTTTTATAAAGAGATCTACAATCCAAGGTCCCTATGCCTTGTGGCTGAGACAGAGGATAGTATCTCGGGTTATATATGTCTCAGCAGGATACTGGATGAGTGTCACATACTTAATCTTGCTGTCCATCCCCTGAAGAGAAGGCAGGGTATAGGAAGCTCCCTTATCAGGGAGGCCCTGAACTCAGACTTTGTCTCCTCCTGTAGCTATATCTACCTTGAGGTAAGGGCATCAAACAGGGAGGCAAGAAGGCTTTATGAAAAATTCGGCTTCAGGGTGGTGGGGATAAGGAAAGCCTATTATATTAATCCCATTGAAGATGCCCTTATAATGATGCTTGAAAGGTGAATTACAGTCTTATGGCAGTCTTAAGCACCTCATTAATAAAAGGATTATCTGAGGCCTTAAGTTCTTCAAATTCTTTAGGAGTATACACAAGAGGTTCAATGGGAAGGTCTGTAAGATCAAGGATAATTCCTATTCTTTCAAAAAACCTTTCCTTAAAGTCTCCAATTATGAGTAGGTCTATGTCACTGCCTTCATGGATCTCCTGCTTCGCAAAAGAGCCATAGAGATATACCTCTCTTACAGGAAGGGTCTTTTTAAGCATCTCAGCAAAGGACCTTATCCTGTTAAGGAGTTCTTCACGGTCTTCAATATCAACTCTGCAGAGCTTATACATCTTTCTGCATCCTCCCTTTCATAAAACTCAGCTGGTGTAAGATCTCCTCCAAGACCATCTGGATATCTTGTAGGTATATAAAACATATCCAGTGTCTTTGCCTCAGTGGAGAGGGTTTTAAACCCGCTGTCGATCTTTGAGCATTCATTTAATAATTCCTTCAATGAATGTGTGATGATAGATGTATATCCTTTTTCATATAAGAATGCCTTTAATGCCTTTTCACCACTCTGCTGGGATTGAAAACAGCTCCACTCATAGTGTCCATCCTCAAGGCTATCCTTTGCTGCCTTAAGGTCAGCCTCTGCCTGTCTTAACCATTTCAGGGTAATCTTTCTCATAAAATTTATGCCCTTTTTATTAATTCAAGTGCCCTTCTGTGAAGTTCCCTGTTCCCCGAGACAAGCAGTGTTGTGCTCTTTTGAAGTCCAAGGGGAATATCATCAACTGGCTTATCCTCTATATCAGTAAATATCCCTCCTGCCTCCTTCACAATGAGCCAGCCAGCAGCAAAATCAAAGCTCCTTGAAGGAGCAGGTGTTACGAATATACTTACAGAGCCAGTGGCAACAAGACAGAGGTCAAGGGCAGTTGCACCAAGACATCTTGTCCTTCTGGCAGCCTGAAGTAATGGCATAATCACTGGTATATCTCTTGCTGGTGTCTGAGCTTCATAGGCAACAACAGATATCTTTTCATCCTGCTGGGTCTTAACAGGGATACCATTCAGATAGGCACCCTTTGTCTTCTCTGCATAGAATTCATCTCCTGTAAGGAGATTTATTACATAGGCAGTGTTTACAGTTCCTATAGTATCTCCCTCTGCAATTGCTATGGAGGTGCAGTAAAAGGGAATTCCTGTTATAGCATTCTTACTTCCATCAATCGGATCTATCAGGACACGCCTTCCACCTCCTCTTATATCCTTTAAACCATATTCCTCAGAGATGATGCTCAATGGTTCCTTTAACCTTTCAAGTTCTTCTATTATTATCTCCTCTGCCTTTTTATCTACGGGAAATGTCCTGTCTCCTGCTGCACCCCTTGGAGGTTTAATATCCGACATATCCTTGTGAAGAAAGGAATATCTGAGTGGTGTGAGTTCAGAAATTAATCTCCTTCCTATAAGCCTTAATGTCTCAAGCATCAATCAAGTTCTCTTCTTTGAATAATCTCAACTATTCCCTGAGAAGGTTTCTGGAATTTCTCAAGGGTCCCCCTCTTTGAGCCATATCTGAAGACCGTTACACCCTTACAGCCCTTTTCATAGGCAAGAAGAAATGCCTTTGCCACATCCTCAGGTCTCGCCTTCCTTGGAAGATTTATTGTCTTTGATACTGCATTGTCTGTATATTCCTGAAAGGCTGCCTGCATCTCTATATGGTCTTCTGGTGGTATCTCATGGGCTGTCCTGAAGAGCCTTTTTATCCCGGGAGGGACTTCTTTTATACCCCTGAGATTTCCTTTCTTGATCACCTTTTCCATGAGTTCCTCAGAATAGAATCCCTGCTCCTTTGCCATTTTAACAAAATATTTATTCACCTCAAAGAGCTCTGTATCAAGGATCAATCTCCTGTAGGCAAGGCCAAAATATGGCTCTATCCCGCTTGAACAATCTGCAATAATTGAGAGTGTACCTGTTGGTGCAATAGTGGTGACAGTAGCATTCCTGAGAACAGGCATGCCAGGTCTGTCATATATGGAACCTTTAAAATTCGGGAAAGGTCCTCTCTTTCTCGCAAGCTCTTCAGAGGCCCTCCAGCCTGTATCCCTGATAAATCTCATAACCTCCCTTGCAAGCTTAAAGGCCCTTTTTGAATTGTATGGTATCCCAAGCAAGACCAGCATATCCGCCCATCCCATAACTCCAAGGCCAATCTTACGGTTCCCTTTATGCATTGCCTCTATATCCGGTATAAGATACTTATTTGCATCTATGGCATCATCAAGGAATCTCACCGCAACTGCTACATCCTTTGCAAGGTCATCATAAAGTATCTTTCCATCCTTTATATATTTTGAGAGATTCATTGACCCAAGCACACAGGCCTCATAGGGAAGAAGGGGTTGTTCACCGCAGGGATTTGTGCTCTCTATCTGACCTATGTGGGGTGTGGGATTTGCCCTGTTTATCCTGTCTATAAAAATAACACCAGGGTCTCCTGTTTGCCAGGCGCATTTTACAATCTCATCAAAGACCTCCTTTGCCTTTATCTTTCGGACTGGATTGCCTGTCCTTGGATTGATAAGTTCATATTCCTCATCCTTTTTGAGAGCCTCCATAAAGGCATCGGTTATTGATACAGAGATATTAAAATTCTCAAGTTCAGCCTTCTCGGTCTTTGCCCTGACAAAGTCAAGGATATCAGGGTGGTCAACCCTCAGGATACCCATATTTGCCCCTCTTCTTGCACCACCCTGTTTGATAACATCAGTGGCGGTATTGTATATCTTCATGAATGACACAGGTCCACTAGCTATGCCACCTGTTGACCTCACCACATCAGACTTTGGTCTCAGCCTGGAAAAATTAAAACCAGTGCCTCCACCGCTCTGAAGTATCATGGCTGCATTTTTAAGTGTCTCAAAGATGCTCACCATGGAGTCCTCAACAGGAAGGACAAAACAGGCAGCAAGCTGCCCCATCTCCTTTCCCGCATTCATAAGAAGGGGAGAGTTTGGAAGGAATTTGAGCTGGGTTAAGAGTTCATAAAACCTTTCTTGCCACACTGAAGGGTCTTCACCATAAAGTCTCTCAGACTCAGCTATTGCCTTTGATACCCTCTGAAACATCCCCTCAGGAGTCTCAATAATATTGCCTGAGGAATCCTTTAAAAGATACCTTGCTCTCAAAACCCTCAGGGCGTTCTCGGAGAGTTCCATAACTCATTATACCACACCCTTTGACCGCAATCTGCCAATAGAAATTTATACGCTAAACTGCCGATAGGAATGGCGGGGGATGCCGATATTTTGGGGTTCACGGGGTGAAGCTTGTCTTCGCCCCGTGCTCTAAAGGCTATACCTGCGACACCTTAGTAGGGGTAGGGCTTGCCCCTACCCTTTTGAGGGTAACCGCAAGGGTTACCCCTACCCTTTTGGGTGAAGACTTTTTGCTACATAATAAATAAAATTTGTCGCATTGTAAAGACTTTGAGGCAGACTTGTGGTTACTATTTTAAAATGTCACATATATGGTAGTCTCCTTCTTAAGGATGAGAACATTTTAAGGAGGAGGCTATGCAGAAAAGATACCTTATCACGGAGGAAGAGATGAAAAGGTATGAAGTTTTAAGTGATGTGGTTTCAGGGCATTTAAGTCTCAAAGAGGCTACAGACCTTCTTGGTATAAGCTACAGACAGGCAATAAGGTTAAAGAAAAGGTT
>CALJEL010000008.1 GCA_938074335.1 uncultured bacterium | reverse complement strand
GGCCTCCACAGGCGTATAGCCATGGATAATGAGGGCTTCTCTCAGAACCTTTCTTATCTCACTGTCATCGTCAACTATAAGGACATTTTTCATATCATAATTATACCAGAGCAAAAGGGCATTTTCTCATTGAGAAACCTGTAATCTGCCATTAGCAATTTATAAAAAGCCTTTAATAAAACTGGCAGTATGCCCATATTTCGGGGTTCACGGGGTGAAGCTTGTCTTCACCCTGTGCTCTAAAGGCAATACCAGCACCCCAGAAAATCTGACGATTTTCTGGGGACCCCGCCTGCGACACCTTAATAGAGCAGCAGGCAATAACAGAGCAGTAGAGCAACAGAGCAGCAGCGCAGCAGCGCAACAATTAAATAATAAGAAGAAATTCCTTAATAAAAACTACTGCTCTACTGCTCTGCTGGTCTAAGAAGACTTTGAGGCAGACTGCCAGTTTTCTAATGGCAAAATAGAGTTATAAACCAAAGAGTCTTCTGAAATATTCAATGGTTCTTTTAAGTCCTTCCTCAAGGGGTATGCAGGGCTGCCATCCAAGGACTTTTCTGGCAAGGGTGATATCAGGGCACCTCTGTTTTGGATCATCAGGTGGAAGGGGTTTATAGATTATCTTTGATTTAGAACCACTAAGTCTTATTACGGTCTCTGCAAGCTCAAGGATGGAAAATTCCTGTGGATTTCCAAGATTTATAGGGCCTGTCACCTCATCAGGACTATTCATTAGTCTTATGAGCCCATCTATCATGTCATCTACATAGCAGAAGCTCCTGGTCTGGCTTCCGTCTCCATATACGGTAATATCCTCTCCTTTCAATGCCTGGACTATAAAATTGCTCACAACCCTTCCATCACCGGGATGCATTCTTGGCCCATAGGTATTGAATATCCTGGCAACCTTTATCCTTAATTTATGCTGTCTGTGATAATTAAAAAAGAGTGTCTCAGCACATCTTTTACCCTCGTCATAGCATGCCCTTGGTCCGATGGGATTGACATTTCCCCAGTATGTCTCAGGCTGGGGATGAATTGCTGGATCACCATAAACCTCACTTGTTGAGGCGAGAAGAATCTTGATCTTCAATCTCTTTGCAAGACCAAGCATATTTATGCTTCCATGGACAGAGGTCTTTGTTGTCTGGACAGGATCAAACTGATAGTGTACAGGTGAGGCAGGACAGGCGAGATGATAGATCTCATCAACCTCCACATAAAGTGGAAAAGTCACATCGTGCCTTATGATTTCAAAGTAGGGATTATTGAGCAGGTGGGCAATATTTGCCTTTCTCCCTGTATAAAAATTATCAACGCAGAGCACCTCATGACCCTCACTAAGGAGCCTTTCACATAGATGAGAACCGAGAAATCCTGCCCCACCTGTAACGAGTATCCTTTTTTTATCCATACCAATATCCTTTCATTTATTTTAATCCTTATAGATACTTAAAAGGATAAAATATTCATCCCTCACTATTTCAACAAACTTTAAATTCAATGGGTTTAATAATTCCACAGAGTTTACAGGTGTCAGGATAATTATACCATTCTGAGACCCCAAAAGATCTGTTGATTTTTGGGAGTGAAACCAGTTTGCTAAGTCTCCATAATCCCATCTTTTAGCCAGATCAGATAGATAAAAATAATAAAGACAGCTATATCCTGCAGAAAGGTCAGGGGGAGACAGAAAAATAAGTTTGCTATCCTGTTTTTTTACTTTTTTAAGATCAAGAAAGGCAAGGGGCTTTCTATAATCTCCCTGTTTTCCAGATGCAATCTGCCTGGCAATATGAATAACATAATGCTTTTCAGGATTTATTTTCACAGGAATTATCCAGATGATAATAAATAGTGGAATCCATCCATAGTATATAATATTTTCGATAATTTTCTTAAATTCCTCTTTCAAAGAAAGAATCCCAAATCCTCCAATAACAGACATAAAAGGTGTAACAACTGTAAGGTATCTTGTAGACTTTCCTTTAGATAACTGGAGGGTAAGAAAGATTAAAATAAAGCCTAATAAGACAAACAGTTCTTTATCGTTCAATTCCCTGGCCTTCAATTTAGAAATTATAAACGCTATGCCGATAATAAAAAATAAAAGCCAGGGTTGATAATAAATTATTAAGTCCTTCAAATACATCAAGGGATCAATTATAACATCACCACCTTCTTTGAACCTGTTTAATGTCTGACCTGAAAATAAATGTTCAAGATAACCCGGATGATTAATTTCGTAATAAATAAACCATGGAGCGACCAGGACCAGACCAGTAAAAATCCATGTGTAGAGATCACCTTTTTTAAGCCATCCGAAAAGCTCTTTAGTAAATAATCCATAAACCACTATAATCAGAGGGAGGAAAAAGGCAAAAAAGGTTTTTGTCATAAACCCGATTGCAAAAGACAAACCAAGGAGTAAACCACTGAACTGGCGCCCTTCCTTTAAGAGAATAAATCCGTAGACACCAAGAAGTACTGAAAAGACAAGAAGACTTTCGGGACGGTTGGTGGTAAAGTTCTTAAATATCCAGTGAGTACTTAAAAATATAAAAGAAGAAAAAAAGGCAAGCTCCTTATTATTGAATAATCTATTGACTATAAAATATAAAAAAAATACATTTATCGTCGCCAGTAAAAGTGCTGGTATTTTAGAGGCATAGAAAGAGGTACCAAATATTTTAAAAGATGCTCCAACAAGCCAGAAATAAAGAGGAGGTTTGTTCAGATAAGGCTTCCCATCAAGCTGGGGAGAAAACCAGTTATTATTTTCCACCATATCCTTTGATATGCAGGCATAGGTTAAAGGGTCACTTCTCAGGTCACCGCTCCATGGTCTTAGCCAGAAGATAAGGAGAATCCAGAGTGAAAGGATTAATATATATTTATCCCTTATCTGGTCTTTTAACACCTCTTTCTATCTCCCATAAAAACAGGTATTTTAAAAATACATAGAAGAATGAACTCATGGCAACTATAAGACCCCGAAATCCATCAAGAAAGGCCCTTTTTATAATAAATTGCTTCATGAAGGCAGCAAGGGGATGGAAAATAAGTTTTGGAAAACTGAATCTCTTCCCAATATCCTTATAGGAGCAGGCTGCAAGTCTTGAATATCTTACAAGCTTTGTTAGATGGTCCTGGAGATCTTTATAGGAATAATGAAGGAGGTCACCCTTGAGTTTTTTTGTCTTACCATTAATTTGGAGTGACTCATGTACATAATAACCCCTCCATCTCGGCTTGGCACTTTTCTTTACAAGCCTCAATTCCCAGTCTGGCTGCCAGGCATAATTTAAAGGTCTTCCAAGATATACAGTTTTTCTATTGATCAGATAACCATCTGCCCTGGGATCACTTATTGCATCAATAATGGATTTTTTCAGCTCCGGTGTCAGGACTTCATCACAATCAAGTGAAAGTATCCAGTCCTGAGTGCACTTCTCAAGGGCTGAGTTTTTCTGTCCCACATAACCCTTCCAGTCCTCTTCAAAGACTCGAGCACCGTAACTGGAGGCAATCTCCCTTGTCCTGTCTGTAGAATGGGAATCCACCACCACTATCTCAGAGGCAATGTCCCTGATGCTTTCAAGGGTTTTACCTATATCCTCTTCTTCATTGAAAGAGACAATTGCAACAGAGAGCTGATATCCTGTCTCCTTTTTCTTCATAGATAAGCCTGTGATTCCCTCTGACCCTGATTTCATAAAAATTATTCTAACATATTCAGAAAGGAGTATTTTTTAACAGGATGCAACTATTAATGTATAATTATAACAATGAGGATTCTTCAGATTAATACTGAAAAAACATGGCGGGGCGGAGAGAGGCAGACGCTTTATACACTCCGTGGCTTAAAGGACAAAGGCGTGCAGGCAGAACTTCTTTGCCTTATTAACTCCCCACTGCATATCAAGGTTTTAAAGGAGCATCTACCTGTTCACGGTGTCAAAAACAATCTTCAGGCACTATTATTTTTAATTAAAAATGGGAAAAACTTTGATATCCTTCACTGCCAGACTGCTAAGGCACAGACACTTGCTATAATCTCAAAACCATTCCATTCAAGGCCAGTAGTCTATACAAGAAGGGTTGATTTCAGACCCTCAGGAATCCTTACAAGGCTTAAATATAGGTTCACCGACAGGGTAATCGCTATATCTGAAAAGATAAGACAGATACTTGAAGATCTGAAACCTTCAGGAAAGATAGAGGTAATACCGAGTTGTGTGCAGGAAAGGGAGCTTGACAGAGAGAGAGCCTTGAAATTAAAGGAATCTTTTAATATAAAAGATAAAAAAATCCTGGCTACCATGGCAGCCCTTGTCCCCCATAAAGATCCCTTCACAATGGTAGAGGCAATAAACCTGCTTTCTAAGACCAGAGATGATTTTATCTTTCTTCATTTTGGAGAGGGAGAACTCAGGGAGATGGTAGAAAGGAGGATAAAAGACCTCCACCTTCAGGATAAGTACATTCTAATGGGATTTCATAAAGATGTGGAAGACTTTTTTTCTATTATAGATGTATTCGTTATTAGCTCATCGGAAGAGGGGCTTGGCAGTGTGGTGCTTGATGCCTTTTTATATAGAGTGCCTGTTGTCTCCACAGATGCAGGTGGGTTGAAGGAGACCGTAGAAGGCAGAGGGCTTCTCTGCCCTGTAAAGGCTCCAGCCTGTCTTGCTCATTCTGTAAACAAACTTCTTGAAGATAGCGAACTGAGGGAAGACCTTATAGAAAGGGCTTACAGAGATGTGAAAATTTTTTACTCCAGTGAAAAGATGATTGACAGTTATCTCAGGGTTTTTAATTCCTTTAAGGGTGAAAGGAATAATGACTAAAAGAATTATTTTTGTTTCTCTCACCTTGCTTCTATACTTAATTGCCCTGCTAATGGAGATCAGAACTCAGAGGTTGGAAGTCAGAATAAAGACTACAGAGATTCAATCTCAGGTATCTGAACCCCAATCGGTATTTCAGGAAATATATATAGAGGACTTTGTTAACAAAGAATCTTCAGGTATGATAAGCCATGTTTCAAGTATTGCACCTCTTGATAAAGACAGACTTCTCTGTGTCTGGTACTCTGGTTCAAGAGAGGGAGCAAAGGATGTGGCAATCTTCATGGCTATTTATAACGAGAAAAACGGCACATGGACTATCCCCCTTAAACTTATAGATCGAGAGACTGCCTCAAGGGAACTGAAAAGATATGTAAAGAAGATTGGTAACCCCATGCTTATGAGGGATAACTCAGGTAAGATATGGCTCTTTTATTCGACAGTTATTGCAGGTGGCTGGTCAGGAAGCTCAATAAATTACAAAACTACCACTGATGCTATTTCCTGGACAGAGAGTAAAAAACTTTTATTAAGCCCATTCTTTAATCTAACCCACAATGTAAAAAATGATGGGATAAATTTAAATGATGGAAGTTTTATCATACCAGCCTACAGCGAACTCTTTAACAAAAACTCCTCCATTATACAGGTAGACCCAGGGCATGAAACATTCAGGATATACAGGATAACAGCAGCTGAAAAGATAATACAGCCAGTGCTTTTACCTCTTGGAGAGGATAAATTATTAATCTTTTTTAGAAATAGCAAAAAGAAAGGGGAAAGATTTATTCCATTTATGGAAATGGATTTAATTAAGCACAGAGAGTCTCCCCTTAGATATACAGAACTGCCCAATCCAGATTCAGGATTTGATATGATAAGGACAGAAGATAATTCTATACTTGCTGTTATAAATAATTCATTTAATAACAGAGAAAACCTCTCCATCTTTTTATCCAGTGACAATGGAAGCTCCTGGAGGCTTATCAAGGTACTTGAGTCATCTCAGGGAAAAGAATATTCCTACCCATCCATTACAAAAAGCCTGAACGGATTTTATCACATCACCTATACCTATGAAAGAAAAAGAATAAAACATGTAATGTTCAATGAGATATGGCTCTGGAAACAAAAGGCAGGGGGCAAAACAGTAGAAAACAGAAGTCAGAAGGCAGATAACAGGACAGAGGAGACAGAAGAGGGGCAACGGAGGAAAGGTATATCGAACCTCAGTTTCATATCAGGTATGCAGACCCTGATTTCACTGTCAGGTTGTTTTTTAATAATATTAGTTTTGATGAAATATCTTGTAAGGATAACAGGGTTAAAAGATAGAATCCCTTTTATCATTATAATTGTCAGCTCAATAATTATGATATTCATTCCCTTCGGTACCCTTTCCCTGAAGGACCTTATTCTTTCAATGAATCCATGGTTTTCAACGGGAAGTATTGTCTTTTTGCTGTATCTCCTCTTTCAAAAAAGAGAGAAGGGATTTTTTCAGTCAAAGGGTATTATGCTTTTTTCTCTCTGGACATTTTCTATCTCCATAATCCTTTTCCTGAGTATTTATGATTTTGTGGGTCTTGATATTTATAGTTATGGTTATAACTTCTCTTATTTTGCCCCTCCTATTTTTTTACTGAACATGATATTTGCTATATCAGGGAATCCTTTATCTTTTGCATTCAATATATATATTTTAAGCTTTATTTCCGGTTTACCTCCCTCACAAAACATATTTGATTCCATTACAGATGGCCTTGCTTTTATACTCTCTACAGGGATTATTTTGTCAAATATTTTCAGAATCGGTTCCCAAAGATCGTAAGATTTTTGAGTTCCCCTTTTCTTATCTACGAGGGTGAGGAATTTTTAAGGCTTGACATTTCATATAAACATATGTAAATATATTTATATGAATGAGATATTAAGACTCATGAAGCTCTTTTCAGACCCTTTGAGGATACGGGTCTTTATGCTTATCTGCAAGAATGAGCTTTGTGTATGTCAGATAATGGCAATAACAGGTGCGTCCCAGCCACTGGTATCAAGGAACTTGGGGCTTTTAAGAAACGCAGGTCTTGTTTCCACAAGGCGGGAGAAAAAATTACTCTTTTACAGTCTCTCGGAGGAACTGACACCCATTCAGAGAAAATTTATAAACACCCTAATAGAGCTACTTGAAGGTGATCCAGTGATAACCGCAGACAGACATAGAATTGTAGAATGCGAGGAATTCCAGAAAAAAACAGGGAGATGCGATATGAAGGCATTAAAGAGATTTATGCAGGAGGTGCACGGATGAGAGGATATAATCCATTCAGGATACATGATAAAGAAAGTGCGGCGATGCCACGAGCTATCGCTCTGTCCCGCTATCGGGTAGTGTATATAGTGAATACTTTTTTCGTGATTGCCTTTTTAATATTTTTTTACTCCAGACCCCTGCTTGCAGAAGAAAAGGCCTATAGCCTTAAGGAGGCGATTGAGATAGCCCTTAAGGATAATCCAGAACTCAGGGCAGGCAGTATGAATCTCAGGGCAACAAAAGAGGATATCTCTATTGCAAGGAGTTATCTTTTGCCACAGTTAAGAATAGAGGAAAGGTTTATGAGGACAGACAACCCTGCTTATGTTTTTTCAACAAAGATAAATCAGGAGAGGTTTACTGCTGAAGACCTTATGGGTGCACCAGGGACATTCAACAATCCCTCTCCTGTAAGCAATTTCCAGACAATTTTAAGTATTGAAATGCCAGTTTATGTAAGAAAGGCATGGCTTGGTCTTGATATATCAAAAAAACAGTATGAGACTGTAAATATTGAATTTGAGAGAAAGAAGGAAGAGATCGCCTTTGAGGTTATCAGGGTATATCTTGGCATAAGGACAGCAAAGGAATATATAAATGTGGCAAAACTCGGTCTTGAAAATGCCGAGGAACACCTGAGGATAGCAAAGAAAAGAGCAGAGGCAGGACTGGGTCTACAGTCTGATGTGCTGAGGGCAGAAGTAGGAGTTGCTGAGGCAAGGGCAAGGCTTGTCTCTGCAGAAAAGAATCATTTAATAGCAAAAAGGGCACTGGGATTGCTCATGGGTCTTGATGAGCCGGTGGAGATCAAAGATCAAACAGGTTTTGATCCTGAACTCCTTGATGAGGCATATTACATTGAGAGGGCTCTTCAGGGAAAAGAGATAAAGGCATTGGAATTAAGATATGAGAATGCAAGGAATCTCCTGAGCCTTGAGAGGTCTGATTATCTGCCACAGCTTGGTATTGGTGCCCAGTATGAGCTTGATGACCCGAATACCCCCTTTGGTTCAGAAGGAAAGAGCTGGCAGGTAATGGCATTTTTGAGATGGGATTTATTCAGTGGTGGAAAGACCCTCGCAGGTTCAAAAAGGGCTGAATATAGATTAAAAGAAGCTGCAGAATATCTTGAGGGAGCAAAAAAATCCCTGAGGTTCAGGGTTCATGAGGCCTACAGTTCTGTGCTTGAGGCAAAGGCACATCTTGAACTTGCACGCTCAGGGCTCCAGGCTGCTGAGGAAGGAAGAAGGCTTATAAAAATAAGGTATGAAAATAACCTTGCAAAGATCGTTGATCTCCTTGATAGCCAGACCGCCCTTGACAGTGCAAGGGCACAGGTGGTGCAAAAAGAAGGTGCCTTTTATGAAGCAATGGCAAGACTCTTGTTTGTAAGTAATATGATGGAAGAATTTATAAAAAAATAAGGAGGAAAAAATGAAGAAGGCATTAATCATACTTTTATCATTATCAATTTTTACACTGATATCCTGCTCAAAAGAGGAGAAGGCTACCCTAACAGAGGCACCTCATATTCCAGACATAAAACTTACAGAAGTTCAGCCCCTTACCATAGATGATGTATATGAGGTCTCTGGCACTATCAGGGCAAGGACAGTAACAACGCTGTCCTCAAGGATAATGGGTGAGGTTACCGGTATCTATGTAATGGAAGGAGACAGGGTAAGGCAGGGGCAATTGCTTTTAACCATTGATGACAGGGACTACAGGGAACGCCTTGCTCAGGCGGAGGAGGCCTATCAGGAGGCGCTCAAGGCCCTTGAAAGTGCGAGACAGAATAAAAAACTTGCTGATATTACCTATGAAAGATATAAAAGGCTTTATGATGAAAAGGCACTTACACGGCAGGAGCTTGACCAGATAGAGACCCAGAAGGAGGTGGCAGGCCTTGAACTTGAAAGAATCGAGGCAATGCTGAGAAGGGCTAAGGCAGGTCTTGAAGAGGCAAGGCTAATGCATGGATATACGAGGGTGGTATCACCGCTTAATGGCATCGTGACCGAAAAAAAGGTAGAGACAGGCAATATGGTCATGCAAGGCACACCTCTATTTACTGTTGAAGACAGTGAGAATTATAGACTTGAGGTCTATCTTGATGAGAGGTTCTCAGGAAAGGTAAAGAAGGGAATGAGGATTCCTGTATATATGGAATCAGGGGCAGAGGTGCTGGAAGGAAGGATAGCAGAGATAGTGCCCTCTGTAGATCCCTTTACAAGGAGCTTCCTTGTAAAGATAGACCTTAATACAAGAAAAGAGCTGAGGACAGGCCTGTATGGAAAGGCAAGATTCTTAACCGGTAAAAAAAAAGGGATACTTGTTCCTGAAAGGTCCATAGTGAAAAGGGGGCAGCTTACCGGTGTATATGTGGTTGACAATAATGGGGTAATATCCTACAGGATTGTCAGGATTGGTGCTTCCTATCCTGAAAAAGAAATGGTAGAGATACTTTCAGGTCTTAATCCTGGTGAGAGGATTGTTACAGATGGCATTGAGAGGGTTGTTGAGGGCGGCATTTATAAAAAATAGTGTGGCAGGAGGAACAGAATGCAGGGTATAGGGATATCAGGTTCAATAGCAAAGGCATTTATAAAATCCAAGCTCACACCTATTGTGGTGATTGCTGCCCTTCTTTCCGGTGTCTTTGCACTCATAGCGACACCAAGGGAAGAGGAGCCACAGATAGTTGTTCCAATGATAGATATATTTGTGACCTATCCTGGTGCTGGAGCAAAAGAGGTTGAAGAAAGGGTCACAAGACCAATGGAGAAGTTTCTTTATGAGATAAAAGGAGTTGAGTATGTCTATTCCATAGCAAGACCAGGCATGAATCTCACCATAGTGAGGTTCTATGTGGGTCATGATATGGAAGATGCAATAGTAAAGGTCTACAACAAACTGATGTCCCATTATGACCTCATACCACCAGGGGTCTCCCAGCCACTTGTAAAACCAAGGTCCATTGATGATGTGCCTATACTTTCCTATACACTCTGGTCTCAGAGATACAGTTCCTATGAATTAAGACGCATTGCACAGGAGCTATGTACAGAGATAAAAAAGGACGGTGAGATCTCTGAAACGCATGTGATAGGTGGCCAGAAAAGACAGATAAGGCTTGTGCTGAATCCTTCAAGGCTGAGGGCTTATAATCTATCAGCACTCCAGATAATGCAATTCCTTCAGGATTCAAATGTGGTGATCCCTTCAGGGTCAATGCAGACCGAAAATAAGGAGATACTTGTTGAGACAGGCGGTTTTTTGAGAACAGCCAGGGAGATAGGAGAACTGGTAGTTGCTATATATAATGGAAGACCTGTTTATTTAAAAAATGTTGCTGAGATAGTGGATGGACCTGCTGAACCAGACAGTTATGTCTTTACAGGATTTGGACCTCAGATTCATAAAAAGGCTGAAGGTCTGGGATTGAAACCTGAAGACTCTCACAGGCTTTATGAATCAGTAACCATTGCCATAGCAAAAAAGAAAGGCACAAATGCCACCCAGATTGCAAAGAGGATCGAAAAGAAGATTCAGGACCTTAAGGGTAAACTTATCCCCCTTGATGTCAATATCCTTGAGACAAGGAACTATGGTGAAACAGCAAAGGAGAAGTCTGATGAGCTTCTTGAACATATCCTTATAGCAACATTCTCCGTGGTGCTTCTCATAGCCATCACCCTTGGATGGAGAGAGGCGGTAGTAGTTGCTGTGGCTGTACCTGTTACCCTTGCACTCACATTATTAATAAACTATCTCTACGGTTACACCCTAAACAGGGTTACGCTCTTTGCACTTATATTTTCCATAGGAATCCTTGTGGATGATGCAATAGTTGTTGTTGAGAATATCCACAGACATTTTAAACTGCACAGGATAAGTCCATTGACAGCAGTGCTTGCAGTTGATGAGGTTGGTAATCCAACCATACTTGCCACATTCACTGTTATTGCAGCGCTCCTTCCGATGGCCTTTGTATCAGGATTGATGGGTCCCTATATGAGGCCTATACCTGTTGGTGCATCAGCAGCCATGCTATTTTCTCTTCTCGTTGCCTTTATAGTGAGCCCATGGATGAGCTATATTGTGCTCAGACATGTGAGGCCTGAGGGTCATAAAGAAGAGGGGAAAAGACTCCTTAACATATATGGGAGGATTTTGGGACCGCTGATAGATGCTCCAAAAAAGAGATATCTGGCGCTCGGGGGTGTCCTTGCCCTTTTAATAGGGGCCCTCATGTTATTGCCTCTTAAAAAGGTTACAGTAAAGATGCTTCCCTTTGATAATAAGAGCGAGCTTCAGGTGATTATTGACATGCCAGAAGGAACAACCCTTGAGGAGACCACAAGGGTTGCCATGGAGCTTGGAAATTACATAAAGACCGTGCCTGAGGTAACAGACTATCAGATATACGCTGGTACATCAGCACCCTTTAATTTCAATGGACTGGTAAGGCATTATTATCTGAGAACAGGACCCAATGTGGCAGACATCCAGGTAAACTTTGTTTCAAAGGCAGAGAGGTCAAGGCAGAGCCATGATATTGCAAAGAGTATAAGAGGACCTCTCACAGAGATTGCAAAAAGATATGGTGCAAGGATAAAGATAGCAGAGATACCGCCAGGTCCACCTGTTTTAAGCACCCTTGTGACAGAGGTTTATGGTCCTGACCATAAAAGACAGATAGAGATAGCAAGGCAGATTATGGATATCTACGAAAGGACAGAGGGTGTTGTTGATGTAGACTGGTATGTAGAGGATGATCAGGAAAAGGTGATATTTGATGTGGACAAAGAAAAGGCTGCCTATCACGGTGTCAGCACAGAGGCAGTTGCACAAAGCCTGAGGATTGCCCTTGGAGGTATGCCTGCTGGGCTTGTCCATGTGGTAGATGATAAGGAACCTGTTGAGATATTCATGAGACTTCCTATTGAGGAGAGGTCAAGGATAGAATCATTAAGGGCAATGACCGTGCCAACACCTAAGGGGAATATACCCCTCAGTGAGCTTGTGAGGATTAAAAAGACAATAGAGGAAAAGACCATATATCACAAAAATCTCCAGAGGGTGGTATATGTAACAGGAGATGTGGCAGGGAAGGAAGAAAGCCCTGTTTATGCCATATTGAAACTCAAAAAGGCTATAGCTGAGCTTAAGATCCCTGAGGGTTATACAATAAAACAATATTATGCAAGGCAGCCCTATCTTGAGGAAAGATATTCCATAAAATGGGATGGTGAATGGCACATAACCTATGAGGTCTTCAGAGATCTTGGCATAGCCTTTGGAGTTGTACTTGTTCTCATATACATACTTGTTGTTGCCTGGTTTAAGCATTTTGTAACACCATTGATAATCATGGCACCCATACCACTTACACTTGTTGGAATAATGCCAGGTCACTGGCTCTTCGGTGCCTTCTTTACAGCTACATCCATGATAGGGTTTATTGCCCTTGCTGGAATAATAGTAAGAAACTCCATTCTACTTATAGACTTTATCCAGATGGAGTGGCGGGATTGTGGAAGCCTCAAGGATGCCCTGATAAAGGCTGGTGCTGTAAGGTTCAGACCAATAGCATTGACTGCAGCAGCGGTTGTGGTTGGCTCCTTTGTGATGATCTTTGACCCCATATTTCAGGGTCTTGCAATTGCAATGATGTTTGGTGCTGTTGCCTCAACTGCCCTGACTCTGATAGCAGTCCCTCTGCTTTATTATGAATACTTCAAGACAAGGATCTGCCCCATTAAGGCAGAGGAGATTGAGGCAGAAGAACCAGCAGATGAAATGACAGAAATCTAAAATAAAGTAGGAGGTAAACATGTATATTGCAAAGACAGACTCATGGTATCTTGAAAGAATCATATGGCTCATAGCAGGGATATTCATCCTTTTGAGTGTGATCCTTACACTCATTCACAGCCCCTACTGGCTGATCCTTACAGCCCTTGTGGGGATAAACCTTATTGTCTTTGCCTTTACAGGTTTCTGCCTGATGGCAAACCTGCTCTATGCACTTGGTGCAAGGCCAAGACTCCGGAAAGAATAAAAGGAGTATGAAGATGAATGATATAGTCTATTTCTGCCATGATTGTGGGAGGATCTCTTCCGCAGAGATAGAGGTATGCCCTTTATGTAAGGGTAAGAATATTACAGCCCTTCAACTTTCAGGTATCTACGGAGGTGGTGGCTGAAATCCCTGGGGATGCTGAGGTCTTCAGCATAACAATAGCAGGGGTAACTACAAGAGTTGCCCCTGCCTTTCTTAACAGCCTGAAACTTACCTTTCAGGTTGGCATCTTAAGCAACTTTCTTACGTCTCCCACACGCATGGTTATCTTTCTTGAATCTAAGTATTCAAGAAGCGGGATCGCATATTTCCTTGTAGTCTGCAGCATATCCCTGAAGTCTGAAACGGTGAGTTCTTTTTTCTTTGAAAAGAATTCCTTCAATCTTTTAAAGAGTTCCATATGGGTCTCCTTTGATAGATAAAGGGAATCATTTATCCTCTCAAGAAGACCTTCCTGATAAAGAAGCCTGAGGATATCATCAAGTTTCTTGGTATCAATATTAACTATCTGTGAGAGCTCTTCCTTAAAAGGTGGCTGGAAGGCACCTTTTTTTATCTCTTTGAGGATTCGTTCTTTCAAGGAGGGATCAATTGCCTGTGTCCTGAATTCCCTCAGTCTGAGATATTCTCCTTCCCTTATTATCTCAGGAGTTCTTTCTACAATATAATTAAAAACCCCTTGCTCTATCCTAAAGGCAGACCTGAGTTCTTCTTTCTGGATGCCAGGCTTAAGAGGATTTTTATTATGGAATTCCTTTAAGGTTTCTATAAGGTCTTTTTTTATCTTCTCAACGCCTTCTTTATGGAAGAGTGCTCCATATATTTCAATAACCTCACCTTTTTCCTTAAGAACCCTTACTGCACTATCAATCTCCTTAAACTCCCTATTTATCCAGCCGTAGAGTTCTTTTTTTGGAAACCCCTTTGATCTCCTTATCTTCAGTGCTATCCTTTCATTGAGATCACCCTTTTCAAGGATGAACTGGTCATCCATTAATTCAGGATATCTCTTTCTTGATGGATAGGGATCAAGTATGATGCCACCGCCTATGGTATCAAGTGGTGATATCCTTCTTAAGACAAATCTATCCTCTGCTGAGCTAATTATATCCCTGTCAAGCCTCAGCTGTGCAAAGGCATATGTGCCTGGTTTAAGCTCATCCCTGTCAAAGAGGATAAGCCTTGCGATGGCCTCCGAGGTCCATATATGTAGATGAACAAGGCTCCTGTTTTTTAAAGGAGGGGCATTCTCAAGAAGCTCAATCTTTACATTCAGCAATCTCGTAGGTTTGAAGGTATCAGGCCTCGCCACAACATCTCCTCTTTCAAGCTCTTCCTTTTCAATCCCCTGAAGATTAAGTGCAAGCCTCTGACCGGCAAAGCCCTCTGTAATGGGTTTTCCATGGCTCTGGATGTTTCTTATCCTTGTCTTTAATCCTGAGGGAAGTATCTCTACATGGTCATCCACCTTCACTGAACCTGATATAGCTGTTCCTGTAACCACTGTACCAAATCCCTTCAGGGTAAAGACCCTATCAACAGGTAATCTGAAGGCTCCACCAGAGGGTTTTTGAGGAATCTTAAGGCCAATCTCCCTTATCTTTTCCTTCAGCATTTCAATATTCAGACCTGTCTTTGCAGAAACAGGTATTATATCAGCACCTTCAAGGAATGAGCCCTTCACAAACTCTTTTATTTCTTCTTTAACAAGCTCAAGCCATTCAGGCTCAACAAGGTCAGCCTTGTTAAGGGCAATAAGACCTGTCTTGATCCTCAAAAGATTGCATATGGCAAGATGCTCCCTGCTCTGGGGCATTATACCTTCATCTGCAGCAATCACAAAGAGCACCATGTCTATGCCTGCTGCACCAGCAAGCATGTTTCTCACAAGCCTTTCATGTCCAGGTACATCAACTATTCCTATGGTGAGGCCATCAGGGTAATTGAGGTAGGCAAAGCCAAGGTCAATGGTGATGCCACGCTCTTTTTCCTCCTTGAGCCTGTCAGGGTCTATGCCTGTGAGTGCCTTTACAAGGCTGCTTTTGCCATGGTCAATATGTCCTGCTGTGCCAAGGATTATGTTTCGCATTCGTTAACCCCGATTATCTCTTCAAATTTCTTTTTACCTTTAAGGTATCTTCAAGTAATTTATTTACGGCAATGTCCTTTTCTCTACCTGTAGCCTTTTTTGATTTAATAATATCTTCGAGATCTGCTACGAGACAAAAATGATCACCTATCTTTATCCTCTTTGCCCGTGCTCTTATACTTTCATATGTCATGGTGAGCTTGCCGAACCATGTCATGGTGAGCTTGTCGAACCATGTCATGGTGAGCTTGTCGAACCATTGTTGCCTCATCCCTTTTATAAAGGGAGAGGCCGAGGACCTCTGCAAAGTCCCTGCTCTTTTTTCTATTAAGCTCTGTATCCCTTACAAAAAGTCGATATCCTGTGTCATGACAGAAGTCCCCTCTAATGCTGCACCAGCATTTCCAATGAGAATCGCTTCAAGTCTCACCTTTAAATTAGTGAGTTAGTGAATTATTAACTGTTCAAACTGTATTTCTAAGCCGCCTTCTCATCTTTTAAGGAACCTGTGAATAATTATATCATATACATTAGTGAGTTAGGGATTAGTGAATTAGTGAATTACAGAGCAGTAGAGCAGCAGAGCAACAGCGCAGCAGTTAAATAATAAGAAAAAAATTCCTTAATAAAAACTACTGCTCTACTGCACTGCTGCTCTGCTGGTCTAAGAAGGCTTTGAGGCAGACTGTCAGTTTTCTAATGGCAAAATAGAGTTGCATACTAACTCACTACTTTAGCTATGTTATAATATTTTCTGGAGAGGTGGCCGAGTGGTTTAAGGCGGCGGTCTTGAAAATCGCTGTAGGGTTACACCTACCGGGGGTTCGAATCCCTCCCTCTCCGCCATAATTAATTCCTGTCATCACAGGAGGTGTGTCATGCCTGTGTATGAATTTAAGTGTGAAAAATGCAATGAAAACTTTTCCCTCACCATGAGTATTAAAGAGCGTGAAAAGGCTGAGATAACCTGTCCTAAGTGCAAGTCAAAGGAAGTGAAACCTGTTTATTCAGGATTCTTTGCAGTCACATCAAAGAAGTCCTGAGGCCTCTTAACTTTAAAAAACTCCTTTAATAGCCACTCCAGCCATCCAGTACGTGAATCCAGTGGCAGCACCTGCTGCATAATCACCACCTTCTGCATTTAATTCAATGGAGAGACCATCTTTTATCCTGTAACCAAGAGTCATCGAGCCGCCTGTGAAAAAGTCATCTGTCTTTTTACCATATCTCCTGAATGATTGATAGCCACCATAGGGTTCAATAAAAAGATATAATCTTTCCTTTTCAAAATAAAGAGACACAAAAACCTGATGGGAGAAAAAATTATCAGGATCAAAATAGCCATTTGCAGTCTGTTTTTTAAAATCAAGATATCTGAGCCTGTAACCTGTGCTTATTGATGGATTTCCTGTAAGTAAGGTAAATCTCAAACCTCCCTGAAGGTCATGGGAATGGTTGCTGTCTGAATAGTCCCTGAATCTATAAGAACCTTCTAAAAACGTCCTCTCAGACACAGGCACAGAGGTGCTTATGCCAGCCTCAGTGTATTTTATTCCTCTTTCTATAAGCAGTGCAGTGTCGGTCATTACATCTCTTGTAAGGTTTATGGAGAATGATGTTCTGAAAATCTTGAGGTCTGTCCTTATATTACCTGTAAATATGTTTGAAGGGTCTTCATTATCAAGTGAGGTTATTCCGATTGATGCACCTGCTCCTCCTGGATCGAATCTTCTATAAAATCCTCCTGTTATAGAATGTGCCCTGTTATCATAAATATTATCCTTTGCAGAGATTAATCTGTAATTCAAATTAAACCTCCACAATCCATTATTCATATTTATCCCGGCAGAATATCTGTTTACAATGTTATCATCACTATCTCTGTAATAACTATAGTCTGTATGAATCTGAGGGCGCTTAACACTTTTTAAGTAGGCCTTAAGCTCCGCGAGTTCTTTCTCCTGATAGGGATAAGATGGCTTAAGAAGCTTAATGTTATCCTCTGCAGAACTGATATCGCCTGTCGCTATAAGAGAATAGGCAAGGCCAAGCCTTGTATCAAAGTCATCTCCTTTTTTAAGGAGATCATTATATATCCCTATTGCCTCTTTATTATGGCCTTTCCACCTGAGGGTATTTGCCCTGGAAAGAAGTGCCTCTCTGTTTTCAGGTGATTTTTTAAGCACGGTGTCAATTTCTCTTAATGCATCATCAAGCCGCCCAGACCACGACAGAACCCTTGCATAATGTATCCTTGCTTCTAAATCCTCACTGTCTTCTGCGAGGATCAATTCAAGCTCTTTCAATGATTCTTTGAATCTCCTTGCCCAGGAGAGCCTTGTTGCCATCTGAAGTCTCTCCTTTGTGCTGAAGGCCTCTCTCTTAACAGAAAGAGATTTTATATAAAATTCTGAGGCCCTTCTCAAATCGTCTATAGAAGTATAGTAATCTCCTATCTCTTTATAAAGCATTGCCCTTTTTGCTGGCTCAGCTGTATCTTCTGCTGTTTTTTTAAGAATCTCAATATCAACACCGTAAGCTGGAAGAATCCACAAAAGGATAACTGAAATAATAAATATCTTTTTCATTCGTACCTCCATTATTCAAACTCTATATTAATATCCCCAAAAGATGTCTGTTCAGGAAATTCAAAGAAGAGCCTGTAGCCTTATTAAGTATGCATAGTTGCACACTGCTAATTGTAATTATCTATATATTGCTGGAATGAGATTAAATCAATTTTATTGTTTATGTTTAATCTTGGTATTTCGTGGAACTTACTTTCTTTCACTAAGTAACCCTCCTTTGAAGTTAGTATATATTTAAATCCCGCTTCTTTAGCTATTTTTATACTCCTCTCGTTATATATTCCATAAGGCCAGGCTAATATCTCCGTATTTTTTCCTATTTCTTTTTCTATAGTCTCCTGAAAAAAGGTGAGGTCATTTCTTAATTCCTTATCTGAAAAGGTGGTTACCCCTCCTTTTATATGAAGATTAAAAGTATGACAGCCTAGCTCTATGAGCCCGCTATTAATAATATATCTATATTCATCCCAGCTAAGCATTGGCCTGTTGCCACCCATCCATATAAAGGAACCTACATACTTACCTATTATATTTATTGTTGCTTTAAAGTTATATTCTCTCAATAAGGGAAATGCATAATCCATAAAAGAAGCATATCCATCATCGAACGTGATTATTATGGCCTTAGTCTTACCTTTTTTTATAAAATTTTCTATTTCTTTGAAGGTTAATGTGGTATAGCCATTAGAGTAAAGCCACTCCATCTGGGCTGCGAACAATGCAGGTGAGATAGTATATTCATCCTTGAAGTGAATAGAAATATCATGGTATATTAGCACCGGTATCACAGATGTGTTTGCAAGTAGAGTCTTTGGCAACAGGGGTAATGTAATGATTGCACCACTTAGTTTTAAAAAATCTCTTCTGGTTATATGCATAGTCAAAGTACCTCTGGAATCCTGGATAAGTATTCTTTAAATTTATGATAACTCTCTTTAAGATATGTATGATAAATTGGAGTATCCCAGTCTTCCCAAGAATAGGTCTTAACATTTTCTGCTGTGAGGGGCTCTGGTAGAGAATGCGTGATATTATCTTTCGCGCCTGTATCCTTTGCAAATAGATGATCTTTTTCAGGTTTGAAGGAGATGACTATTATCTTTATACCTTCCGTTTTTTTTGTTTTGGTATTTTGATCCATCCATAAGACCATTTTGGAGCTTGGGTCTGTGAAGTTGATTAAACTCCACGGGATACGGAGTTCTATTATATTATCTTTGTAAAAAAAATCAGCAAGTGAGTTGTAAAATGGACTGTTTCTATGAAGGGTCCCAAATTTGAGATTGCTCATGGAGAAGACATGCGATGGATAAAATCTTTTACCATTTTTACTTATCCTACGCATATTTGTTTTGTTTTGCATCATTATCCACGCCCCCTGGTCAGAGATCTCAGGCTTGATTTTACCACTCTCCATATTTAAGTATCTATCATAGGAATGACATATTAGAATCCTGCTTTTCTCTTTACCTGCAAGGTGAATTATAAACTTTAGACCGATAGGACTTAACAGGTTAGTCTTTAACGGAAATAAAAATTCTCCTGACTCAGAAGAATAAGTATCCAGACCTACTATATAATTGGCTTGCGTAAAGTCTATTTTCCCCTTTGTTTCAATTAATAAATAAATAAATCCCTCATCATGCTGAACTAGCAACCTTGTTAACATTCTTGCTTCATCAAAGCCATCGCTAAATCTAAACAATAAAGGGCCTTTACTTTCATAAAGGGTATGAGCTTCGTTCCAGTCTTCTTTGGAGCCGGCTAAATTTACTTTTCTCTTTGGATAATTAGGATAGGTAGCCAACAATCCATAATTTTGCTCAGCATCTTGGATGTTAAACCATAAGCAGTTTCTTTCAGCAGGAATCTCATAGGGCAAAAATAACCAATTTCTCTTATACCATTCATCAAACCAGCTAAAAAGAATTCCTCCCGCCATACCTGATTCATATATAGCTTTCATGAGCAGTCCGTTAATTTCACCCTGTCTTGTTTCATTATGACCACCATGGTGCCATCCATCTCTATGCCAGTGTGCCACTTCACGACTGCTTGGCACACCAAACTCGCCAATCAGAACTGGCATATTACCATAGTGATCCTTTAATGTCTTGAGATAAGCAAGATAAGGATTTTGTGTGTCGAGATAATCATTATTCATGAAGTCAGGGTAATAGGGATAGACATGATATGTAATAAAAAAACCGTTTCCTTTATGAGACTCGATACGTTTAAGGTCCAGGGATTCCATATCTTCGTTTTCGTTACATATATCTTTTCTTATTTCTATACCCTGTAGTAGGAGTTCATCTTCATGGTTCGATTCTGAAGGATGAATAAGCGGATCAAGCGTTGGCCAGTTGGTTACAGAAACGGGATGAGATACCCCATATTTTTCATATTCATATCCTTGGAGAAAATCACACATTTCTGTTATCCATATTTCAAATGGAGTTGCAGCTTTAATACTCAGAAAGTTGCCCATATAATCTCTCAATTTTCTTCCAAGTGTTTCATTAAACACTTTTACAGTACAGGGTTCCCATTCCCTTCCGAAAATAAAGGCAACAGTGTATAAAGATACATCAAATTCATATTTACCCTCAGGATATCCCGGCCTTTCAGGAAGGTTGGCATTACCAAAAACTACCTCTACAGCATTTTTGATACTTTCTTTAATATCAGCAATATATTGTGCATTATAAAAATCATTACCTTGTGGTAACTCTACCCATATACCTTGAAAGAGATATAATTTTTTCTCTGATTCGTTATTAAATTGATATAAGGCCTCATAAAAAGAAGGCGGATGTATGGTATAAATTCTAATAGAATTAGCTCCCAGGTCGCATATTTGTTTAAACCACTTAAGATAAGTACCCCTTTTTATGGGGTATTCGCCTGGGAAGTATCCTGGTAACCCAAGCCCGATGTTTATACCTTTGAAGAAAATCTTTTTCCATTCTCTATCCAGAATTTCAAGATAATTGTTATTTACTCTAAATATAGATTTTTTATGTACAATGCAAGTTTGTTTTTTTTGAGATTCAATATCCGATAAAAGCTTCAGTGCCTCTTTATTTTTGGGTTCTAGTTCTAAGGCCTTATATAAGGCCCATCGAGCTGTCTTATAATCCTCAAGTTTATAATTAGCAATGCCAAGTCCCAAAAAAAGTCTGACATCCTTCTTTTTTTCTAATCCTCTCTTGAAGATATTAATTGCTTCCAGATAATCTCCTTTATTTATTGCCAGAAAACCGAGTTCCTCATAGTTCATAAATTTATTACCTGAAATGGTTTTGATTGAACATCTTATATTAGACATTTTTCCTAACATGTTCCCATTTTCTTTTACCACAGAGATAATATAATGTTGCCTGGAATCTGAAAAAGGAGTTTATCTGCCTGTAGCCAAAATTTTCAAGAATCCCATAGACAAGAAGCCTTGAAAGATGATCCCATCCAGGGTATCTCCTGTAGGTAAGCTCCTCCAGGAAAATACCTGTTGTGGAGAGGAATATCCCATAAATTATGGCAAGCAGGAGAAAGAGTAAGAAAAAATTCAGGTTTAAAAGACCCAGAAAATAGGAGGTTGGTACTATTAAGTAACCAAGGAATTCCACCAGAGGACCCAGCATCTCAAAGAATAGATAATAGGGGAAGATTAAAAGCCCGATTCTTCCATAGGATGGATTGAATATCATCTTTCTGTATTCTATTATACTCTGCATAAGGCCCATGTGCCATCTCCTTCTTTGCCTTGCCAGTGCCCTGAGTGTGGATGGTACCTCTGTCCAGCATATGGGATCGGAGATGAATTTAATACTGTAAGGTTTTTTATTTTTTCTATAATACTCATGGAGCCTCACTATAATTTCCATATCTTCTGCAAGATGTCTTGTGTGAAATCCACCTGCAGAGATAATGGCATTTTTGTTAAAAAGAGAGAATGTGCCGGAGAGAATAAGGATGGAACGCAGGGCATCCCATCCAACCCTTCCAAAAAGAAATGCCCTCAGGTACTCCACGATCTGGAATACGGGAAGTCTTTCTCTCGGAAGACCTATATCCTTTACAATGCCTTTTTCTATCCTTGAGCCGTTCAGAACCCTTACCACACCTCCGCAGGCAACAACAGGTACAGGGCTTTCAATAACAGGGATCATCAATCTGATGAGTGCATCAGGCTCTACAATTGAGTCAGCATCAATGGTGCATATATAGGGTGCCTTGCTCATATTTATCCCGCAGTTAAGGGAATCTGCCTTACCACTTCTTACCTTATCTACAACAAGGAGATTCGGTAATTCACGATTATAGTAAAAGGCCTTTACAGGAGCGGTTTTAAGGATATTCCTGTAAACCATGTCTATTTTTTTTAATTTGAATTTATCAATCAGTAGCTCAAGGGTGCCATCATCAGAACCATCATTTATAACAATCACATCGTAGAATGGATAATTTATTGAGAATACAGATTCAAGTGTTCTTAATATAACATCCCTTTCATTACGGGCAGCAATCAATATGGATACAGGTGGTGTCTCTGGCGAGTAATTTATCTCCTTTACCGGTGCATATTTCAATCTCTTGGTATATTTAATAATTACTATAAGGGATATGCAGAGAAGGAGTGAGTATATGATATTAAAAAAGGTGTAATATATCCCGACAAAGTAATTAAATCCGAGGATAAGTGCTGTTGTTACCTTCATGCTGCCTTCTCTGAAAGAAGGAGTTTTAACTCCATTGCTATAGCTTCATCTCCTGTCTGTAAATATTCCATAATAGGTGTTGAAAACCCGAGATTATTCATGATCTTCAGGATCTCCCTCGACTTTTTATAAACTTCTCCATCAGGGCTTAAAAGATTATATATAAGAACACGACAGAGTTCAGTCTTTTCAATCTCCTCGCATAAACTCTCAATTGCATAGTGGTCCTTTCCTTTTAATATCTTCAATATTAAATCAAGACCGGCTTCAGTCTTTTTTGAGAGTGCAGATGCTGCTGCATTCCTTACCTGCCAGTTTTCATCCATAATGAGTTTCCCCAGGTAATCTATAACATCCTTTTTACTGTTGACCTTTCCAAGTATTTTTGCCACATGAAGTCTAACAAACCAGGCAGGATCCTTTGAAAGTGATAGAATCTTTTCCAGATCCTTTCCATTTAACAGGTCTGAAAACCTCTCTATGATCTTAAGTGATTTTGTCCTTACCTCAGGATCAGGATGATTGATATTGTCCATGGCAAGCCCTATAGCCTGATTGTTATTTAAATGACTCAGTGTATCGAGTATTATGGCTATTATCTTTGGATTTGATATGGTTTTACCATATTGTATAAGGAGGGGTGTGCCCTTGTCCCCAAATTTTAAAAGGGCGGTCTCAACAGCCTTCCTCGTTATCAACCATCTCTCAAAAAGTCCAGGGAGGTGATCAAGGATTAAGGCAAGGGCTTCAAGTGTACCTATATTGGAAAGAGCCCTTACAGTTACAGAGATAATCTCCCTGTCATCTGACCTCAGCATCTGGCTGAGTCTGTCAGCAGAGGTTTCAAGACCAATTATGCCAAGTCTATCAATGGCAGTGGCTTTATTGATCCTGTTTTTATCAGAAAGCATATTTTCATAGAAACTAACATAACCAAGCCTTATGAGGAGTTCTTTAGCAGGCTCAGGAAACCTCTCTTTAAGTTTAAAAAGAAGTTCTTCTATAGCTTTAAATTTTATAGATCCAGGCTCTGAAATGAGGTCATTTATTATTGAGAGGATGTCTCCTTTTTTAAAACTCTCTTGAAGGATGGGGAGATAATAGGCCCTTATTCTATCCAGCTCCCTGTATCTTCTGGCACCTCTTATCCTTCTAAAGACAGCTATCAAAAAAAATAGAAGGATTAAAAATACTATCAGACTGACGATTAGTATAATGACTTTCTGTATCATAAATAGGATAAACTATCAGTTATCCCCTTTATTGTCAAGTGCCCGGGGTCTTACCATAATCTTCCTATAGAAATATATTTTAAATAGTGCGGTATGCCTCACACCAGTGCGACCATGCGATAGAGCGACCGTCACCTCGTAGGTGAAAAAATTTTACACTAAAGTAGTGAGTTGTATGCAAGTGAGCTAAAGTAGTGAATTAGTGAATTAGTATTCACTAACTCACTGAGGCAGCCTGCCAGTTTTCTATCAGTAAAAGAGGGTGGTAGGTAACTGCTGCATTCATTACTATATAATAGTACATGGCAAAATTTGTTGATTATGCAGAGATATATGTGAAGGCGGGCGATGGTGGCAATGGCTGTGTGAGTTTCAGAAGGGAAAAGTATGTTCCAAGAGGTGGGCCTGATGGTGGTGATGGAGGAAGAGGAGGACATGTGATTGTCAGGGCCTCTGCTGACCTCAATACCCTCCTTGACCATAGATATAAAAAGACTTATAGGGCAGAAAGAGGAGAGCATGGTATGGGTAAAAAGATGCATGGCCGCGATGGTGCTGACACTGTTATCCTTGTTCCTGTTGGCACTGTAGTAAAGGATGCAGAGACGGGTGAATTAGTTGCTGACCTTGATTCCCCTGGAAAGGAAGTGATAGTTGCAAGGGGTGGAAGGGGTGGTCTTGGAAATGCCCATTTTGCAACCCCGGTAAGACAGGCCCCGAGATTTGCCCAGAAAGGTGAAAGGGGTGAGGAAAGAAGGCTTATACTTGAACTGAAGCTCCTTGCTGATGTGGGATTAATAGGCCTGCCTAATGCAGGAAAATCCACATTTCTTAAAGCTGTGACATCAGCAAAGCCAAAGATAGCTCCCTATCCCTTCACAACACTCACGCCAAATCTTGGAGTTGTAAAGACAGGTGACTATAAAAGCTTTGTAATAGCTGATATCCCTGGACTTATTGAAGGTGCTCATGAGGGTGCAGGCCTTGGACATCAATTCCTTAAACATGTAGAAAGGACAAGGCTCTTACTCCATCTCGTGGATATATCTGAGGAGGCGCCTGATCCAGTAAAAAGCCTTGAGACTGTTAACAGGGAGCTTGAGCTTTACAGTGCATTGCTCATTGAAAAACCACAGGCTATACTGGGAACCAAGCTGGATATAGCAGGAGATGGAAGGAATCTTCAGAGATTGAGCTCATACTGCAAGGAAAAAGGATTTGAGCTTTTCCCTGTCTCTGCACTAACACACAGAGGTCTTGAATCTGTTATAAAATATGTAATAAAAATACTCTATGCGGATAGTAATTAAGTTAGGCAGTAATATTATCACAAAGAATCTTCATTTAGATGAAGAGAGAATCTCCTCTATTGCCGGTGAGGTCTCTGAACTATGGAAGGATGGGCATGAGGTTGTTATTGTCTCATCCGGCGCTATTGCTGCAGGTATGGGAAAGCTCAATCTCATTGAAAGACCAAAGGAAATAGAAAAGAAACAGGCTGTGGCAGCTGTCGGTCAATCTGCCCTTATATGGGCCTATGAAAGGGCATTCTCAAGATTTGGTCTCAAGGTAGCTCAGATACTACTCACTGCAGAGGATTTTGCTGATAGAAAAAGATATATAAATTCAAGAAATACCATACTCACACTCCTTCAGCTCAGCATAACCCCGATTATAAATGAAAACGACACAGTTGCAACAGATGAGATAAAATTCGGTGATAATGATAATCTCTCGGCACTTGTAGCAGGGCTTATAGGAGCACAGAGGCTTTTTATACTGTCAGATGTAGATGGACTCTATGATAAAGACCCTGTCATACACAGAGATGCGGTACTGATAAAAAGGCTCAAGGTCCAGGACTTAAAGCAGAAGGATATATTGAACATGGCAGGTGGTAGCTCCACAAGAATTGGAACAGGCGGGATGTATTCAAAGCTCCTTGCTGCAAAAAAGGCTGGAGGATACGGGATTGCCGTGCATATAATCAACGGGAAAAGGGAAGGGCTTATTAAGAGGATATTAGAGGGTGAAGAGATCGGCACAGTCATAATGCCAGGGGAGGAAAGGCTTTCTTCAAGAAAGGGATGGATTGCCTTTGGTAGTCGTGCAAAGGGAAGCATTACCATAGACGATGGAGCTGCCCGTGCCATAAAGGAGATGGGTAAGAGCCTCCTGCCCTCAGGTATTGTAAGCATCCAGGGTAATTTTAATATTGGTGATGCTGTTTATTGTGTTGACCGGAAAGGCATTAAGATAGCAAAGGGCCTTACAAATTATTCTTCCTCAGAAATAAAGAAGATCAAGGGTAGAAGAAGCACAGAAATTGAAGAGGTTCTTGGATATAAGTATTCAGATGAGGTAATTCACCGGGATAATCTTATTATTTTAAGTTAATCCTGTGGGTTTGTCTGGAGGGAATTTTAAACCGTAATCTGCCATTAGAAATTTATAAAAAGCCTTTAATAAAACTGGCAGTCTGCCCATATTTCGGGGTTCACGGGGTGAAGCTTGTCTTCACCCCGTGCTCTAAAGGCTTTTACCTGCGACACCTTAGTGTAATACTATTAATAAGCTTACTATACATAACTAACTTCACCTTTTGGGTGAAGACTTTTTGCTACATAATAAATAAAATTTGTCGCATTGTAAAGACCTTGAGGCAGACTGCCAGTTCTCTAATGGCAAAATAGGGTTTAAAAAGATTTTATACTGCCTGAAAGGTCCGCATATCCATATAATTTCTTTTCCTGTTTAGAGCCCTGATAAAGGCCTCTACTGTAGAGGGATCAAATTGTCTTCCTGAACAGGATTTTAGTTCTTCTATAGCCCTATTAATACCAGGGATCTTTCTATAGGGTCTTTCAGAGGTCATGGCATCAAAGGCATCAGCCACCTGAAGTATCCTTGAAAGAAGTGGTATGCTTTCTCCCCTGAGGCCATCAGGATAACCGCTTCCATCATAGTGTTCATGATGATGGGATATTACTTTTATTACCTCCTGAAGGTGACTTATGGGTCTTAGGATTTCAGCTCCTTTTAGGGGATGCAATTTTACAATCTCAAATTCCTGGGGCAATAATTTATCAGGCTTATTGAGGATATAATCATACATGCCAATCTTACCAATATCGTGAAGGAGTGCAGCCATCTCAAGAATCCTCTTTGCCTCTCTGTCAAGACCCATCTCCTCTGCGATCATAAGGCTATAACTGCATACCCTTTCTGAATGTCCCTTTGTCCAGGGAGATTTTGCATCCAGGGCGTTGCTCAGGACTTTTATTATGTTCAGCAAAAGGTCTTCTACCTCCTGGACCTTTCTTTTCAGGTCTTTAAAAAGCAATATGTTATCAATCGTCATACCAAGTATTCTTGATATAACAGCCACAACCTCAGGATCAGCAGAGCCAGATCTTTCATTAATATATCTGACACCAAGGACACCAAGTGTCCTTTTCAGTGAGCCTATAGCGGCAGTAACACTCCCATCCTCAATAATCGGGACATCTGACTCGATAGCCTTTTTTAAGAGCGTATCAGGAAGTTCCAGATCTTCAGGGATGGAATATAATTTATTAAATTTTCCTGAATCACCATCGTAAAGATAGACAATCCCTTCCGAGGCCCTTGTCTCCTTTAGTGCGTTTTCAAGACCAAACCGCACTGCTGTATTTATATCAAAGGTGTGCATTATCTCATTACTTGCCATGTGAAGCCTTGTAAACATCTTCAATCTATTAATCTCGTTAAGAAGTTCCAGTTTATACATCACATCTCTTACGGTCATCTCAAGGTCTTCTCTCCTGAAGGGTTTGTTTATGAAATCATAGACACCAAGTTTTATTGCCTCAACTGCAAGGCTGTAGTCTCCATGACCGGTAATCACAACAAAGGCTGCATCAGGTGTCTTTTCTTTTATCTTTGCCATCAGTTCCAGACCGCTCATCACAGGCATCTTTATATCTGTTATCATAAGGTCAAAGGGAGAGGAGCTCCACAGATTAATAGCCTCGAGGGGATTCCCGGTATCAGCGATCTCCAATCCGAGACCTTTGAGGATGTCCCTGCAGAGCTGTCTTATCAAAGGGTCATCATCAACGACAAGTATCCTCTTCATGGTGCCTTAAAAAGGTCCTTTATTATCTCTCGTACTGTATTAAAGGTGGAGATAGTCTCAGGAGAAGCATAATCCCTGTAGGTAAAAATGTGGGGCTTAAAGGAGTTATCCTTATAGTAAAGGGTTATTTCTGCATATATACCCTTGCCAATGTATATCCTGTGGCAGTAGTTTTTTGTTGATGCAAGTACAACCTTTGAGGGAGTGATATAGCCTGGATCAAGATTTACCCTTCTCTTATTATTTACAGAAAATCTTTCCTCTAACTTATTTGTCTTTAATTTTATTTCAGAAAGTTCTGAAGAGTCTATAACATGTTTAAAAAAAATAAAGGCCCTTTTAATTCCCTCTCCCATCTCGTCTTTATAATAATCTGTCCAGTTCCAGTCCTGAAGAGGGGTTTTAAAGAGTATCTCTCCAAATTCTTTCTGTAAAAGGGGATTCATCTCCTCAAAGAGTTCCTGCTCTTTAATAAGTATCGCCATAAATAGAACTGCCTTTTCCGGCGGTCTGACCTTACCCAAACTAATACCCCGGAAAATCAAAGATTTTCCGGGGACCCTTCAGAGACTTTTCGGTGACCCTGTTTCTGATAAAAGACCCTTTATATATTCCTTAAAATCTGGAGAATCCCAGTCAAAGGGCCCGATAATCCTGTTTAAAAGCATACCATTCTTTGCAATTATATAAGTTTCAGGCACACCGGTGAGGCCAAAGATCCTGGCTGCCTTGTATTCAGGGTCTACAAAAACTGGAAAGTCATAGTGCATTTCCTTCATGAAGCTCAGGGCTGAAAAGGGGTCATCCCTGTAAAGAACGGTAATAAGCTTTAATCCATTTCCGTTAAATTTTTTATAAAATCTCTGCATGGAGGGCATCTCCTCTTTGCAGGACGGACACCAGGTGGCCCAGAAATTAATGATCACCAGTGAGCCATTATTCTCTTCAAGGCTCCATATGCTTGTGCCATCCGCTGCCCTGAGTGTAAAGGCTGGTACCTTTGAGCCCTCTTTGAGGAACTCACCTGTTTCTTTTTTCTGACAGGAATAGAAAGGTATAGCTATACACAGTAAATAAATAAAAATGCCAAATAGTTTAATCAATCTATTACTTCTGGCCATTAAAAGACTTCCTCCATGGATTGCCGCGTAGGGAATGACAGGGGTATGCCGAAAAGCCTTTATCGTAACACCTATAATTAAAACTGTTTGAACTGTTTAAACCGTTTGAACCGTTCTTATAAAGGCTTTGAGGCATACACTGCTATTCCTTATCCAGTCCTATCGGTAAAACTCGGCTTTTTTCTTTAACCTGCAATACAGGTTCAGTGAATTTTACCCTGTCTCAACAAGACTTTCTTCTTCAACCTGGAATACAGGACTATCATTTTCTATAGTTACCTTGATCTTTTCAGGTTCGGTGAATCTTCCTTTTATAAACTCCTCTGCAAGAGGTTCTTCAATAACCTTCTGGATGGCCCTTCTCATCGGTCTTGCTCCATACATAGGCTGATAATAGTGTTCAAGTATCCACTCCTTGACCTTATCATCGACTTCAAGATACAGACCCCTCTGAGAAAGCTGAGCATTCAGCTGGCCTATAAGCATGTCAAGTATCTCAAGGAGATGCCCTTTCTCGAGAGGATGGAAGACCACTATCTCATCAACCCTGTTTAAAAACTCAGGGTTAAATACACGCTTTAATTCATTGAGGACATGTTCCTTTATCCTCCTGTATCGATCCTCTGAATCAGACTTCTGGAAACCAAGCGGGGTTTCCTTCTCTATGATCTTTGCTCCAACATTAGATGTCATTATGATTACGGTATTTTTAAAATCAACCTTTCTTCCAAAGCTATCTGTGAGCACACCCTCGTCAAGTATCTGTAGCAGGATATTGAATACATCAGGGTGTGCCTTTTCTATCTCATCAAAAAGGACTACGGAATAAGGCTTCTTCCTTATCTTCTCCGTAAGCTGACCACCTTCTTCATACCCCACATATCCTGGAGGGGCTCCTGTAAGTCTTGACACATTAAACCTCTCCATGTATTCAGACATATCAATCTTTATAAGGGCATTTTCATTATTGAAGAGAAACTCTGCAAGTGCCTTTGCAAGCTCGGTCTTCCCCACCCCTGTAGGACCAAGGAAGAAGAAGGAGCCAATAGGTCTGTTCTTGCTCTTAAGGCCTGCCCTTGACCTTCTTATCGCCCTTGAAACAGCCTTTATAGCCTCTTCCTGAGCAACTATCCTTTTATGCAGTTCCTCTTCCATCCTGAGAAGCTTTTCTGATTCCTTTTCCTCAAGCTTCAGCAATGGTATACCTGTCATCATGGATACTGTATAAGCTACATCCTCTTCTGTCATAATTGGTATTTCATTTGAAAGCTGAGAGCGCCACTTTTTGGAAAGTGTATCATATATACGTCTCAGCTTATCTTCTTCAATCTTGAGTTCACTGGCCTTTTCATAATCGTGAAGCTTCATATATAAATTCTTTTCTTTAGCGATTCTCATAAGGTCAAGCTCAAGGTCTTTTAATTCTTTTGGTGGAGTGTTCTTTTTTAATTTCAGTCTTGAGCCTGTTTCATCAATTACATCTATAGCTTTGTCAGGAAGGTAACGGTCTGTTATGTATCTTTCGGATAGTTCCACAGCTGCCTGAATGGCTTCACTGGTGATCTTTACCTTGTGATGGCTCTCATACTTACTCTTGAGCCCCTTGAGTATCTCCACCGTTTCCTCTGCAGTTGGTGGCTGGACATAAACAGGCTGAAATCTCCTTTCAAGGGCTCCATCTTTTTCTATATATTTTCTGTACTCATCAAGGGTTGTTGCTCCTATGCATTTAATCTCACCTCGTGCAAGTGCAGGCTTGAGCATGCTGGATGCATCTACAGAACCCTCTGCAGCACCAGCACCTATCAAGGTATGAAGCTCGTCAACAAAAAGTATTATATTGTCAGACTGCATGATCTCCTTCATCACGAGCTTTATCCTTTCTTCAAACTGACCCCTGTACTTTGTTCCTGCTATCAATGCACCGAGATCAAGAGAAACAATCCTCTTTCCTATAAGATGCTCGGGGACATCTCCTGCAACTATTCTCTGAGCAAGACCTTCCACAATTGCTGTCTTTCCTACTCCTGGCTCTCCTATGAGAACAGGGTTATTTTTGATTCTCCTTCCAAGTATCTGCAATATCCTCTCTATCTCTTCTTCCCTTCCAATAACAGGATCAAGCTTTCCCTCCCTTGCCATCTGGGTCAGGTCTCTGCCAAATTCATCAAGAACAGGTGTATGATGCCTCCTGTCCTTTGTGACCATGCTGGGCCTTACGGAAAGATTTATAGCAAGCTGTCTTGCTCCGAGAAGATTTGCGCCAAGACTTCTTAATATCTTTCCTGCTATACCTTCTTCTTCTCTAAGAATCCCGAGCAATAGATGTTCGCTTCCAATATAGTTATGCCCAAGTAATCTTGCCTCTTCTATAGCAAGTTCAAGGACCTTTTTTGCCCTCGGAGTAAAGGGTATCTCTCCAAAGGTCAGGACATTTGTACCAACAGGCAGGGTCCTTTCCACTTCCATCCTGATTTCCTCTATGGAAAGCCCCATCTTTTTCAGGATTAAAACCGGCAGGCCGTCTTCTTCTCTGAGGAGTGCAAGCAAGAGATGTTCTGTTCCGAGATAATCGTTATTTCTCTTTTCCGCCTCTTCCCTCGCAAATATTATGACCCTTCTACCCCTCTCTGTAAACCGGTCAAACATACATCACCCCATTTTTACCTTTATTAAGGTTTATAATTGTCATGTTCATCTCCTTTTTCATAATACTTCTTTTATGCCAGAACTGTCAATTACCCCTTTTACTCGTGAGTCTTTCTACTGTTGCCACTTTTAATAAGAGATTTATAAAAATGCAAAAAATGTCCCTCAAAGTGCCGATAGCAATTTATAATAATCCTTTCAATAAAACTGGCAGGCTACAGCACGGGGTGAAGACCTTCAGTCCGTGCTGTAAAGGCAATACTAACACCAAAAAAATCTAACGATTTTCTGGGGACCCCGCCTGCGACACCTTAATAGAGCGACAGAGCTAAAGTAGTGAGTTAGTATGCAAGTGAGTTAGTATTTTCTAATTCACTAATTCACTAATTCACTAACTCACTAACTCACTAACTCACTTCACCGTCAGGTGTGCTGTCGCACTGTAGCACTATCGCACTGTGGCTCTACTTTGAGGCAGCCTGCCAGTAGGGTATCGGCAAGAGAGGGATGTCAGACTCTATTGACAAGGGGAATATCCACCTGTTAAAGTATAAAAATTTTAAAAAAGGAAGGAGGGAGAGAGACTTGCCCTCTGTAAATGTAAAAGAGAGCGAATCCTTTGAGAATGCACTGAAGAAGTTTAAGAAACAGTGCGAGAGGGAAGGCATTCTTTCTGAGATAAAAAAGAGGGAACATTACGAAAAGCCTTCTGTAAAGAAAAAGAAGAAGGCCCTTGCTGCACGTAAAAAGGCCCTGAAGAAATTAAAGCAGCTTGCAGCAAAATAATGCCCCTTCTAAATAAGATTGAAGAAGACTTTAAAATTGCCTTAAAATCCGGGGATAAAAGCAGGATCTCTGTCCTTAGACTCCTGAAGTCTGCCCTCAAAAATAAAGAGATAGAATTCATGAGGCCACTTAATGACGATGATTGTATTGCTGTTATTTCATCCCAGATAAAGCAGAGGAAGGATTCTATAGAACAGTATGGGAAGGCAGGAAGGCTTGACCTTGCAGAAGCGGAAAGAAAGGAGCTTGAGATCCTTATGTCCTATCTACCAGAACAGCTTTCTCCTGAAGAGATAGATGATATTATAAGGGCCACTATAAAGGAGTTATCAGCAAAGGGTCTTCAGGATATGGGGAAGGTTATGAAGGCGGTTATGCCGAGGCTTAAAGGAATGGCTGATGGGAAGTTTGTAAACCAGCGGGTAAAGGAGATACTTGAAGGTTCTAAAGAGTAGGGGAAAAGAAAACAGCATGAAGATCGGTGAGCTTATTGAAAAGGCAATTAAGATTGCAATAGAAAATGACCCTCGAGGAGCCGAACAGGTAGAAAGAGAGCTTCAAGCAAGAAAAAAAGACTATGAGTCCCTTAAACCAGATGAAAGGGAATATTTTGACCGGGACTTGCTTCACAATCCTTATGCAGACTCAAGGCTCCTGTGGGGTGACACTGAAAGGAGTATCAGGACAATACTTGTAGGTATTGATATAGAAGTAGGTGAGATACTCCTTGCTGAGACCTTAAGACAAAGGGGCAAACCACTGGATCTGGTTCTTTCCCATCATCCTGAGGGAAGGGCTTATGCAAATCTCTATCAGGTGATGAGGATGCAGGCAGATATACTGCAGAGATTCGGGGTACCTATAAATGTGGCTGAAGACCTTATGGATGCAAGGATAAAAGAGGTTGAAAGGAAGCTCATGCCCTATAATCATACAAGGGCAGTGGATACAGCCCGACTTCTTGATATACCCTTTGCATGCCTTCATACCCCTGCTGACAACATGGTGGCTACATATCTGCAGAGGCTCTTTGAGCAAAAAAGGCCCTATACCATTGGTGAGATTATTGAACTTCTCAGGGAGATACCTGAATATAAAGAGGGTGCCAGAAACGGTGCTGGACCAAAGATATTGACTGGTTCTCCGCAGAGGAAGGCTGGAAGGATATTTGTTGATATGACAGGTGGTACAGAGGGTTCAAAGGATATATTCCAGAATATTACAAATTCAGGGATAAATACTATTGTTGCCATGCATCTCAGCGAAGAACACAGAAAGGAGGCTGAAAAGCATCATCTTAATGTTGTGATTGCCGGGCATATTGCCAGTGATAATCTCGGGATGAATCTTCTCCTTGACGAGATACTGGATGGGGATATTGAGGTCCTTGAGTGTTCAGGATTTAAAAGAATAAAGAGAAAGAACACATAAAGGAGACGCATGAGACAGACAGACATACTTAATGAAATCAAGTTGCGTCTCGATATTGTTGATGTAATTTCTGATTATGTGAATCTCAAAAGAGCAGGATCAAACTTTAAAGGCCTCTGCCCCTTTCATTCGGAAAAAACACCTTCCTTTACAGTAAGCCCTTCAAAACAATTCTACTACTGCTTTGGCTGTGGAGAAGGTGGTGATATAATCACCTTTATAAGGAAGATAGAAAACCTAAGCTTCCCAGAGACCCTTGAGAGGCTTGCCAGAAGAGCGGGCATTGAATATAGCCCTTTACAGATAAAGTCCGATTATAATAAGCAGTCCATTATAAGCTCCATACTCTCAGAGGCTCAGGAATTCTATAAAGAGAATCTCAATAAAAATCAGGAGGCCCTTGATTATCTCATTTTAAAGAGACAGCTCTCTCCAGATAGCATAAAGATCTTTTCCCTTGGCTTTGCTCCCAGGGACTGGGATTCTCTTTTCGTGTATCTCAAGAATAAGGGGTTCAAGGAAGCAGATATAAAAGAGGCTGGTCTTATAAGTTATTCAGAGAAAGGAAGTTACGACCTCTTCAGGGGAAGGATAATATTTCCCATTCATAATCTTCAGGGTAATATCATAGGATTTGGCGGACGGGTAATGGACGATGGTCTTCCCAAATATATAAATTCTCCAGAAACCCCTCTTTTTAAAAAGGGAGAGAATCTCTTTGGGCTCTTTCAGGCAAAGGATGGTATAAAAAAATACGGTTTTGCTGTTATAACAGAGGGCTATCTTGATGTGATAATGTGTCATCAGTACGGCTTTACAAATGTCATTGCACCTCTTGGTACAGCCCTCACAGAAAAACAGATAATGCTTCTTAAGAAACTCACCGAGAAGATAATACTTCTTTATGATGGCGATAATGCTGGCATTTCTGCAGCTAAGCGATCCCTGCCCATCCTGCTTCAGCATTCCATAAGGCCATTGATTGCCCTCCTTCCTGAGGGAGAGGATCCTGATAGCTTCTTGAAAAAGAGAGGGGCATCAGAGCTTAAGGGAATCCTTGAAACACCTCTGGGGCTTGTGGATTTTTATATGAAGATAACTGAAAAGGGTGATAGTGTTGAGATGCTGCGAGAATTTACAGGTCTTATCGCCTGTATTGAAGATCCCCTTATAAGGGCAGAATATATAAAAAACCTTTCTCATGCAGCAGGTCTTAAGGAGGAGTTTTTAATTGAAGAAATAAGAAGATTAAGGGCAACACAGGCAGGCAGGTCAAAAACCGCTACCTCACCATCAGTTGCAAGTTCAGGTGCAAAGACCAGTGTGTTGAAGGCACTGAGTCCAGAGACACTTCTTGTGGCAGCAATCCTTCAATTTCCTGAAAGGGCAGAGCTGATCCTCAAAGGTCTTAAACCAGAGGATATTGAAGAGGAAGATTTAAGAAAACTTTACAGTCTTATTGTGGATCTTTGTGCCCAAAATCCCTCCCTTTTAAAGGATGATGGGAAGATCCTCTTACAGGAGCTGATAAATCAGCTTAACAGGGATATGGAGGAGACAGAGGAAAAAGTACAGGGGCTTCAACACCTGATTGCCAGACTTACATTCAATACCTATCTTGATGAGGAAGGCATTGATAGATTAATATCAGATTGTCTGAAACAGATAAGGCTGAGGATAATGGATAGATTAATTGCAGATGCAAGAAGGAGGAATGACCTTATTTTATTGAATAAACTGATAAAAGAAAAAACAATGATTCAGGGACTAAGGAGGACCATCACTCCTTCACCATTTTAATAATATGGGTTATATAGATTACTTAGATGATTTTGAAGAAAAGGATATAGACATCCTTGGGGAGGAAGATGAAGAGTCTCTTGATAAATTACTTGAGCCAGAGATTGAAGAGAGAGAGGCAGAGTATGAACCTCTCAAGGTTTACCTCAAAGAAATGGGAAGCGTTCCACTTCTTACAAGAGAAGGGGAGGTGGAGATTGCAAAGAAGATAGAAGATGGCAAAGAACTCGTGATGAAGGTAATATTCTCCATGCCCTTTGCACTTAAGAAGATTGTTGAGCTCGGTGAGCTTGCAAGAAATGGAGAGGCACCACTTAAAGATATCCTCAGTAATTGTGACGATGAGATAGAGGAAGAACTGCTTGAGGAAAGAGAAAGATTCTATAAGGCAACCCTGAAGATAGGGGAATTACTTAAAAAAAGAAAACAGCTTCTTGCCAGATTAAAAAATGATTCATCCCTGAAGAACAGCTCTGTAATTGAGTCCCTGAATAAGAACAGAGAGGAGATTATATCCATTATAAAGGATTTAGGTCTTAGAGATTCAGTTGTTTTAACCTTTGCTGATGAGTTTAAAAGGAATTATCAGATCATATATGACCTTTCAAAGAGGATCTCATCAATTAAAAAATCACTGAGTGCAAGAGGATATAATCTAAGTAAGATAATTAAATGTGGTATCCCCAAAAGAACAACCAGGTCCTGCAGAGAAGATATCCAGAAACTCATTGATGAATATCTTGAGATTGAAAAAGAGCTTAAAAGAAGAGAAACGATCCTTGGTATAAGGCTTCAGGACATGAAAAGGGCCTATGAAACCCTTATTAAGGGAGAGGATATGGTGATCCTGTCAAAATCTGCCCTTATAGAGGCAAATCTCAGACTTGTTATTAGTATCGCAAAGAGATATATTGGAAGGGGGCTCAGCTTTGCTGACCTTATACAGGAGGGCAATATTGGTCTTATGAAGGCAGTTGATAAATTTGAATATAAGAGGGGATATAAATTCAGCACCTATGCTACATGGTGGATAAGACAGGCAATCACGAGGGCACTGGCAGACCAGTCAAGGACTATAAGGATACCAGTTCACATGGTGGAGACCATCAACAGGATAACAAGGGCAACAAGGGATTTTGTCCAGGCAAATGGCAGGGAGCCTTCTGTGGATGAGCTGGCAGAGAAACTGAAGATGCCACCTGAGAAGGTAAAAAACATATTGAAGGTCACAAAGGAACCAATCTCTCTTGAGACACCCATTGGTGAGGAGGAAGATTCCCAGCTTATAGATTTTATTGAGGATAACTCAACCCCTTCTCCCTTTGACCATGCTGTAAGGCAGGACCTCAAGGCACAGATTGATAAGGTGCTTGGAACCCTGAATGATAAGGAAGAGGCTGTCATAAGGAAGAGATTTGGCATCGGAGAGGATGCACCCATGACCCTTGAGGAGGTGGGAGAAGAGTTTTCGGTTACAAGGGAGAGGGTGAGACAGATTGAAGCAAAGGCAATAAGAAAACTGAAACATCCATCCAGGACAAAATGGCTCAGTGAATTCATTGAATTAAGATAATATCCCCGGGATATGGATATACTTATCAATGAGATCAGAAGACTTAATGAATCCATCGATAGACTCATTAATATATTTGCACCTGCTATTGATGAAACAATCCTTGATAGATATGTTGCCTTCAGGGTGGCCTTGAGACATGGTAGCCCTGTGATCACCGGGATAGAAAGACCGGACCCGGTAAGGTTCTCAGAACTAAAGGGTATAGACTGGATTATTGAAAGACTCATACAGAATACCGAGCAATTCCTTAATGGCCTTCCCTATAACAATGTCCTTCTTTTTGGTCCGAGGGGCACAGGGAAGTCCTCCTCTGTAAAGGCCTTGCTCAATGAATATCATACCAGGGGTCTCAGGATGCTGGAGGTACCAAGAGACCTTCTCTTTTATATCCCTGAGATATCAGAGCTAATTAAAAAGAGAAAGGAGAAGTTTATAATCTTCTGTGATGACCTTTCCTTTGATGAAGAGGAGAGGTCTTACAGGACACTGAAGGCTGTGCTTGAAGGCGGGCTTGAGAAGAGACATGAGAACATAGCCATATATGCCACCTCCAACAGGAGGCATCTTATACCTGAGAGGGTAAGAGAGAATCTTCCTGATATATCCAATGCAGAACTCCATCCTCAGGAATCCCTCGAGGAGAAACTTTCCCTCAGTGACAGGTTCGGGCTGAGGCTCGGATTTTACAACTTTGACCAGGATACCTATCTTGAGATAATATCCAACTATATTTTTTTAAGAAATATTCAGATAGACCCAGAGATTGTCAGAACCCAGGCCCTTCAATGGGCACTCAGCCATGGAAGCTATTCAGGAAGGACAGCAAGGCAGTTTATTGATGACCTTGAGGGAAGACTGAAAACAGGACTCAATAAATGAGACTTTCCTTCTTCCCAATTTTTATTTTAAAAGAAGCTTTCTTATCATTCAGAAGAGACAACTGTCTTCAGATGGCAGCATCCCTTGCATTCTATACATCTGTTGCCCTTATACCCGTCCTTTTTTTAATAGCCTATTTTTCCGGGGTGCTCCTTGGTTCATCCTCAGAGGCATTGGGAAAGATTCAGGAAATGCTCAAACAATTCATACCCCGTTACAGTGAGCTGATCCTCAGAGAGCTGAAAAATGTAATAGCCTTTAAAAAGGGGCTTGGCCTTATTAACCTTTTCCTTTTATTTTCTGCTATCCTTCCCCTTACCTCTTCCATAAGAACCACACTTCACACAATCTTCAGGATAGAGAGCAAAAAATCACTTTTAAGTGAAAAGCTTATTGACAGCATAATAATAGTGCTGTTTATCATAAGTCTTGCAGTAATCGCATTGAAGGATATCTTTTTATCAATAATAAGTTCCGTGATCCCTCTTTTTACGATTCCCTTTTCCATCAGCTCACTGCTACCTGGACTGATTGTCTTTCTATTTACTCTTTTACTTTACATTGCTTTTACCTTTGAAGGCTGGAGGCCAAAGCTGACTCTATCAAGCATAGGAAATCTCTTTGACCTGCCGGAGATAACCCGTGGCTTCAGGGTAAGAGTAAGGTATCTGGCAGCAGGGGCTATTGTCACAGCAGCACTGTGGTTTGCCCTGAAACCTGCCTTTAATCTTATCCTCAAGTATAACCCCGGCTATGGATTTACCTTCGGTTCCTTTAAATCTCTCTTCATAATAATCATATGGATATATTATTCTCAGATAGTCTTTCTATTTGGAGCTGAGGTCTCGGCCTGCTTAAATAGAAAAGAGGCCCTTATGCTTAAAAGGGCAATGGTGAAAAACATGGTTCTACCATCAAAGATAAAGGCAAGATATGTGGATACCTTTAATTCAGGTGAGATTATCTTCAATGAGGGTGAACAGTCAGACAGGATGTATTATATCCTTCGTGGCAAGGTTGCAATTGAGAAGAAAGGTAAAGAGGTTGCTGTAATTGATGAGGGCAGTTATATGGGCGAGATGGCCTTTCTATTAAATAAACCAAGGACAGCCTCTGCCAGGGCTATAGAGAATACAGAGCTCCTTATAATTGATTATCAAAATATAGAGACCCTGAGCCATGAGATGCCTGAATTATTCAAGGATATCCTCAAAGAGATGGCTTCAAGACTTGAGAGGGCAACAGGTGAGACGGTTTAGAGGAAGATTAAGACATGGGAGGTTAATTATCTAATTGCCTGCGTTACAGGCGATTTCAGGTATTAAAAAATTCTACCAGCCTCTTAATAGCATTAAGTTTTTCACTGTTACCAAGCCTTGATGCAGTAATTGCCTTTTTCATGATCTCTATTGTTTTGTCATAGGTCCTTCTATCCACAGGGTAGGGAGTACCGTCCTTTCCTCCGTGAGCAAAGCTAAACCTTGCTGGGTCCTTGAAACTCGGAGGCTTTCCATATATAAGTTCTGATATGAGGCTCAGTGCCCTGAGGGTCTTTGGTCCAACACCGTTAATACCGAGCAGCCCTTCAAAATCCTCAGGCCTTTTCTCATAGGTCTTGAGTAAGACTGTGTACAGCCTTCCTGGGTCAATATCATTAACCGTCACATCATGTCTTGAGCTAAGGTCAAGATAAGAAATCCTTTCAAACTCCTTTAATGTCCTTTCTGGTTTTTGTACTGCGAGCTCTGTGCAAAGCTCTCTTGTCTCTTTGCTTTCCTCTGCAACGAGATTAAGGACATGCCTGTGTTTTTTCTCTGAACATATGGCATTGTGAGGCTCATTCACAAAATCCTTAACAGTCTCACTCAGCCAGTGATATCTCCTTGCTGTCTTTTCTGCCGGGTTCATCCCCTGCTGAATAACAGCCCAGTGACCTTCGGTTGTAAAGACAAATATATGATGATAGAGCTGATAACCATCCTGTACTGCAGAATTATCTACCTTAGCAGAGAGCCTGCTTGCATAGATAAAGGGTTCGGGATTCATACCGTATCTTTCAGAATAGAATTGAATCTGCTCAGGCATTTTTCGGGATGTGGCTCCCTTACCACCTGCTATGAATACACCTGTGTCCCTTTCAAATCCTTTCAGTGCCTCCTTGATGGCACCTGTAGAGGTTGTGGTAAGGCCGCTGGAATGCCAGTCAAAACCAAGGACACATCCAAAGGCTTGAAACCAGTAAGGGTCAGAAAGCCTTCTTAAGAATTCAGCCCTTCCAAGTTCTGAGATAATGGCAAAAGAAATCTCCCTTGCAAGACTCTTCATCCTCTCAAAGAGCCATCTAGGAGCCTTACCGTGATGAAGTGGAAGAGTGGCTATACCTGTTTTGGGCATAATAAAAATTTACAGAATTACCTTTCAGGTGCAGGGGTTACTACCTGCACTCCATTTTGTCATTAGAAAATTAGCAGTAGCATTACTCCAGAAAGTCTCTGACTTTCTGGGGACCCCTTCTGGCTCAAAGTCTTTACAATGCGACAAATTTTATTTATTATGTAGCAAAAGGTCTTCACCCAAAAGGTGAAGTTAGTTATGTATAGTAAGCTTATTAATAGTATTACACTAAGGTGTCGCAGGTAAAGCCTTTTTCGGCAGAGGGGTCCCCAAAAAATCACGGAGTGCATCTGAGATTTTGTGAGGTAGAGTTCCTGCCAATTTTATTGAAGGCTTATTATAAATTTCTATAATCGCTGGCCTGCACACTATTTATAATATAACATGCCTCTGTGGTATAATTTTTAAATTAATTGAGGAGGTCCCTATGCTTTCAAAGATACCCTTTGATCTATCAAGGCTCTCAGATGATGAGATTGAAATGGAAATATTAAGAACAGGCATCATTGCAGAGCTTGATGCTATCAATCTCTACGAACAGCTTGCTTCACTATCAAAGAATGAAAAGATTAGAAAGGTCTTCCTTAACATAGCAAGAGAAGAAAAGACCCATGTGGGAGAATTCCAGACACTTTTACTGAGCATTGATAGAGAACAGGCAGAGGAGATAGAGGAGGGTAGGAGAGAGGTGGAGGAATTGAATTAAAATGCCCTTCAGTTATTATCAGAGGCTTAGCTTAAAGGAAAAAGAAATATACAGAAGAAGTGACAGTATCAATTCCATCCCCCTCAATGGTGCTGAGAGGCTTTTTACCGTGGTAAAGTCTATCGAAGAATGTCTTAAGAGAGAAGATTTAGAATCTGTCAGAAGGGTCTGTCAGTTACTTGCTAACTCTCTATCCGAGATGCTTCGTGTGCCCCCTGTGAGGATAAAGATACTTTCTGTAAGACCATCAAATGCCTGGGGCGAGCTCCATGGTCTTTATTATCCGGGAAGGGGAACCCTTCAGGCAATGATAATCCTCTGGATAAGGACAGCAAAGAAGGCAAAGATTGTTACCTTTAAAACATTTCTCAGGACTTTTATTCATGAATTCTGCCATCACCTGGATTATGAGCTCTTCAATCTACCTGAATCCTTCCATACAGAGGGTTTTTATAAGAGGGAATCCTCTATCCTTCATCAGCTTTTACAAAAATGTTAAAATCAATTTATGAAGGCAAAAAAGAATCTTATCGTTGTTGGTGACAGGGTATTGATTGAGCCTGATGAAAGAGAAGGCCTCACCACTGCCGGTCTATATCTGCCACCAACTGTAAAAGAAAAGGAGAAGGTTCATGGTGGATATGTTATAAAGACAGGCCCAGGTTACCTTGTTCATGATGTAAATTCCTCCAGTGATGACCCCTGGAGGCACAGGAAAAAGCCCAAATATATCCCCCTGCAGGCAATGGAAGGAGATTATGCGATATTTTTAAAGGACCCTGCTACAGAGATAGAATTTGAAGGCAAAAAATACCTGATCGTCCCTCATTCAGCGATCCTTGCCTTAATCAGGACAGAGATTGTTGAGGAGTAGACTTCGACCTTATATAGGGTAAAAGCCCGCCAGCTGATAAGAGGCTCCTTTCTCTCTTATTAAGTTCAACCTTTACTTTAAAGGAATAACCTTCTGAGATATTCTCCACCATAGCTTCCTCTTTGCCTTCAGTTATTACTTTCTTTATATCCTTTATCCTGAGTTTCTCACCCTCTTTAATCTTTTTATAATCTTCTGGATCACTGAATACAAGCGGGATAATCCCGAAGTTTATCAGATTTGCCCTGTGGATCCTTGCAAAGGATTTTGCTATTACTGCCTTTAAACCAAGATACATGGGTGCAAGGGCAGCGTGCTCTCTTGATGAACCCTGTCCATAGTTTTCTCCTCCAATGATTATCACCCCGCCCTTTTCCTTAAGCTCCAGTGCCCTTTTTGAAAAACCAGGCTCTATGTTATGAAAGACATATTCTGATATAGCAGGTATGTTCGACCTCAGAGGCAATATCTTTGAACCAGCTGGCATTATATCATCAGTGGTTATGTTGTCTCCGAGCTTCAATAAAACAGTTGCCTCAACCTGGTCTGAAAGGGCCTCCATGACAGGAACCTCTTTTATGTTAGGCCCTTTTATAACCTTTAAGTCTCTATCTTCCTGAGGTGGGATTAACAGGTTGTCATTAATTAAAAACTCTTCCACTTCATCAGGGATTTCTATCTCTATCTGGGCATCCCGTGGATCAACCAATTCACCCTTAAGGGCCGCTATTGCACAGACAATAGGACTTGCAAGATAAACAAAAGCATCCTTTGTGCCAGAGCGACCTTTAAAATTCCTGTTATAAGAACGAAGGGATATATGACCTGTTCCTGGTGCACCACCCATTCCGATACAGGGACCGCAGGCTGACTCTAAGATTCTTGCACCAGCTCCAATCATGTCTGCTATAGAGCCATCCCTTGCGAGCATCTCATAAACCTGTTTTGAGCCAGGGTTTATAAGCAGGCTCACATTTTTTGCAATGGCCCTCCCTCTCAGTATTGATGCTACCTGCCTCATGATTGAATAGGAAGAATTTGTGCAGCTTCCTATGCAGACCTGATTAACCTTTGTCCCTTTGAGTTCACGGACAGGGACCACATTGTCAGGACTATGAGGCCTTGCAACAAGGGGTTCAATATCTGAAAGATTCAGTTCTATTGTTTCTGAATAGTTTGCATCAGGGTCAGCCCTGAGTTCAACCCAGTCCTTTAATCTGCCCTGTGCCTTGAGAAACTTCTTTGTTATTTCATCAGAAGGAAAGACTGAGGTTGTGGCACCCAGCTCTGCACCCATGTTTGTTATGGTGGCCCTTTCAGGGACTGAAAGATCAGAAACCCCTGGTCCGCTGTATTCAAAAATCTTTCCAACACCACCCTTTACTGTAAGCCTTCTTAAAAGCTCCAATATCACATCCATGGCTGTAACATAGGGTCTTTGAAGTCTTCCTGTAAGCCTCACATTCACAACTCTGGGCATGGTTATCTCAAAGGGTTCTCCAGCCATTACAGAGGCTGCCTCCAGTCCACCAACACCTATGGCAAGCATCCCTATGCCACCACCCGTGGGTGTGTGACTGTCAGTGCCAAGGGCTATCTTGCCTGGAGCAGCAAATCTCTCAAGATGAACCTGATGGGATATACCATTTCCTGGTTTTGAAAACCATGCACCATATCTTGCTGCTATGGTCTGTAAAAAGACATGGTCATCGGGATTCATAAAGTCTGTCTGGAGAGTATTATGGTCCACATAGGATACTGCAAGAGGAACCTTTACCCTGTCTATGCCGATTGCCTCAAACTCAAGCCATGCCATGGTTCCTGTTGCATCCTGAGTATAAACCTGATCTACCTTTAGACTGATCAGCCTGCCAGGCACAGGCTCACCTGACACAAGATGAGCCTCTATAATCTTTTCTACAACATTCTTTCCCATTGCTCACCTCTTCCTGAGAAATAACTTGTTAAAGAAATAAAATTATACCATAAATCCATGGGTTCCTCACCTCGCAGGTGTGGGGAAAGGAGATGGGTTCCTCACCTCGCAGGTGTGGGGAAAGGAGATTGAAAAATATCCTGACTAAATTGCATAATATTGAGACAGAATGGCCATGGGCCGCAAATATGTCCCTAAAAAGGGGGAACTTATGAAAAGACTAATTTATATCATCAGCCTCTTGACCTTATTTGTCCCTGCAATTGCCTCTGCAATAGGTATTGAGGCATCTATAGGAGCCTGGTATCAGGATCCAGAAGGATATGTGAGCTATAAGCCCTTAACAAGCTCAGACAGGCTTGACATTGATCAGAATCTCAATTATGACAAAGAGACAAAGGTATTTGGAAGGTTAAAGATTGATATGCCCCTTGTAATCCCAAATATCTATTTCATGGCAACACCAAGCAGGTTTGATGGAAGAGGACAGAAGGCAAGCTTCAATTTTGGTGGAAAGAGTTTTACCAGTGATCCCTTTGATTCAGAGGTTCAGCTTGACCATTATGATATTGCCCTTTATTATGGAATACCAGGGCTCAAGACCCTTACACTGGGGATCTTAAATGTAGAGCTCGGTCTTAATGCAAGGATAATTGATTTTTATGCAAAGGTAGACCAGCCAACAACAGGAATTACTGCATCAAAGAGTGCCACTATCCCTGTTCCAATGGTCTATGCTGGTGTACAGATAAAGCCTGTTGATCTATTAAAGATAGAGGCTGAAGTGAGGGGCATAGCCTATAGTTCAAACCACTACTATGATATTATCGGAAGGCTTAAGGTAGCTCCTTTTGGACCCCTCTTTATTGCAGGTGGTTACAGGTATGAGGATATAAAGATGGATTATTCAGATATAGAGTCAGAGCTTAAACTCAAGGGTCCCTTTCTTGAGGCAGGGATAGAGTTTTAATAGAATTAAAATACCCAAGGAGGCAATATGTTAGATTTAGCATGGGCAATGGGTCCTCAACCCGAGGGAGGACAACCAGGAGGTCTTGGAGCGCTAATTAGTACATTGATTCCCTTTGTGCTGATCTTTGTGATCTTTTATTTTCTGCTCATAAGACCGCAGCAAAAGAGGGCAAAGGAGCATCAGAGGATGCTTGAGTCCCTTAAAAGAGGCGACAAGGTTATTACTGCAGGTGGTATTTATGGAGTTGTGGAGGCTGTTGGAACAAATACCGTGACCCTGAAAATTGCTGAGAATGTGAAGGTCAAATTCGGCAAGGGGTATATTGCCGCCAAAAGACCCAATACAGAAGAGGATTAAACCAGGGTTGAGAATTGAGTATCCTTACAGCGGGATTCATTGACAGACTGAGACAGAGTGAGAGGGCAAAACAGTATATAACCAATGCGGATAAATATCTTGAGGCAATTGGTTATACTGAGCATGGCTTCAGACATGCCGAGATAGTATCAACCACAGCCTACAGGATTCTCAAGGAGCTCGGGTATCCTGAAGAAGAGGCACTCCTTGCTCAGATAGCGGGTTATCTTCACGACATAGGTAATATGCTTGGAAGGATGCACCATAACAGGATAGGTGCCCTTCTTGCAAAAGATATACTTGAGGAGCTTGAACTTAGTCTTTCTGATGTAACAAGGGTAATGATGGCTATCATTGGACATGAGGAGGATGAGGGTGTGATTGTGCCTGATCCCGTAGGCGCTGCGCTTCTCATTGCAGACAAGTCAGATGTGCACCGTAGCAGGGTAAGAAATCCTTTAAGTGTGTCAGAGGATATACACGACAGGGTTAATTTTGCGGCAACGAATTCAGAGCTTGTTATAAAAAAAGGAAATGGCAGTAATATAGCTGGAACGATTCAGCTCATGGTAACCATTGATACGAGGATTTCTCAGGTTATAGATTATTTTGAGATATTTCTTTCAAGGATGAATGCATCAAGAAAGGCTGCAAGGATACTTAATTGTAATTTCCATCTATATATCAACAATACCAGAATGGCCTGAGGAGGCGAGATGAAAAAGACAGTTCGCTGGAGATTAGCTCTCATATTCTGCACCATTGTTCTTTCTATTGTCTTCTTTTTACCAAATACACCTTTATGGAATTACATGCCCCAGTGGTGGAAGGATAACATGCCAGGCAGAGGCATAGTCCTCGGCCTTGACCTTCAGGGAGGAACCCATCTTGTCTTTGAGGTTGACTCAAAAAAGGTTATGGAGGTTATGAATGACAGGCTCAGCCAGTCATTGAAGGCACTTCTTGAGAAAAAGAATATAAAGGCAGAGGTCCTTTCAAGGGCTGACCATGTAGAGATCAGCCCATCTCAGGCTGATATTGAAGTGCTTATAAAGGAAAACTATCCAGAACTTAATATAACAAGAAACCAAAAAGCCCTTATGGTGAGATATTCAGAGGCAGAGCTTACAAGGGCCTTTGATAACGCCAGGGACCAGGCCCTTGAGACTATCCGTAACAGGATAGACCAGTTTGGTGTTGCAGAGCCCACCATCCAGAGACAGGGAAAGGATGAGATAGTTATCCAGCTTCCTGGGATAAAGGATCCAAAGAGGGCTATAGAGCTTATAGGAAAGACAGCCCAGCTTGAATTCAAGCTCCTTGATGAGGAATCTCCTCTATGGAATGAGCTTCCGGTATCGGTGAAACCCGCTGAAGAAGAGGAGTTTTTAAAGAGATTTAACTCCAGATTGCCTGAAGGTGATGAGATATTATTTCAGAGGATAGTGGATAAACAGACCGGAGAAGTCTATAAGAGACCCTATATCCTGAAAAAGGAGGTTCTTCTTACAGGTGAACTTCTTACGGATGCAAGGGTTCAGATAGATTCAAGATTCAATGAACCCTATGTATCCCTTACCTTCAATTCACTGGGTGCAAAGATCTTTGAGGATGTGACGGGTAAGAATGTTAAAAAGAGGCTTGCCATTGTACTTGATGGCAATGTCTATTCTGCACCGGTGATACAGGAAAGGATATCCGGTGGTAATGCCCAGATCACCGGAAGCTTTACAATGGATGAGGCAAAGGACCTTGCGATAGTCCTGAGGGCTGGTGCCCTTCCAGCACCACTTAAGCTTCTACAGAATGTGACTGTAGGCCCTTCCCTTGGAAGGGACTCCATAGAAGCAGGAAAGGTGGCAGGTGTTGCAGCCTTCATAATGGTGGTCCTGTTCATGGTCTTTTATTACAGGCTTTCAGGAGCTATTGCAGACATTGCTTTAATACTTAATCTCATTCTTCTTATTGGTGCAATGGCGATGCTCAATGCAACCCTTACCCTGCCTGGTATCGCAGGGATCATCCTTGCAGTTGGGATGGCAGTGGATTCAAATGTCCTTATGTTTGAGAGGATCCGTGAAGAGCTCAGGCATGGTAAGACCCCTCGTGCAGCCATTGATTCAGGATATAAAAAGGCCTTCTGGACCATCTTTGATTCCCATGTAACAACCCTTATAACAGCAGCTGTGCTTTTTCAGTTTGGAACAGGTCCTATAAAGGGTTTTGCAGTAACCCTCAGCCTCGGGATTGCCATAAACCTCTTTACAGCCCTTATTGGTACAAAGACTGCTTTTGACATGATAATCTCAAGAAAGACAGAACTAAGGAGGCTCAGCATATGATTGAACTCATAAGGAATGCCAGGATAGATTTCATGGGCAAAAGATATCTTGCCTTTATCCTTTCAGGGGTATTAATTATACTCGGCATAACAGGCATAGTCCAGATATCAAGAGGTAAGGCAAACCTCGGGATAGACTTTGCCGGTGGTGTAGCTATTGAGATAAAATTTGACCAGGCCTTTTCTCTGGCAGAGATAAGAGATGCCTTTAACAGGGCAGGGCTTAAAGATGTGGAGCTGCAGGATATACCTGAGGAGAAAAAATTGATTGTAAAGATAAAGAGAAAGGAAGAGGAGATAACCAGACTCACAGAGTCAATTATCAATGCCCTCAGGACAAACATGTCCCTGAGCAACTTTACCGTTGAATCCACTACGGAGATAGGACCAAAGGTTGGAAAACGCCTGAGAGATGATGCCCTCTGGGCTATAGCAATGGCAACCCTTGGAATACTTATTTACATTACCCTCAGGTTTAAGTTCAGATTCAGCCTTGGCGCAACCATAGCCACCTTCCATGATGTCCTTGCACTCGTTGGGATATTCTATCTCCTCGGGAAGGAATTCAATCTCGTTGTTCTCAGCGCCCTTCTCACCGTGGCAGGCTATTCCCTTACCGACACAGTGGTTGTCTTTGATAGAATAAGGGAAAATATGAGGAAGAATATAAATGAGGCCACTGATAAACTTATAAACAGGTCAATAAATGAGGTCCTCTCAAGGACAATAATAACATCCCTTACCACCCTTTTTGCTGCCCTTGCACTTTATCTTTTTGGTGGTGCTGCAATCCATGACTTTTCTCTGGCAATCCTGATAGGTGTGATAATTGGAACCTATTCCTCCATATTTGTGGCAAGTCCTGTGGTACTTCTTTTTGGTGGTATGAAGATTCAAAAGTAGAAATTAAGGGCTTTAAAATTATGCAAGGTGGGGTCCAGCAAGAATGAGATGGGTCCTCACAAAGACAAATGAGGAGTATCTCAACTATCTTTCAAAAAAGACAGGTATATCAAAGGCCCTTTCTCAAATATTGATCAACAGAGGTATAAAGACTCCATCACAAATTAGAGATTTTCTTAATCCCTCTCTTTCCCTCCTGAACGATCCCTACAGTCTTCATGATATGGAGAGGGCTGTGATGAGGATAAGAGAGGCGATTAAAAATAATGAACGTATCCTTATACATGGTGACTATGATGTGGATGGTCTTACAGCCACAGCCATAATGGTTGAGGGCTTGAAGAGAAGCGGGGCGGATGTCCATTTTTTCATACCATCAAGACATTCACACGGATACGGCTTCAATGAACCAGGACTTCAGAGGGCAAAGGATACAGGAGCCTCTCTCATTATCACAGTGGATTGTGGCATCAAGTCCTTTAGCACGGTATCCATGGCAAGAAGAAGTGGCATTGATATTATAATAACAGACCATCATCTCCCTCTCCGCTCTTCAGGTGATGACCGTTCGCCACTTTTACCTGAGGCGGTGGCTGTTGTAAACCCGAAGGTCAACCCTTCAGATAACCTCATGCACATTTCAGGAGCTGCTGTGGCCTTCAAGGTGATGCAGGCCCTTTATGGAAATATTGATGATGTTATGGAATTTCTTGACCTCCTCACAATTGCCACGGTGGGAGATATCGTGCCTCTTACTGGCGAAAACAGAAATATCCTTTCAGAGGGTCTTAGTTTTTTGATGAAAACCGAAAGGCCTGGACTACAGGCATTGCTTGAATTTTCAGGTATGAGGGATAAAGAGCTTACACCGTCAAACCTTTCCTTTACCCTTATCCCGAGGCTCAATGCAGCGGGAAGGCTTGAAGAGGCATCTCAGGTTGTGAACCTTTTTCTTACAAGGGAGCCAGACGAGGCAGAAAGGATTGCAAGATGGCTCGACGGGCTCAACAAACAGAGGCAGTCCATTGAAGAGGATATATATGAAGAGGCACAGGAACTATTTAAGATCAAATATGAAGATATACCTCAAGGGATAGTCCTTTGTAAAGAGGGCTGGCATGCCGGGGTCATAGGGATAATTGCCTCAAGATTTCAGGAAGAGTTTTACAGGCCAGCCTTTATTTTTACTGTAAAAGATGGTATAGCAACAGGTTCTGTAAGGAGTATTCCTGAGATAGATATTATGAAGATACTGGATTCACTGGGGGGATTTTTAATTAAATATGGAGGTCACAGTCAGGCAGCGGGTTTGAGTCTTTATCTTAAAGACATGGAGGAGTTTGAGGCTGCCCTTCAGAAAAGATTGATGGACTATCTTATGGGAGAAAGACCTGTGCCAGTACTCAGGATTGATGCAGAGGCCTCCTTTGAGGAAATAAATTATTCCCTCCTGAGAGAATTAAAAACCCTTGAGCCCTTTGGCTATGGAAATGAAGAGCCACTTCTTGGAACAAAGAACATACTTCCTGTTGAGTCAAGGATTGTGGGAAACGGCCATCTTAAACTCAGGCTCAGACAGGGAGACAGGGAGTTTGATGTTATAGGATTCGGTATGGCTGAGCTAATAGATATCGCATCAGAGTCAGTTGATATTGCCTTCTTGCCTCAGATAAATGATTTCAATGGCAGGCGATCCATCCAGCTCAAGATAAGGGCAATAAGAAGATCCCTTCAATAGGTGGTAGCTCCTCAAATAAGGCTTTATATTTAAGCTAAGATATTCCTATAGCAGTGGGCTAATTGATTAGTTCCCCTTCACCTCTTACCTGTTCTATTTTGTTTGCTTCTCTACTGCTCTATGAATGTTATAATAAATTATGGGTGAGGTAATATCTATTGCATCTCTCATTAAAAAGATACTTTCCTACAATCCGCAGGCAGATGTAGAACTTATAAAGAGGGCTTATATCTTTTCCCGCGAGGCGCACTGCAGTCAGAAAAGGGTTGAGGGCACACCATACATAAGTCATCCCCTCGCTGTTGCAGATATACTGGCAGATATGAAGATGGATGTACTTACCATTGGAGCAGGTCTTCTTCATGACACCATTGAGGATACAGGTACCACAAGGGAAGACCTTGAGGATATGTTTGGAAAGGAGATAGCCTTTCTTGTTGATAGTCTCACAAAGCTCTCAAGGCTCCAGTTCAGGACAAAGCAGGAGGCACAGGCAGAAAACTTCCGGAAGATGCTCCTTGCTGTTGCAGAAGACATAAGGGTGATAATGATAAAATTTGCTGACAGACTTCATAACATGAGAACGATTCAGTATCTTCCAGAGCAAAAGCAGAGGGCAATAGCAGAGGAGACCCTTGAGATTTATGCACCCCTTGCAAACAGGCTCGGAATTGGGTGGCTGAAGTCTGAATTTGAAGACCTTTCCTTTAAGGTCCTCATGCCTGAACTTTATCAGGACCTTGTCAGTAAGGTTGCAAAGAGGAAGGTAGAGCAAGAAGGATATATTCAGGCCATAATAAATACACTTGAAGAAAGACTGAAGGCAGAAAATATTCCTGCCTCAATAACAGGCAGGGTAAAACATTATTATGGTATATATCAGAAGATGCTCAGGCAGAAGATACCCTTTGAAGAGGTCTATGATGTCCTTGGTATAAGGATAATTACGGATACAGTGGCAAATTGCTATCATATACTTGGCGTTATCCATTCTTTATGGGCAACTGTTCCTGGAAGATTCAAGGATTACATAAGCATGCCAAAGGCAAATATGTATCAGTCACTTCATACTACCGTGGTAGGACCTCAGGGAGAGAGGGTTGAATTTCAGATAAGGACAGAGGAGATGCACAGGATAGCAGAACAGGGTATCGCTGCCCACTGGAAATATAAGGAAAAGGGTCATCTTGATGAAAGGGATGCAAAATACATTGCCTGGTTAAGGGAACTGGTAAATTCCCTTAAGGAACACAGGGATCCAAGGGAATTCCTTGAGGCGGTAAAGGGCGAGGTCGTCTCAGATGTTGTTTATGTCTTCACACCAAAGGGAGAGATAAAGGAGCTTCCCTATGGCGCTACACCTGTAGATTTTGCCTATGCTGTTCACACAGAGGTTGGCAATAAATGTGTTGGTGCAAAGGTAAATGGAAGGCTTGTTCCCCTGAGGTATAAACTCAAAAGTGGAGATACAGTTGAGATAATTACTGCACCCAATCATGTTCCATCAAAGGACTGGCTCAGCTTTGTGGTAACGCAGAAGGCCCGCAGCAGGATAAAGCAATGGATAAAAACTGCTGAACGCAAACAGGCACTTGAACTCGGTACAAGGCTTGTAGAGGATGAGCTCAGAAAGCATGAGATCCCCTTTAATACACTGAAGCTCAAACAGGAAGAGCTTGCAAGGGCCTTTAATATGAAGACCTATGAAGAGCTTATTGTATCTGTAGGTTATGGAAAGGTCTCTGCCCAGCAGATAATCCATAAACTTATCCCTGAAAAGACCAGACCTCTCCAGAAACAGGAACCTCAGAAGCAAAAGGTTGTTAAGGGAATAAGTATTAAGGGAATGGATGAGATACTCTATCACACATCAAGATGCTGTTACCCTGTTCCGGGTGATGACCTTGTGGGATATGTAACAAGGGGAAGGGGAGTGACCATTCACAGAAGGGGATGCCCTAATTTTGAAAAACTCGCAGTTGATGATGCAAGGATAATAGAGGTTACCTGGAAGGCTGATGATTCCCTTGCACCTGCAAAACTTTTCATAGAGGCACTTGATAAACCAGGGATACTTGCAAGTATCAGTAGCCTTATATCTTCTTTCAATGTTAATATATCTGGTGTGAAGGCCTTTTCAACACCTGATAAAAGGGCTCATCTGGAGCTTATACTTCAGGTGAAGGATAAACTTCAGCTTTCTGGAATTATCCAGAAGATACTACAGATGGAGGGCATATTAAATGTTAAAAGATAGCAATAAGATAAGCTATTTCTCCAGGGCTGCTACTTTATTGTTCTGTATAGCCTCTGCAGTGTTTATAACCTTAAGTATTTCAGCCTCTCAGGTCATGAGCTTCGGAGGTTGCGGCGGAGAGTGTAAGGACTGCCATACCCTGAAGCCCAAGGAGGCAGAAAATCTCCTCAAAGAAGGCGGGATACCAGAACTCAAGACCGTTAAGGTTAATTCTGTTTCACAGGCACCTGCAAGAGGACTCTGGGAGATATCCATTCAGAAAGACGGCAAAAGAGGCCTTATCTATCTGGATTTTTCAAAGAGGTTTTTAATGATCGGTCAGATAGTTGAACTCAGGACCTCAAAGAACATAACCCAGGAAAGATTCATTGAGCTTAACAAGGTAGATGTTTCAAGGATTTCACTTAATGATGCAATTGTTATGGGTGATAAAAAGGCGAAATACAGGGTAATAGTATTCACAGACCCTGATTGTCCTTTCTGTGCAAAACTTCACAGGGAGTTAAAACAGGTAATAGAAAAAAGAAAGGACATAGCCTTTTATATAAAACTTTTTCCCCTGCCCAATCATAAAGATGCCTACTGGAAGGCAAAGTCCATTCAATGTAAAAGGTCTCTTGAGCTACTTGAGAAAAACTTTGAAGGCAATGTGCCACCCCAGCCAGACTGTGAGACAGATCAGATTGATAAAAATATCTCGCTGGGAAGAGAGTTGGGCATAAACTCAACACCAAGCATTATCCTTCCTGATGGAAGGGTTATCCCAGGGGCAATACCTGCAGATAAGATTATAGAACTGATAACTTCTCAGGGATAAGATATGACTGACCCCGCAAGGAACAGCAGAAAGGGCCTCCAGAGGATTGCAGATTTTCTGGTGCAGGAGGTGGTATGGGGCTGCATGGGTGTTTTTGCTTTAACTCTTTTAACCTTTCCCTCTCAGGTTCTTTCTGCCTACAGGATAGTCCTCAAGAATGGTTCATCCATCATTGTGGATAGTTATAAAAAAATTGATCACAGAATACAATTTTTCAAATCAGGCGGGGTTATGGAGATAGACAGTAATGATGTAGCAGAGATAAAAGAGATAAGCACAACCTCTGCTGGTGAAGTATCAGTTAGAGAGCAACAAAAGACCGATGAGGCGGCTGTTACTGCTGGAGAAGTAACGGTATCAACTGGTGAGAGCGAGGAAGATATAAGGTCACGGCTTGAAGAAATTCAAAAAGAAAAAGAAGTCCTGAAAAAAGAGGCTGAGACTGTAACAGAGGAGATTGAAAAACTTAATCAGGATATAAGAAGAGAAGGTCGTGTCCTCGCAATCAGAAAGAAGAGAGAACTCGAGAATAAAAGGGAAGAGCTTGAAAAGAGGGTTAACGAGCTGAATACCCGCATTGAGGAGATCAATAAAGAGGAAGAGGAGCTTTTAAGAAAACTGTGGAAATATTAAGGAGGGATACCATGATTAAGATTTTTATAAGTTTTATAATCCTCTTTCTTTTCCTTTCCGGGAAACCTGCAGTAGCAGGGTCATCTGAGGTATCGAAAAAGGAGGTATTAAATATGGTAGAGAATATTCACTGGCTCGGGCATGATACCTTCAAGATAGCTGGAGAAAAAATAATCTTCACCGATCCCTTTAAACTCAGGAAAAAGGATAAGGCTGACATTATACTTATAACCCATGAACATTATGACCACTGCTCTCCTGAAGATATAAAGATGATTCAGGGTCCTGATACAGTAATAGTGGCGACAAAGGACTGCGCGGATAAACTCTCAGGAAATATCAAGATAGTAAAACCAGGCGACAGGTTAACTGTCATGGGTATAGAGGTGGAGGCAGTGCCTGCCTATAATACAAATAAGAAGTTTCATCCAAAGGCTAATGGATGGGTGGGATACATCTTCAAGGTAAACAATCAGAGGATATATATAGCAGGAGACACTGATTATATCCCTGAGATGAAGACCTTCAAGGATGTGGATATAGCACTTCTTCCTGTCTCTGGTACCTATGTGATGACAGCAGATGATGCGGCTCAGGCAGCCCTTGATATAAAGCCAAAGATAGCCATACCAATGCACTATGCCTCCATAGTTGGTACAGAGTCAGATGCAAAGAGATTTGCAGAACTCCTCAAAGGAAAGATAGAGGTTATCATTAAAAAACCTGAGTAGTTTTTAACAGTTTGACTCAAGGCATCAGGATTCATGCTACAGGATAGAATTCCTGTAGCATTGAGAGAATCCATCAAAAGATTTCAGACCAGATGCTGCTAAAATAGCAGGACTTTAATTTTCTGTTTTAATCTTAGCTTTTAAAAAATCTACCAGCTCTTTACTATCAAAGATGGGTTCAAGGCATCTTTCTCTGAGGCAGGGTAGGATGAAGTCTTTCTCTTCATAAAATGAAAGAGCATCCTGCTCTTCATATCTGAGTGTAACATAGGGCCTGAAGAAGGTGAGGGCAGTTCTTGAGAGTTCACTGTCTTTTGAAGCATGGATTGAAAGCCTTAACATGTTAAAATACATGTCAAGTGCTACAAAATAATAGGCAGAAAATATACCGTTTCCCTTTGCCCTCACTGAAAAGGTCCTGAGAGAGTCTTCAGCAAACTTCAAATACTCATTCCTGTCAGTAAGATGAAAAAGTTTAAGTAACATAATAATGGCGAGGCTGTTTGCTGAGGGATGAGGTATGTCCTCTATGGTCTTCAACCTTATGCCAAGAACAGGTTCTTCTGTATCAAAAAAACCTCCTGAAGCAGTATCATAAAATAGCCTGGTAGTGCTGTCCATTAATTCTATAGCCTTACCGAGATAATCCCTGTCTGCTGTAACTTCATAGGATAAGAGAAGGGCTTCTATTAAATAGACATAATCCTCAAGCATGCCCTTTACATCTTCGGAGTGATACAACTGGCCATCTTTGTATCTTAAAGAGAGTATCCTCCTGACTGTTTTTAAGGCATAATCCACGCAACTTTTTTTATTTAAATATCTTCCAGCCTTCAAAAAAGAGGTTATCATCATCCCGTTAAGGGATGTATAGAGGTTTTTATCAACAAAGGGTTGTTTTCTTGTTTTGCGATATCTCAGGAGTTTTTCTTTTGCTCTTTTTATAATCTCATTAACATGTTTTTCATTCATACCAGTCAGAGAACCTATCTCCTCAGGAGTCTTCACCACAAACAGGACCTTCCTGCTCGGGTCATGAGGCATGGAGCCTCTTTCATGTAAGAGATGGAGTGTTAGCACCGTGAACTCCTGTTCATCCAGCACATTCTTGAGCTCATCATAGCTCCATGTAAAGGCTCCGCCTTCATCCTCAGGTGTTACATCAGCATCCTGAGATGCATAAAATCCTCCATCAGGATCAGAGAGGGTTGTCCTGACAAAGTTTATTATTCCCTCTGCCACTTCCTTAAAATAAGAGGAACCTGTGAGCCTGCAGGCATCAATATAATTTCTCAGCAACCAGGCATTATCATCAGCCATCTTTTCAAAATGCGGGATTATCCAAGCCTCATCAGTGGCATATCTGTGAAAGCCTCCACCGAGCTGATCATGGATTCCTCCTTCAGCCATGGCAGTAAGAGTGGAGTTCAGAACTTTGTATAAGAAGTTTTCTCTTTCCTCAAAAAACAACCTGTTTATAACAAATTCTATGACACCTGGCATGGGAAATTTTGGAGCCTGTCCAAAGCCTCCATGTACAGGATCAAAGCTGGAGATCAGCGATGATTTTGCTATCTCAATAAGAGCCGATCTGATATCTCCTCTAACATCTTTATTTTCAGACAGAAGATTCATTAGTCTTGATGACTGTTCAAGGAGTTGCTCCTTATTCTTTTTATAGAAATCAATCACAGTCCTTAAAACTCTTTTAAATCCCGCTCTTCCATGGGCATCTTCAGGTGGGAAATAGGTTCCACCAAAAAAGGGGTATCCATCAGGAGTGAGAAATACACTTAAAGGCCATCCACCTGTACCTGAGATTGTCTGGACTGCCATCTGCATTCTTCTATCTATATCTGGTCTTTCATCCCTGTCAATCTTTATGCAGATAAAATTGTTATTCAGAAATTCTATTATCTCAGTGTTATTGAATGTTTCTTCTGCCATTACATGGCACCAGTGGCACCATATGGCACCGGAGCTTAAAAATACAGGCTTATCTTCTTTCTTTGCCCTTTCAAAGGCCTCCTCTGACCAGGGATACCAGTCTATTAATTGATGGGCAGAGTGCCTCAGATAGGCTGATTTTTCATTAATAAGTCTATTCACAGGACCTCAAAAACATAACTGTTTTACTCTTTATTATATCAGAGGGTAGAGAAAGTATAAAGAT
>CALJEL010000007.1 GCA_938074335.1 uncultured bacterium | reverse complement strand
GGCTTTGTTATCTGGGATAGGCGCACAGCCCTTGCACCTGCAGTAAGAAAGCAGAAAGAGCTTGAGGAGAGAGAAGAGAAGGTTGAAAGGGTCCTCAAAGAGCTTGCAAAGAGAGATCCCAAAGTGGAAGAGGTCCTAAGGCAGGTAGGACTTTAATTCCACCTTAGGACCTTATGGCTGGTTTTTCATTCCTTCAGGGCCTCAACACAGGCAAGTTCCACAAGTCTGTCAATCTGCCTCTTTTCGAGAAAACGCATGTAGGGGCAACTCATAAATTGCCCCTACAACCCTCTGTTCTGTCGCACTACTTTATCCTTTGCACCATAATCCAAGATGAGCCATTAATTATAATACATAACAGGGAATGAGTAATAATCCCTACTCAAGACTCATTGTCAGGCTTGATGGCAGGAGGCTCTGTCAGACACCTGAGCTGTATGGAGACCTTGTTAAAAAAGGCATTGGTGGATTTATAGTCTTCGGTGGAGAGATTGAAAAACTCAAAGAAGGTCTGAGATTTCTTCAGGGACTTTCAGAAAGGCCCCTTATTATTTGCTCAGACCTTGAGCAGGGACTCGGCCAGCAGGTGATGGGTGGTTCTATATTTCCCTCAGCCATGGCAATGGGATATGCCTTCAAGAATGATCCCTCTTCAATTTCTCTTATTAAGGATGCCTTCAGACATATAGCAAGGGAGGCCCTTTATGCAGGTATCAATACAGTACTTGCACCTGTTATGGATATCCAGAATAATCCTTCTAATCCTATTATCTCAATTCGTTCTTTTGGAGATGACCCTGAGACGGTGTCCATGCTTGGCACATTAATGATAAAGGTCTTTAATGAAGAGGGAGTCCTTAGCTGTGCAAAGCACTTTCCAGGTCATGGAGATACAGCCATTGATTCCCATCATGCGCTACCTGTGATAGGAAAATCTGTGGAGGAACTTTCAGCCTTTGAGCTCATCCCTTTTATGAGGGCAATTGAATCAGGTGTTTCAATAATTATGATGGGTCATATCCTTGCTACAGGGATAGACATGGAGAGGCCTGTTTCTATATCAGAAAAGGCCGTAAGGTTTTTAAGGGATAGGGGCTTTGAAGGTCTTATTATAACTGATGCCATGAATATGGGTGCCCTTTCAGGATATGGTGAACCTGATGCTGCTGAGCTGGCTATCACCGCTGGGGTTGATCTGCTTCTTCACCCGGAGGATCCCCATGGTTTAGCAAAGAGGATCGTGGTTTCAGAAAATAGAAGACTTGAGAGACTGTACCCGCTTCTATCAAAAGGAGATGATCTGCTGCCTGATCTTGATCATGCAAGGGTCATTGCAGGAAAGATATATGAGAAGGCCCTTACAGTTTCTGGTGATATCCCTGTGCTGCAGGGTCCTGCTGTTGTCATTATTAATGATGAGATATCAGGGGTTAGAAAGAAGGGAGCTATCCTTGCAAGCAGGTTATCACCTGAAGATGTTTTTTATATAAATTCAAAGGAAGATATTGATAAGATCCCTGACAGAAGGGATCTGCTCCTGGCTGTCTTTTCAAGGCCAGGCGCCTTTAAAAGGCCTCTAAAGGATTTCAGGGATATCCTGAGTGTTTTGGCAAAAAAGGCAAGGTTGATTATATCCTTTGGTAATCCCTTTGTTCTTCAGGGCATAGAGGCTGATGTGATTTATATTTATGATGACACAGAACTGGCAGAGTTTGTGGTTGCAGATTTTTTATTTAAGTGATGGTGAGTTCAGCCCATGCCATTTTTCTGTTTGACAGGGCTACTGCTGAGTCCTTTGTTATTGCTATTATCCCTATCGGGATATCCTGAGGAAAGGAGTAGATTATATCTTTAACAGCCCTTTCTAAATCTATTCCTCTTTCAATCCTGTCATATACAGTCCTTGCCACGCTCCTTTTTATTATCTCCTCACCTATTCCTGTTACAGCTATTGCACCGAGTTTGCCGGCATAAAATCCAGCTCCAATAATCGGGGTATCACCTACCCTTCCAACAAGCATGGCAGATGCACCGCCAGTGGAGGAGGCAACTGCAAATACTCCATCTCTGTCCATTGCCACTGCACCAACAGTATCACACAGGAGGTGCTCAAAGCCCTTCCAGAGCGGATTTATTTCTTCAGGTCTTTTATTCAAAAGGGCCTTTTTTATCCTTTCGTATTGTTTCAGGGCATGTTCAGAAGGACCAGGATGTGGTTCAAGACCAAATTTCTCAGCCAGTTTACCTGCTCCTTCACCAGCTATAGCCACATGGGGTGTGCTTAAAAGGGCCTGTGCAAGGAGAATGGGATTCTTCACATCCCTTACTGCCATGACCATGGCAAGCCTTCCTGAAGAATCCATCACAGAGGCATCCATCTCAATGGTCTTACCATCAATTCTCAGGATAGAACCGGTTCCGGCATTGAATCTTCCATCATCTTCCAGGGTCCTCACTGCCTCAATCACTGCCTCAAGGGCAGGGCCACCTTTTTTAAGTATAGAGGCTCCCTTCCCGCAGGCATAGAGACAGCCATCCCTCCATTCCTCTAAAGAACCCACACCACCATGAACAAGGATGCCAGCATTCATGGCTCTTTAACTATTAAATCCCTTTCTCTTAGAGCAGATATAATCTTCATCAGGTGTTCTCTGTTTTTAATCTCAAGGGTAAGTACTACCTCGGTCTTTCCGATTGGAAGATCTTCAATGAGCCTGTTATGGGTAATATTTAATATATTTGCTCTCAACCCTCCTATTACTCCTGATAGATTCAGGAGGCTCAGGGGTGTATCCTCTGTTATCACCTTTATAATGCCTATCCTGTAACTCTTTAAGAGACCTTTGTGAAGGATCCTGTCCATAAGGGTGAAATCAATATTTCCACCACTGAGGACAAGGACCACCCTTTTGCTTTTAAATCTCTCAGGTTTTTCTATGATACAGGCAAGTGTAACAGCACCAGCACCTTCAACAACAAGTTTTTTTCTTTCCATAAGGAGTAAGATGGCATGGGCGATGGAGTCTTCCTTTACCGTAAAAATCTGATCAACATATTTGTTTATCAGATTTAAGGTTATCGTGCCAACCCTGCCCACAGCAATACCATCAGCAATTGTTTGAAGGGGTTTCATTTCAAGGGGTTGCTCTTTTTTGAAGGATAAAAAGGCTGATTGAGCCCTTTCTGTTTGAATACCTATTACCTCTGTATTTGGTGAAAGTGTCTTGATTGCAATAGCTATACCTGAGATAAGTCCACCACCTCCAACAGGGACAAGCACGCAGTCTATTTCTTTTAAATCTTCAATGATCTCAAGCCCTGCTGTCCCCTGACCTGTGATTATCTCCTCGTCATCAAAGGCATGGATGAACTCATATTCCCTGTGTGTGAGCGCATAACTCAATGCCTCAGCGAAGGTCTCACCATAAAGTTCCACCTCTGCACCATAGGATTTTGTTGCCTCCTCTTTGATTAAAGGTGCGGTTACAGGCATTATGACCTTTGACCTCAATCCAAGAGTGGTGGCTGCATGGGCGACTGCCTGTGCATGGTTACCCATTGATGCAGTAATCACAGCCCTTGTGTCTTTGAGGGAAAGCAATTTATTGAAGGCACCACGAACCTTGAAAGAACCTGTTTTTTGAAGATTCTCTGCCTTTAGATAAATAGAGGCATCAAAAATGTTACTGAAGGACCTGGAATGTATTAAAGGTGTTCTGTGTATATAAGGACGAATCCTCTTTTCTGCCTCTTTGATATCTTCAAGGGTTAGCATTTATAAAATTATACAAAATTCTGATAGAATAAAAATAAGCTCATCTGAGGGCTAATATAATAAAAGGAGGTCTTTATGGCAAGGGTATATCTGCTTGCAAATGTATTACCAGGGAAGGACAAGTCTGTAAGGGATATCCTAAGGGCTTCAAAGGGTGTGGTCTATGCAGATGTGGTAACAGGACAGTATGATATTATGGCTGTTATTGAGGCGAAGGATATAAATGATATTTTTAATAAAATCCTTAAAGACATCAGGAAGAAGATTAAAGGCATTACCAGGACAGAGACCTTTATAGCTGTTGAATAAGATAGTGCTAAAAGAATCAGTAAAGGAAGACCTCAGAGATCGCCTTGAGGCACTGGAAGAGTTATTCAGGGTTCTTTCTGATCTCAACAGAAAAGTTCCTGTTATTGTGGAGGGCAAAAATGATGTAATCGCCCTAAGAAGACTCGGACTTGAAGGTGAGATAATACAGTTACATGGAGGCAAAAACCTTTATGAGTTCAGTGAGGAGATTCATGAAAGATTTGAGCAGGTGGTACTCCTGATAGACTGGGACAGAAAAGGTGAGATACTCATCAAGACCCTTGGCGATTATCTTTCAGGACTCTGGGAAGGTTACAGAACCTTTCGGGAGACCCTGAGGCTCCTCTGCAGGGATGAGGTCTTTGAGATTGAAGAGGTCCCGGCTTTAATGGAAAGACTGAAGAGACAGTGGCGAGGTAACAGTTGCGAGACAGCGGTTTAAAGGGTGAGGCCATTGCAATCAATTATCTCAAGAAAAAGGGTTATAAGATACTTCAAAGGAATTACAGAACAAAATTTGGAGAGATCGATGTAATTGCCTCTAAAGACGATGTGATGGTATTTATTGAGGTCAAGACAAGAAGCACAGACTTATTTGGTGCTCCAGAGGATGCTGTTACAAGACAAAAACAGGAACGGATTAAAAAAGCTGCCCTTTATTATCTTAAAGATTTTAAGACCATCCCTCCCCTTAGGTTTGATGTTATATCCATTGAGCTCAAGCCAGAGCCCAGGATTGAGCACATTGAGTATGCCTTTTGATGGATATGAAAAAGACAGATGAATTATATATTTTCTATCCAGAGGAGTTTGAAAGGGGCCTGCGCCTGGATGTCTATCTCAAGGAGAAAACAGGTTTCAGTAGATCACAGATTGAGAGGCTTATTGAAGAAGGTTTTGTCAGGGTCCAGACTAAAACAGTAAAACCTTCCCATAAAGTCAGGCCAGGTGAAAGAATAGAGGTTACCATACCTGAAAGAAAGAGCGATGGCCTGATTCCCGAGGATATACCTCTCGATATCATTTATAAAGATGAACATATTGTGGTCATTAATAAACCTCCCTACCTGCCTGTTTATCCGGGACCAGGTCATCCTTCTCACACCCTGCTTAATGGTCTTCTTTATCATGTGGGGATTTCCACTGCACTTCCAGGCGGTCCTTTGAGACCCGGGGTTGTCCACAGGCTTGACAAAGATACATCAGGTGTAATGGTCTTTGCCTTGAGTGAAGAGGCCTATTACAGGCTAGTTGAGATCTTCAAAAAAAGACAATTAAGGAGGAGATATCTATGCCTCGCCTGTGGAGATATTGTAAAGGATGAAGGCATAATCTCCCTGCCCATCGGAAGGGCAGTGCATGACAGGAAAAGATTCTCTGTAAGAACCAGGGCAGGCAAGGAGGCCATTACTCATTATAAGGTGATTGAGAGATTCAGGGTAGCCACATTCATTGAGGTCTTTTTAAAAACAGGAAGGACTCACCAGATAAGGGTGCATCTTGCCTCATCTGGAACCCCTGTATGCGGAGATAAGACTTATGGAAGAAAGACCTTTGTAGAGCTTGATGGCAGGAAACTGAAATTTCCAAGGCAGATGCTTCATGCAGAAAGCCTTGGCTTCAGACATCCTGTAACGGATGAAGAACTGGAGTTTCATTCAGAGGTCCCGGAGGATATGAGAGAGGCCCTTGAAATTTTGAGGAGCTTTCAGAAGTGAAAGTTCAAGTTTGGTGTTGCCTTAAGCCTGTTGCTTAGCACTGCTCTAACTTTAATCTATCTTATCTCTATGAGCTCATCCCTTGTCCTTCTTGGTGGTGCCTGGGGGACCCTGGCAGGATAACCTACCGGCACTATGGCAACTGGTCTCAAATACTCAGGAAGTTCCAGAATATCTGATACAACCTCCTCATCAAAGGCACCCACCCATACAGTTCCAAGACCCTTTTCATGGGCAAGGAGCATGAGCTGGATTATACTTGCTGATACATCCTGTATGACATATAAATTTACACCCCTTGAACCATATCTTGAGGCAATCCTCTTAAGGTCTGCGCATGCCACAATCACAAGGGGTGCTTCTGCAATAAAGGACTGGCCAAGTGCAGCCCTTGCAAGGGCCCTTTTGATTGCCCTATCCTTTACAAAGATAAACCTCCTTGCCTGGAGATTCCCGGCACTTGGTGCCCAGATAAGCGCCTCTATAAGCTCATCAATGATATCTTCAGGGATATCCCTGTCCTGAAAGTCCCTTATGCTCCTTCTGTTTTTGATAATTGAGAGTATACTCATTTCTTTTTCCTCCACAGGCAAATTTCAGTGCAATAGAATCTTACATAATTTTATCACAGCTGTCGCTCTACTAAGGTGTCGCTATAAAGGCATTTCGGCATATGCACCATTTTGTCAAGCAATTCAGGGTGGGTGCCCGGGCAGTTTGACAGTGGGCTTAACCATCTGTTAATATTTTTATAGCCGAAGTGGTGGAACTGGTAGACACGCACGTTTGAGGGGCGTGTGGGGTAACCCGTGAGGGTTCGAATCCCTCCTTCGGCACCATTTCCTTCACCGATTCACCCTGCCTTATACTGTATAATAAATGGATATTAAAAGGAGTGACAACTCATCAATCCTTTATAGTCACTCTGTAAATTAATTATAAGGAGGTCTTTTGAAAAAGGTTGCTGTTATCGGAGTTGGTTATCTTGGTCAGCATCATGCCAGGATATTGAGTGAATCTCCTGATGTAGAGCTTGCAGGGGTGGTAGATTCTGACATTGAAAGGGCCAGGCATATAGCCACACTTTACAGAACCCGTCCGTACAAAGACATGAGAGATGTCTTGCCTCATGTTGATGCTGTAAGTATCGTTACACCAACTGTTACACATTTTGAACTCTGTAAAGAGGCGATTCTGGCCGGGAAGGATGTGTTTGTGGAAAAACCCATCACAAAAAGCCTTGATGAGGCAGAGGAGCTTGTTAGGCTTTCTAAAGAAAAAGGAAGGATACTTCAGGTAGGACATCTTGAGAGATATAATCCTGCTTATCAGAAGGCCAGAGAATTTATAAAAAATCCTCTCTATATAATTGGAGAGAGGCTCTCTCCTTTTACAGGAAGGGGGATTGATGTGGAGATAACCTTTGACCTTATGATTCATGACATAGATATAATAATTGATCTCTTAAGGGACAGAAGATTAAATTCTTTTTCAGCCTATGGCTATAGCCTTGTGACAGACAGGATAGATTTTGCCTCAGCAAGGCTTGATTTCAGCAGTCCTGAAGGTAATAATTGTCAGGTAGACCTGCTTGCAAGTAGGGTATCAAGGGAGAAAAAGAGGATCCATACTGTATTCTGTGAGGGTTATGTCTTAATAGTAGATTTTATGGTACAGACCCTTCAGAAAGGTCTTCCAAAAAATGGAGGTCTTGTCTTTGAAGATATACCTGTTGAAAAGAAAGAGCCTTTGAAAGAGGAATTAAGGGATTTTGTGGAGTGCATAAATTCAAGAAAGTGTCCTCTTGTCCCTGGTGAGGATGTTATATATCCCTTATCTATTGCCATAGATATAACAAATAAGATCAGGAGGTAAACATAGATGATTCCCATGGTGGATCTGAAGGCACAGCTCAGAGATATAAAAGATGAGATTCTTTCCAGCATTGAGGAGGTTGTCAGTTCAACCACATTTATACTCGGTCCAAAATTAAAGGAACTGGAGCAAGGGATAGCAGCATTTCACAGGATGAAGTCTGCTATAGGAGTTGCCTCTGGAACAGATGCCCTGCACCTTTCACTCCTTGCTGCTGGAATAGGCAAGGGTGATGAGGTGATAACCACACCCTTTACATTCTTTGCTACTGTGGAGGCAATCCTTTACACTGGAGCCACTCCGGTATTTGTGGATATTGAGCCTGATACATTTAATATTAATCCCGACCTCATAGAAGAAAGGATTACAGGAAGGACAAGGGCCATACTGCCAGTGCATCTTTATGGCCATCCTGCAGAGATGGATAAGATCATGGATATAGCAAAAAGAAATAATCTCATTGTCATAGAAGACTGTGCCCAGGCCTTTGGTGCAAATATTAATGGCAGGCCCGTTGGTTCCTTTGGCATAGCAGGTGCCTTCAGTTTCTATCCCAGCAAAAACCTCGGTGCCTACGGAGATGGTGGAATGGTTATTACTGATAATGAAACCTTAGCTGAAGGTGTAAGGAGGCTGCGGAATCACGGCGCCTCTGCTCAGTATATGCATGATATAACTGGCTTCAATAGCAGGCTTGATGAGATACAGGCTGCAATATTACTTGTAAAATTTAAAAGAATAGGGCAGTATAATGAGCTCAGAAGAAAAAAGGCCCATCTTTATAGTGAGCTTCTTAAAGGTAGTGAGGTAATCCCCCCGGTTGAGAGGCCAGGATATTATCATGTCTATCATCAATATACAATCCGCTCACAAAAAAGGGATGAGCTTCAGAAGACACTCAGACAAAGGGGTATATCCTCTGTTGTTTATTATCCTCAGCCATTACATCTTCAGAAGGCATTGAGTTTCCTTGGATACAGGGAGGGTGAATTACCCGAGGCTGAGAGGGCATCAAAGGAGGTCCTCTCCCTGCCCATATATCCTGAACTTGAAGAGTCTGTTATTGAGAGGATTGCAAAGACCATCCTGGAGATATGCTAAAGAAAGAATTATTGATCCTTTCAGGAGAAAGTTCAGGAGAGCTTTACGGAGCACTTCTTGCAAAAGAGATCCTGAGGAGATGGCCTGATGCAGAGATATGGGGTATTGGTGGAGAGCGAATGGAAGAATCTGGAGTAAGGATTCTTGGAAGACCTGGTCATGCCTTTGGCCTTATTGAGGCAATAGGTGCTATAAAGAACATAAGGTCAAATTTCAATGCAGTGGTCAGTCATATAAGAGAGAAAAGGCCTCAGTTAATTGTACTTATAGATTACCCTGATTTTAATATAAGGATAGGTGAGATAGCAAAAAAGCAAGGCATAAAGGTCCTGTATTATGTTAGCCCTCAGGTATGGGCATGGAGAAAGAAAAGGCGTTTTAAGATCAGGGATATATCAGATTATATTGCCCTGATCCTTCCTTTTGAGGAAGGTCTTTACAGGGAGATTGGGGCAAGGGCTGAGTTTGTCGGACATCCAGTTATGGAAGAGATAGAGGAGATTGAGACCCTTCTTTCTCAGGGTTCAACTGCAGGACACAGGAAAATGGCAAAGGACCTTATTGGAATAACAGGTGAGAAACCCGTGATTTCACTTTTACCTGGCAGCAGGCCCTCTGAGCTGAAGAGACTTCTTCCTCTATTAGAAGAAACTGTAAAGAAACTTAAAGAACAGGATATTGGAAAAGCAGAATTTCTTTTGCCAGTGGCACCCAATTTACCCGGTCCTTTTAAGGAGGAAATTCAGGAAATGAGCGGCCTCGGGGTCAGGGTGCTACCACCCTTTATGGAGTCCTTCAGCAGGGCATCTTCATCAGTGCTTTCTCTTATGGCATCTAATCTGGCAATTGCTGCATCAGGTACAGCGGTGCTTCAGGCAGGGCTCTTGGGTATTCCCACAATAGTGATTTACAAACTTTCTAATCTTACCTATCTGCTTGGAAGGCTTCTGGTAGATGTGAGATATATAAGCATACCAAATATAATTCTCAATAAAGAGCTCTTTCCAGAGTTGCTTCAGAAAAGGGCAAATTCAGATAATATAATTATGTATCTGAAGAGATTCATTAATGATTCTGAATTCAATCGCTCTGTGAAGGATGAGCTCAGGGAAATGAGAGAGCTGTTCTCAGGAAAAGCTCCATCTAAAAGGGTTGCTGAGATAGCAGGAGAGCTTGCAGGATGGTAATCAAACAGATGATAGGGCTTATCAAACCCTATGCAGGTAGGGTGATAATTGCAGGTCTTTTAAGCCTTGGTGTGTCAGGGATAAATGGAACCCTTGCCTGGCTCATGAAGCCTGTGATAGATGATGTCCTTATAAAAAAGAATATTACCTACCTTGCCCTTCTGCCCTTTGCAATTATGATACTTTTTATTTTGAGGGGTCTCTTTATGGCAGGTCAGGCCTATTTGATGAAGTCTATAGGTATGAAGATAGTAAATAATTTAAGGAATAATCTATATCAACATCTCAGCAGCCTTCCCATGAGCTTTATAAAAAGAGAGGCCTCAGGCTCAATTATCTCCAGGTTTCTCAATGATGTAAATATACTCCAGGACCTTATTGCCCGTTCTGTGAAGGACCTTTTTGTAGAGGGAGCTACAGTAATAGTGCTTACAGGTTTTGCCTTTTATAAGAGATGGGACCTTGCCCTTGTGGTAATGATTGTTGGTCCACTTGCACTTTATGGTGTACAGAGGATTGGTAAAAGGCTCAAGGCTACTGTAAAAAAGGCCCAGCAAAAGATATCTGTTCTCACAGAGCTTCTAACAGAGACACTGAATGGTTTCAAGATAATAAAGGTCTTTGGAAGACAGGACGATATGCTAAGGATCTTCAGGGATAAAAATCAATCCTTTTATCATGAGGTTATGAGGACAGTGAGGCTCAGTGAAGGAGCAACCTTGCTCATGGAATTAATAGGTGGCATTGCCATTGCCTTTGTTGTATGGTATGGTGGAGGCCTTGTGGTTAAAGGTGCCCTGACACCTGGAGACCTTGCCTCCTTTGTGGTTGCTGTGCTCATGATCCATACACCTGCGAAGAGGCTTGCCAGTGTAAACAATAATATCCAGCAGGCAAAGGTTGCCTTTGAGAGGCTTTCTGAGATATTCAGTGTGGATAAAGAAAGAGGAGGCAAGACCGAACTTAAAGAATTCAGGGACGCCATCGAGTTCAGGAATGTAACCTTCCGATACCCTGGTACCGAGAGGGTTATCCTTGATGGTATAAATCTCAGGATTAAAAAGGGTGAGATAATCGCCATTGTAGGACGCAGTGGAGTGGGCAAGACAACCCTTGTAGACCTTATACCCAGATTTTATGACCCTGAGGAGGGCACTATTCTCATAGATAATGTGGACCTGAGAGAGGTTTCCCTTACATCACTGAGAAGTCTTATTGGCATAGTCAGTCAGGACATAATCCTTTTTAATGACACCGTGAAGAACAATATCAGGTTTGCAAGGCCCGATGCCCCTGAGGAGGAGATTATTTATGCAGCAAAGGCTGCCCATGCCCATGATTTTATCATGGAATTCGCCAATGGTTACGATACAGTAATAGGTGAAAGAGGCACAAGGCTTTCAGGCGGACAGGCACAGAGGATATCCATTGCAAGAGCAATACTTAAGAATCCGCCGATACTCATACTTGATGAGGCTACCTCAAGCCTTGATAGCCATTCAGAACATGCTGTAAGGAGCGCCCTTGAGAACCTCATGAAGGACAGGACTGTTATTATAATTGCCCACAGGCTGTCCACCATTAAAAGGGTCTCAAGGATCATTGTACTTGATAGAGGAAAGATAATTGAATCAGGGTCCCATGAGGAGCTCCTTCAGCTCAATGGTGCTTACAGAAGGCTCTATGAACACCAGTTTGTGAGCTGACCATGAGATTCCTCTACTGCATCCTTTATTGCCTTGCCCTGGTGTTTCTTCTCCCCTTCCAATATTTTAAAAGGCCAGTGAATCTGAGGTCTCGCTGGCTTAAGGAGAAATTTGGCATCTTGGACTTTAAAGGGCAATCGGGACCTGCCATATGGATACATGCTGTAAGTGTTGGAGAAACCCTTGGAGCGAGAGGACTTGTAAATTCTCTGAGAGAAAGATTTCCTGGAAGTTTGATTCTCTTTTCCACAATGACAGATACAGGTCAGGATATAGCCCGCAGGGAGCTTTTAAGAGACAGGTCTCAGAGGATCTTTATCTTTTATATGCCCTTTGATATACCCTTTATCATCAGAAGGATCCTTAAAAAATACAGGGTCTCTCTTTTTATAACCATGGAGACAGAGCTATGGCCAAATACCTTCAAGGAGTGTAAGAGACTCGGAATACCAATTATTATTGCCAATGCAAGGATTTCAGAGAGGTCAATGAAAGGATACAAAAAGATAGGCTTTTTCATGCAGCCTGTACTCAGAGCTGTGAATGCCTTTTGTTCAGCCAGTAAGATTGATGCAGAGAGGCTTATTGCACTGGGAGTGGAAGAATCAAGAATCCATATAACAGGAAATCTCAAGTTTGATATGCCTCCACCCGGGCAAGCAGAGCTGAGTCTGAAGACAGGTGGCAGGATAATAATTGTTATCGGAAGCACCCACCCAGGTGAAGAGGCGCTTATACTCAGGGTATTAAAAGACCTGATTAAAGCCAGAGGGATTTTCATAATCCTTGCACCAAGGCATCCCCAGAGATTTAATGAAGTAGCAGGATTTCTCAGACAGGAAAATATAAATTTTATCAGGAGAACTGAACTGTCAGGCAATCAACTTGATACAGCTTCCTATGACCTTCTCCTCCTTGATACCATTGGAGAGCTTTCCTCTATATACAGCCTTGCTGATATAGTGATACTGGGAGGAAGCTTTGTGCCTGTTGGTGGACATAATCTCCTTGAACCAGCCTACTGGTCAAGGCCTGTAATATGTGGAAGATACATGCATAACTTCCCCCTTGCCGAGGAGTTTTTTAAAGAAGGAGCAGCCATTCAAGCAGAACCTCAGGATATCCTTAAACATATCATAGAATTATGCGATGCCCCTGAGATGCGGCTTGAGACAGGTAAAAGGGCAAGACTTATTTATGAAAGAAACAGGGGGGCCCTTGAGAGGACTATTAAGATAATTGAGGAGCTCATGAATGATAGAAGACAGACTCATTAAAATTTATGAAAGACTTTATCTTTATTTTTTAAGACAAAGGAAAGAGAAGGCACTCAAAGAACAAAAGGTCCTTCCAGTACCTGTGATAAGTGTGGGGAACCTAACTGTGGGTGGCACAGGAAAGACACCCATGGTCATAGAAATTGCCAAGGAGGCGAGAAAAAGGGGTTATGATGTCTCAATCCTCTCAAGAGGATACAAGGGAAGGCTTCCTGGTCCAGTAATAGTTAGCTGCAGAACGGGTCCACTGGTAGAGGCAGTAGATGTGGGAGACGAACCTGTTTTAATGGCTGAAAAGCTTTCAGATATTCCCGTTGTAATTGGCAGGGATAGATACGAGGCTGGCATATATGCAATGAGTTGCTTTAAAGAAAAGCCAGATCTCTTTATCCTTGATGACGGCTACCAGCACTGGAGGCTTAAAAGAGATATTGATATCCTCCTTATCAGCGGTCTCAATCCCTTTGGTAACAGAAGGCTCTTTCCTTTTGGACCTTTAAGAGAGCCAGTAAAAGAGATAATGAGGGCAGATATAATTGTAATAACAATGGCAGATAAATGTAAGAACCTCAAGGGATTGATTGATGAATTAAGACTCTATGCCCCCCATCAACCCATATATCTTTCAAGGCATGTCTTAAAAGAGATAATTAGATACAGGATTGATGAAAATGGCTATCCTTCTATTAAAGAATTTAAAGGTCCTGATGAGCTCAGGGATAAAAGATTCCTTGCCTTTGCAGGAATTGGTAATCCTGAATCCTTCAGACTTACACTTCAGGAGGCAGGTTTAAACATAGTTGACCTCGTGACCTTTATGGATCACCATAACTATGAAGTCTGCGAATTAAAAGACCTTTCAGACAGGGCACAGCAGACAGGGGCCTTTCTCATCACAACTGAAAAAGATCTTGTGAGGGCAAAGGGAAAGCTTCCACCAGGTGAGATATATACATTAAATATAGAGATATCCTGTGAAAGGGCTTTTTATGATGAGATATTCAGGAGGATAAAATTGTTATAATTAATATGGAAGTCTATTCATCCTTTCTGGTTGTCGGGGCGTAGCGCAGCCTGGTAGCGCGCACGGTTCGGGACCGTGGTGTCGGAGGTTCAAATCCTCTCGCCCCGACCAGAAAAATCAGGGGGTCAATTCAAAGTCAATTTAAATTTTGATGTGATAATTATGAAAAAAGAAAATGATATAAATTTTGAAGACAAACTCTGGAAGGCAGCGGATAAGCTGAGAAAAAAGATTGAAAATATAAGAGAGATTACAAATAAAGTAAAGATGGTGAGTTAGCAACAATGAATATAGAAGAAATCAAAAGGAAAATTAGTGAAAAAAAGAATTTTTTGCAGGATAAATACAAGGTGGAACGTATAGCAATATTTGGCTCAAGGGCAAGAAAAGAGGAAAAGGAAGCAAGCGATGTTGATATAATTCTGGAATTTTCAGAGCCAATTGGCTGGGAAATTGTGGAGATAAAAGAATATCTGGAATCACTACTCGGTTTAAAAGTAGATATTTTGACTTACAAAGCAGTTTTGAGAAAACCCTCCTTATGGGATTCCATAAAGAAGGATTTAATTTATGTCTAAGAGAGAACCAACACTTTTAATAGAAGATATGATTACCGCAATTAAAAAGATAGAAAAATATACACAGGGCATAAGTTCAATCGAGGGATTTGTGAGAAGTGATATTATTTCCGATGCAGTAATCAGGAATATAGAAATCATAGGGGAGGCTGCAAGTAAACTCCCCAACGAAATACAACAAAAATATTCAGATATTCCCTGGAAGAACATTATAGGTTTAAGAAATGTAGTAATACATGGTTATTTTGTAGTTGACTTAGAGATAATTTGGAAAATCATTAAAGACCAGCTCCCATGGCTAAAGGAAAAATTAGAGATAATCTGGGATGAAATAAAATGAAATTTCGCTGGGAAAGGGAAATTAAAGAAACAAAAATTGGAGAAACTTTAATTATAACCCAAAAGGAGTAATTTATGAAAAAAGAAATTAAGATCAAGCCTGCGGTTCTTTTAACATTAATAAAAGCATCAGGATATGATGAAGAAAATTTATCTAAAAAGACAAAAATACCTCTTACTAAGATAAAAGAGGGCTTGGTAACCCTTGCTCAATTAAAAAATATCTCAGAAGTTTTAAAAAGACCTCTCGCAGCTTTCTTCTCCGGAGAAATTCCAGATTTGAAGACTATTCCTGATTATAGGTTAAATAGAGAAAGAAAACTCAATCCTGAAGTATTTTTAGCACAGAGAAAGTTAGAGTATCTTATTGAAAAAATGAAAGAATTGGGATTGAAAAAATCTTCACTGCCAAGCTTTTCGCAAGAATTATCACCTATTGAGTTAGCAGAAAGATTTAGACAGTATTTGGGCATTGATTTATTAAAAAATAAGAAGCCAGAAAAAATTCTTGAAAGTTATAAAACTATCCTTGAAGAAAAGCTTAAACTTATAATTATAGAACAGCCATTAAAGCCTGGAAAAGTAAAAAACAAAGAAGTATCTGATGATGTTAGGGCTTTTAGTATATGTAGTGATGTTTCAGGAATTGTATTGAATGAAACAGACCATCCATCAATTAAAATCTTCTCTCTTTTCCATGAGGTTTGTCACCTTTTGAGGAAAAGTTCAGGAATATGTTCTTTAGACTACGAGGTTGAAAAAGATTTTGAGGAAGAGTCCTATTGTAATAGATTTGCTGCTCAATTTTTGGTTCCAGAAGATGATATAAAAAAAGAATTAAAAATTTATCCTTCCTTGCCAGAGAGACTTATAGAGGTTATAGATAATCTATCAAAAATTTATGGAGTTAGCAAGCAAGTAATTTTATTAAGATTGTTGTATTTAAA
>CALJEL010000006.1 GCA_938074335.1 uncultured bacterium | reverse complement strand
GGAAGATATGAGGTTAGTAAGTTTTATAGTTCTTCTGAGCCTTTTACTTCTGCCTGTCCTTGCACTGGCAGAGGAGAACTGGCTTGAGATCGGTGGTGACTACAGGTTCAGGTATGATTCATTGAAAGGCACTGTGCATGAATATTATCAGGTTCTGCCAAGCTCTACCTCTGGTTGGGACCCCAACAATCCTATGACATGGTTTGCTTATAACAAGAAGTATGATGTAAAGAACAGCTCTCTCCTTACAAACCGCTTTGGCCTTAATCTCAAGGCAAAGGCACTTGAGGATGTTACTGTAAAGGCAAGGCTCCTCATGTATAAGGTATGGGGTCATGAGACAGAAGGTCCTGTTCAGGGAATGTTTTTTGCAGACAGGGCAATGGGTGTCTTTGATGGCTCTATTGGTCATGTGCCCCAGAGTGCAAATCTTATAGTTGACTATGCCTATGCCACATGGTCAAATATAGCTGATCAGCCAGTATGGTTTTCCGTTGGTAGAAGGCCTTCAACAGGTGGTGTGCCAACAAATCTGAGGCAGAATGTGGAAAAGACAGGTTCTGCTGGTGTCCCTGGATTTCTTATTGATTATGCCTTTGATGGCATGACCATAGGTGTTGCACCTGATATAGAGGCACTTCCAGGTGCTTATGCAAAGATCTGCTATGGAAAGGGATATGACAGTGGGTACAAAACAGACCTTCCAGGTGATAATACACCAAAGGATGTCAACATGCTCGGCATTAATGTTGTTCCCTATGATACAGACAATCTCCATGTAGAGCTTCAGTGGAACAGGGCCTTTGATATATTTGACAATATGCCAGACAGTGGTGTAAGCACAAACCTTGGTGATATTGATCAGTATGGAGCACTCGCTATGGCCAAGGTGCTTGATAACCTCAATCTCTTCATAGCAGGTGCAATAAGCAAGACCCATCCCAACAATAATCTCCTCGTGATGGACTTAGACGGAGATGGCATAGCAGAAGGTGCAGCTGGCTTGCTTTATGATATGCCACCATTCGGGAAGAAAGAATCCCATACAGGAACCCTTATCTATCTCGGTGCAAGGTATGATATACCAGCCACAGGAACAAAGATAGGTGCAGAATACAACAGGGGTTCAAAGTACTGGGTAGCCTTTGCACCAGCAGGAGATGATATCTGGACATCAAAGCTTGGCACAAGGGGAAATGTCTATGAGGTCTATGTGATTCAGGAGCTAAAGAACAAGCCCATCTCAAAGCGTGGAAAGGCATTCTTCAGACTTGGCTACCAGTATTATGACTTTGAATATACTGGCTCAAATTCCTGGATAGGTGCTCCAAAGAAGATTGATGACCTTGCAAAGAGCCCGATGAATGCACAGATTTTCCCACCCCTTGATAAGGCACAGGACATCTATGCAACCTTTGAGGTGCAGTTTTAATTAAAAGGCCTGTAAAGGCGGGGCAGTTGCCCCGCCTTTTTTATTTTCAAAAACCTGCACCTCGCAGGTGCAGGTTTCGCTTGATTATAAAGGCACGGAGCTGCATGAATATTTACTGCCCATCGGAGCTCTTTATCTCTCCTCAAAAGAAAGTTTTCTTCCAGAGGAATACAGGAGATTCCGATTCCTGAGAAGTGTACTCACTCTTAATGCTGTTATATCCGGGGTCCTGTTTGTTATATGTCTCATGATCGGAATCAATAATATTATAACTATTCAATCTGTAAAAACAGATATCAGAGATCTCCTCACGAAATACAGGGTTTTTACAGCCTTTGTTCAATCCTATAACAATTCCGTCCAGGAGGCAAAGGCCTTAAGCCCTCTTAGAGATTTTATTCAAAAAGAAAAAAGACCTTCGGTTTCAGCTGTGTTAAAGGAAGTTTCAGGCTATTCCATGAATAATATAGAAATAAAGGCCATAGACCTATCAACCCAGGGAGATTCTATAAGCATGAGGCTCAGTGGCAGGACGGATTCCAGAAGTCATAAAGAGATGCTCCTTTCTTTTAATAGATTATTAAGTTCAATAAAAAGGGATTCATTGATGGAGCCTGAGATTATAAATAAAAAATTTTCTGTGTCTGACGGTTCCTTTGATATTGATTTAAGGTTCAGAGAGAGGTAAGCTGATGAAAGGCTTTTATGAATATCTGAAAAAGCCACTTTTAATTCATATAATGACAGGCCTCCTGCTTGGTCTTTCCATTGGATTTTTAATCTTTACAGACTCCTATAAAAAACCATGGAAAGAGCCTTTTTCACCATAAAGAATAATCTTTCAAAAGCACAGGTCATAAGGGAGGAAGATGAGGCGCTAAAAAGGAAGATCGAACTTCTTAGGTCCTATCTTCCAGAAGATTACAGAGTGAAAGAGTCAGAGCTATTAATACTGGAAAAGGTTGACAGGATAAAAACACTGTTTCCTTCAGGGAGGCTTACTGTAACAGAATTTTTGCCTGAAGGTGATACAGTGTCCATAGGGTTTGCCCTTCAGGGTTCCATAGAGGATTATAGAGATTTTGTAAATAAGATAAACCTTCTTGAAGGGCCTGAATTACCCCTTCTGGTAATTGATAAATTGCTAATAAATGCCCAGCCAGATGGGAATAACTCCTTTCAGATAAACGGAAGGATTAAGACAGTGAAGATGGGTTGAGATGGGGAATTTGCTATGACAGAAAGGAAATTTATCCTGCTTTTTATAAGCCCCTATATTTTTATGATCTTATCTTTAATCCTTGCACCTTATATAATGCCTTTGATATTCAAGGATATAGCTCCTCAAAGAGAGTTAGTGCTTTCAGAATTTCCTTTCAGATTTGATGTACCTGAGATTAAAAAGATTTTTATACCTGGAGGGTTGAGATCTCCCATAAAGATATCGAAGAAGGAGTTCCCGAAGATAAGTCTTGAAAGGCTTGTCCCGCCTCCTGGCATAACTGCCAAGATAACACTCGTTGTCATAAGTGAAGACCTCAGGCTTGCCATTATAAATGGCCTCGTCCTGAAAGAAGGAGATACCTTTGGTAATGGAAGGGTAATAAAGATAAGACATGATGCAGTGGTAATCTC
>CALJEL010000005.1 GCA_938074335.1 uncultured bacterium | reverse complement strand
ATATCCTTGCTTATCATATACAAGGGTGCATACTTTAGCATACCTATCACTGAAGTATAAGCTGGGTTTACTTGTATAACCTTAATCCCTTTCCTTCTTGCTAAGGTCTTTATCTTTTCCAATAAATCCCTATAAGCAAAGATGGTAGAACAGGCTTCCAGTCTGTTCATGTAGGGGCAATTCATGAATTTGCCCCTACATGCGTTTTTTGTATTTCCACCATTTACCGCAGGCTGAAGCCTGCGGCTACCTCTGTTGCTCTACTGTCCTATTAAGGTGTCGCAAGCGGGGTCCCCAGAAAATCTGACGATTTTCTGGGGTGCTGGTATTGCCATTAGAGCACGGGGTGAAGAAGTAGGGGTAACCCTTGCGGTTACCCTTAAAAGGGTGGGGGCAAGCCCTCAAAAGGGTAGGGGCAAGCCCTACCCCTACTGTCGCCGTGAACCCCGAAATATGGGCAGACTGCCAGTTTTATTAAAGGCTTTTTATAAATTTCTAATGGCAGATTACGGGCTGCACAAAGTTCTTGCATCATATCTCCTTAATCCTGTATTCTTTTTATAATGAAGATCGCAAAATATCTATGGATAATATTCATGCTCTTCATCCCCCTGAAGATCCATTCAGAGGAGGTGATTCCTGTTATTGTCTCCATATACCCCCTTGAGGACATCACAAAGAATATCGGCAGGGAAAGGGTCACGGTAAAGACCCTTATTCCTGCTGGTTCTTCTCCTCATGCCTTTGAGCCATCACCAGCTGAGATTAAAGAATTTACAAAGGCAAAGGTTTTTATAAAGATTGGTGCAGGGCTGGAGTTCTGGGCAGAAAGATTTGTCAGGGCAGCCAAAAGGGATATAAGGGTTGTGGACCTCTCTGAGACCATTCCTCTTATAAACGGATTTAAAGAGAAAGGGCATACCCACGAGCATGAAGGATTTAAAGAGAAAGGGCATACCCATGAGCATGGTGGAGCCGATCCTCACTACTGGCTTGATCCTGTGCTTGTAAAGTCAATGGTTGATAGTATTACAGCCACATTGATAAGGATTGACCCTGTCTGGAAAGACTTTTATATTGAAAATGCCGTAGCCTATAAAAGAAGACTTGATGGGCTACATGAGGAGATTAAAAAAAGGATATCCCGTCTTCAAAAAAGGGAGTTTGTTGCCCTTCATCCAGCATGGAATTACTTTTCTAAAAGATATGGTCTTAAACCCCTTTACATTGTTGAGGCAACTGGAAGGGAATTAAGACCTGGCAATATCACTGAGATTGTTAAATTTATCAAGGAAAAAAATATAAAGGTCCTCTTTTCAGAACCCCAGCTCAGTCCAGCCCTTGTGGAGGCCCTTGCAAGGGAATCAAAAGCAAGGATCCTCACTCTTGACCCATTGGGCTCTCCTCAGATACCAGGAAGGGACAATTATATAGACCTCATGTTTTATAACCTCTCCAGGCTTGAAGAGGCGCTCAGATGAATGCCATTGAGATAGAAGGACTTAGTTACTCCATAGGGAATAAGGAGGTCCTCAAGGATATTAATCTAACCCTTCAGGAAGGAAGGTTTCTTGGCATAGTAGGACCAAATGGAGGTGGAAAGACCACACTCCTTAAGATTATCCTTGGCATATTAAAACCATCAACAGGTACTGTAAGGATAAAAGGAGACAGCCCTATTAATGCCATTAAGAAAGGTCTTATGGGATACCTTCCACAGGCACTGAGGATTGATCTCAACTTTCCTGCAACATCAATAAATGTGGTGCTCACAGGCCTTTATGGAGAGATTGGATACATGAGATTTCCTTCCAGGCCTCATTACGAAATGGCTATGGAGGCACTGAGGACAATGGGTATGGAAGAGCTCGCCTTTGAGATATTTGGAAATCTCTCGGCAGGCCAGCAGCAGAGGGTCCTTGCGGCAAGGGCCCTTGTTGGTCATCCAGAGATATTAATCCTTGATGAGCCAAGCACAGGTATTGATGTGGTTGGACAGGAGGATTTTTATCATCTCCTTAAAAGACTTCAAAAAAGACTGAACCTTACCATAATAATGGTCTCCCATGATATAGGTGCCCTTACAGGTTATGTGGATGAGATGGCCTGCCTTAACAGGACACTCCATTATCATGGAAGCCCGGTCCATGCCCTGACAGAAGATGTCCTTTCAAGGCTCTATGGCCGCAAGGTTGATATAATGCTTCATTCAGATGCCTGTGAGAAATGTGCGAGATTGAAGAGGGAATAAAAGGTGTTTGAAGCCTTATCCTATGGATTTGTCCAGAGGGCACTTATAGGTGGAGGCCTGCTTGCCCTTTTTTCAGGTATAATCTCTGTCTTTGTTGTCCTAAGAAGGATATCCTTTCTTGGCTCAGGTATTGCCCATGCCGCCTTTGGAGGTGTTGCAATAGGTTTTATATCTGGTATAAATCCCCTGCTTTCAGCAATCCTTTACAGCCTCTTAATATCCTATGGAATAGAAGCAGTAAGCACCAGGGGAAGGATTGCAGAGGATACAGCCATAGGAATATTTTTTACTGCCTCCATGGCACTTGGCATAGTGCTTATCGGGATTTCTCGTAAATACAATGTGGACCTCTTTGGTTATCTCTTTGGAAGCATACTTGCAATCACCCATGAGGAAGCCCTTATTGGCAGTGTGGTGATAATATTTCTTATCATACTCATCATCCTTATCTCAAAGGAGCTCTATCTCATAACCTTCAATGAAGAACTCGCCTTTGTAAGTGGAATCAAGATAAGACTTATAAAGTCAGTTTTCTTTATATCAATGGCTGTTGCCATAGTGCTGGGCATAAAGCTTGTTGGCATTATTCTTATATCTGCATTGCTTGTTATACCAGGTGCGACCGCCCACCTTTTAACAAAAAGGATAGTGAGGATGATCATTCTTTCCTGTGTCATAGCCCTTGCATCAGTGACTGGAGGTATCTTCCTGTCCTTTTATTTCAATCTACCTACAGGAGGGACAATCAGCCTTCTGCTTGCAGTGTTTTTCTTCATGGCCTTTTTACTGCAGAGGCTATTAAGGGATGGCAATTAAAGTAAAGATATGCTGAAATAGACTTGAATGCCAGCTGTAAGTAAAACCTTTCGAACAGACAACGGTTTTTTATGGTTCTGCTACTTAAACCTTCTATCGGCAGATTGCAGTCTGACTGAATTATGTTAAAATTATTACAATTAAGTATGATGCTATGAGTTGAAGAACTCTTGATGAGGGATTGTAAACACATGCACCAGCAATTCGGCTCTATGTGGAATATGGTAAAGGGTGAATGAGCGATGGGTGAAGAAGGGGGAGGTGAGGAAATATAAAAACCTTACAGGAGATAAATAAAATACTTACAGAGCATAAGGATGAGATAAGAAAAAAATATGGGGTATTAATCATTGGTGTATTTGGCTCCTATGTAAGGGGTGATGAAAATGTAGCAAGTGATATAGATATCCTTTTTGAACTTGAGAGACCTATCGGGTTCAAATTCTTTGAGTTGTGGGACGAACTTGAGAAACTTCTGGGATGTGAAGTTGACCTTGTAAGGGCAAAATTGTTGAGAAAAGAAATAAGAGATGAAATCCTGAAGGAGATTATCCAGGTATGAAAAGGAAGGCTTCCCTGTACATCAAAGATATGATAGATGCGATTACAAAGATAGAGGATTTTGTTAAGGATATGGATTTCAATGATTTTGTTCTGGATGATAAAACCTTAAGTGCAGTTGTAAGAAAACTTGAAATCGTGGGTGAAGCAACAAGAGCCGTAATCTGCCATTAGAAATTTATAAAAAGCCTTTAATAAAACTGGCAGTCTGCCCATATTTCGGGGTTCACGGGTGAAGCTTGTCTTCACCCCGTGCTCTAATGGCAATACCAGCACCCCAGAAAATCTGACGATTTTCTGGGGACCCCGCTCGCGACACCTTAATAGAGCAGTAGAGCAACAGAGCAGCAGCGCAGCAGTTAATAACAGAGCAGTAGCGCAGCAGAGCAGCAGCGCAACAGTTAAAATAATAATAAAAAAACTTCCTCAATAAAACTACTGGTCTACTGCTCTACTGCTCTATTAAAAAACTACTGCTCTACTGCACTGCTGGTCTGCTGCTCTATCAATAAAAACTGCTGCGTAAGCCACAGACAAGAATGTCTGTGCTACTGGCACTACTGCTCTGCTGGTCTAAGAAGACCTTGAGGCATCCCCCACCATTAAAAATGCATTTCTATCAGCAAATTGAGAAAGATTGACTCAACTGAATATCCTGTGGGAAAATACACTATGAGACTTATATTATTTCTCTTAACTGTGAGTCTTCTTTCTGGCTGTTTTATAAACATCTCTCTCTGGCCAGAAGAACAGCCTCTCAAGGAACAGCTTATTGAAGGTACCGGAAAGCCGAAGATACTTCTGATTTCTTTAGCAGGGACAATAACAGAAGACGGAAGAGACTCCATGGTGGCACTTATAAAGGAGATGCTTCAGATGGCTGAAAGGGATAGAGATATAAGGGGTCTTGTCCTCAGGATAGATTCTCCTGGCGGTACTGTCAATGCCTCTGATGTTATATACCATGAGATTAAAAGATTTAAGGGAAAAAAGAATATACCTGTTTTTGCATCCATTGATGGTATAGGGGCCTCAGGCGCCTATTATGTTGCCATGGCTTCTGATAAGGTTTATGCAACACCATCCTCAATTACTGGAAGCATTGGAGTCATTGCCATGAAATTCAATGCTGAAAATCTAATGACAAAGATAGGGATACAGCATGAGGTGGTAAAGTCAGGGGATAAGAAGGACTTCTGGTCACCCTTCAGACCATCAACTCCAGAGGAAAAGGAGATATTCCAGAAGATAATAGATGAGCTTTATGGAAGATTCTTAAAGGTGATTCAGGAAAACAGGGGAGAGAGCCTTCCAGTGGAAGACCTGAGAAGGCTTGCTGATGGAAGGGTGTACACAGCAGAACAGGCACTTAAAGAGAAGCTTATAGATGCCATAGGTTATATGGATGATGTTATTGAAGGGCTCAAAGAAAATCTGGGACTGAAAGAGGTAAGGCTTATAAGATATTATAAGCCTGGCACATACAGGCCAACCTATTATTCCCAGACCGGGATTAATCTTTCCCTGTCAATTAATGAGCTTTCTGGAATGGAGCCGGTCAGGTTTCTTTATCTGTGGATACCATAGTGCGACGGAGCGACAGAGCGGGGAGAGGTTCTGTGTAGTAGTAGGGGCAATTCATGAATTGCCCCTACATGCTATCGTACTGTCGCACTGTAAATAAATCCTGAAAACTGTACCCTTTCCGTATTCGCTCTCTACCTCTATCCTTCCTTTATGGGCATCCACGAGCTCTTTAACAATTGAAAGGCCAAGGCCTATACCCTCATCAAACCTTTTATAGAATCTCTCAAAAATAAAGGGTATTTCTTCTTCCTTTATCCCGCATCCATTATCTCCAATTTCAATCAGGACCTCTCCTCCTGTTTCTTCTGCCTTTATCCATATCATTCCATTTTCCTTAACAGCCTTTATGGCATTACTGAGGAGATTGATAACAATGCGGGATAGTTTTTCAGGATCAGCCTCAATGATTAATTTTTCGTTGCATTGAGATTCAATGTTTATTCTTCTGCCCTGAAGCCTCTTTTTATAAAGTTCAGTTATATTATCAAGAAATGCCTTTAAGTGAACAGGCTGCTTTTTTAGATTCAGCACACTTGCCTGAGCCATTGTGAATTCCTCTATCCCTTCAACTATACTGCTCAGTCTTCTTATTTCTTCATAAAGCGACTGTAGCTGGGACCTGTCAGCAGGGATCAAACCGTCTATCATTCCCTCCAGCTCTCCCCTCATGGCACTTACGGGAGTCCTGAGCTCATGGGCTATATTCGAGATAAGTTTTTTCCTCAGGTCTTCCTGAAGTTTAAGACTCTTTATCATATTATTAAAGGTCTCTGAAAGGCTTGCTATCTCGTGGCTTCCTGCTACAGGAACACTTACGGTAAGATCACCTTTTTTTACTGCCTCAGCAGCTAAGGCAAGGTTTTTAATGGGCGCTATTAATTTTTTTGCAAACAATATGCTCAGGAGTATTGAGAGGCTTCCAAGACCGATTAATGCAGTTATGAGAAACCTGTTAGTCCTCTTGATAAATATATCTTCCCTCTCAGGCCTTATAAATCTCACCTCAGCTGTCCCTATTTCCTTACCACCAAGAAAAAGTGGATAAGATAGAGATTCACCCATATCCCTGTCTTCCTCATCCCTTGCCAGGCCAAGGACCCTTCTCTTCATAAGGGGAGAAAGTCTGTTAAGAGCCATCTTCCTGTCCATAACAAGGCCCGAGTCCTTATCGATTATCCTTATATCGAGTCCAAGTATTAAGGCCCTTATGACATTATATGCAATAGCCTCTTCATTCCATCCTGAATATCTCTCATAGGTGCCCTCTATGTCTGCCATGACCCAGTAAACCCTGTCCTCAAGCTCAGCCTCAAGATACTCCCTGAAGTCCCTTATGCTAAGTTCTCTGATGATAAGGGCAGAAGAGAGACCAAGGAGGGAAACCGTCAGGAGGAGCAGAAAAAATCTCAGCCAGAGGCCCTTAAACATCTCTCTTCCCGATAAATTTGTATCCCACCCCATATATGGTCAATATAAATTGAGGCCTTCTTGAATCATCACCAAGTTTCTGCCTTATATTCTTTATGTGAGCATCTATGCTTCTTTCATATCCTTCAAATTCATAACCCAGTGCCCTCTGGACAAGCTCTTCCCTTGTGAAGACCTTGTTGGAAGCTGATGCAAGGACATGAAGGATCTTGAATTCAGTGGGTGTAAGGTTTATCGTATTGTTATTTTTTTTAATCTCATAGCTTTGCTCATCAATTATAAGGAGGCCATTATTAAAACTCAAAATTTGATCTGACAGAGAGGTCCTTTTATATCTTCTCAGGAGGGCCTTTACCCTGAATACAAGTTCTTTCGGGCTGAAGGGCTTTACTACATAATCATCAGCTCCGAGGCTGAAACCAGCTATTCTTTCCTCTTCTGAGGACTTTGCTGTAAGCATTATAAGAGGGATATCATCACCGCTGTCCTTCTGCTTTCCCTTGAAGATCTGACAGATTTCCTCACCATTAATATCCGGAAGCATGAGGTCGAGGATAACAAGCAGGGGTTTATCTTTAAGAAACTTTTCTATAGCCCCTTTACCACTGTCTGAATGCACTACCCTGAAACCAGCATCCTCAAGATAGACCTTTACAACCCTGGCTATCTTCATGTCATCTTCAACAAGCAGGATGTAAGACATAGTAAATTATCTTATAGATGATGAGATTTTCTCAAGGTGTGCTGAGACCCTGATTCTCCATCTCTTGCTATAATAGAAATTATGCCACTTAATATTATTATAGATGGCTATAACCTGATGGGGATTTTTCACAGGGAGCTTGAAAAAGAAAGGTCACTCCTTATTGAGAAATTGATAAAATACCATGAAGTTAAAAAACACCAGATTGTCCTTGTCTTTGATGGCCATAAATCCGGGGAACCCGGCAGATCGATAATCGATCGTGGGGGTATAAAGGTTGTATATACAAGGCTTTCAGAGACTGCAGATGATTTTATCTCATCCTTTATCAGGAGTTCCAGAGCTCAATGGGTTGTTGTCAGTTCAGACAGGTCAGTTCAGAGGGAGGCCTGGAGTAGTAACTGCATCCCTGTTGATGCAGAGAATTTTGAAAAGGCATTAACAAGAGCCATCAATAAAAATGATATCTCGCCTGTTGAGACATGTGAGATATTAGAAGACGATAGCATTTATGAAGGTGTCAACAGAAAAGGAAACCCAAGGCAACTTTCCAAAAAACAGAAGGCTCTTATGAGGATTATGAAGAACCTATGATCAGGAAGAGGCTGAGACCATCTGAATATATAACCCTTTTATTCACCTTATTCCTCTTTGTACTATCCTTTAGCATTAAAAACAGGATAGAGGATAAATTTTTTACTTTAGTGCCCGTCTATCTTTCCATAATGGTGATACAGTTTTTAAGAATACCAGGGTCGGGAAGGGATATAGTGGTTCCTGCTATAAGTGTAATCTTTATCTTTGATAGTCTTGAATGGATAGTCCATCCATTGAATCCAGTTGATATAGATCCTGTTCTTCTTGAACTGGATTATCTGCTCACAGGTACCTATCCAACCGTCTGGCTTCAGAGGTTTATTAATCCTCTGCTTACCGAGATCATGCAACTTGCCTATACATCCTATTATTTTATACCTGTGGTGCTTGGTATTTTTTTAAAAATCAAAAAAAGACAGGGGGAGTTTGAGGAGGCATTATTTTTGATCCTCCTGTGTTTCTATCTCTCCTATGCTGGTTATATGCTCTTCCCCGCCCTCGGTCCGAGGTTCTATATCGGTCATCTCCATACTGTGGAACTAAAAGGCCTGCTGCTTATGGAACCCATCCATGAACTACTGAACAAACTTGAGGGCATTAAGAGGGATGCCTTTCCCAGTGGTCATACAGCCATCGCACTTCTGTGTTTGATCCTGTCATACAGATTTGAAAGAAAAATATTCTGGTCTCTGTTGCCTGTGGTTATATTACTTATAGTCTCTACTGTATATCTAAGGTATCATTATGTTGTTGATATAATGGCAGGTATAATACTTACACTGGCTGTTATAATTGCGGGTCCTTTTTTTTATAAGATAATGAAGGGTGGCTGCTGATAGAAATATGCTTTGTATAGCAGGGTATGCCTCAAAGCCTTTTTAGACCAGCAGAGCAACAGAGCAGCAGAGCAGCAGTTAAATAATTAAAAAAAATTCCTTAATAAAAACTGCTGGTCTACTGCTCTGCTGGTCTACTGCTCTATTAGGGTGTCGCAGGCGGGGTCCCCAGAAAATCGTTAGATTTTCTGGGGTGCTGGTATTGACTTTTCAGCATACCCTGCCATACCTATCGAATCCACTGTGAAGGGTTATGAAAGCCAGGATACTGATAATTGAAGATGAAAAAAAGATTGCAGAGATCCTGAAGCTCTATCTTGAAAGAGAGGGTTTTAGCGTTATCCATGTGCTTACAGCAAAAGATGCCCTGTCTTTAATAAAAGAGGACATACCTGATCTCATAATACTTGACCTCATACTGCCTGATATGGATGGAGAGGAGTTGTGCAGTTTAATTAAGAAAAATTATGATATTCCTGTCATTATGCTTACAGCAAAATCCTCTGAGGAAGAAAAGGTTAAGGGATTTGAAGCAGGTGCTGATGATTATGTGGTAAAGCCCTTTGGACCAAAGGAGCTTATGGCAAGGATAAGAGCTCGTCTCAGAGAGAAAAAGAAGACGGGGAGACTCAGTTTTAACAGGGGAGAGCTGATAATTAATACCCGCAATCACGAGGTATTAATAGGTGGTAAACCTGTAAATCTCACAAATACAGAGTTCAAGATACTCCTGTTGCTTGCTGGAAGGCCGGGTCAGGTCTTCACAAGGGAAGAGATAATAAGCGCTGTATTTGGATATGATTTTGAAGGTTATGACAGGACAGTGGATGCCCATATAAAAAATATCAGGCATAAAATAGAGTTGGATCCAGGAAAACCGGCATTTCTCAGGACCGTTTATGGAGCTGGTTATAAATTTACCGGTACAAGGGATGAAGGCTAAACTATTTTTTGCATTCTCAGGGATTATCTTTATAGGACTTGTAAGCAATGTAATATTTGCCTTTCTTATCTACAGAGACTTCAATGCCTATTCAACCTCCCTGAGGGAAGACCAGCTTGGCTGGGTAAGGTCTTCCATTGAGACAGCCTACAGCCATGGCAGGTGGAATAAACAGGCGCTTGCAGATGCCCTTCACTGGGGTCTTATGCTTGGATTTTATATAAAGGTTTATGACAGTAAAGGCAATGAGCTTTTTGCCTCAGAAGATGTCCTCCCCTTGCTACATCATGAGATGAGGAAGAGGATGGATGAGACGATTGATTTAAGAAGATTCTATGACATTGAAAGGACCTTTGACCTTTATTCTGCTGAAGACCATCTTCATGGAAGCAGTGACAGCAGGGGTATGAGGATAGGAAAAATTGCGGTGCGAACCCTTGTACCATGGGGCATTGCAAGATTAAAGGAAGAGGCCTTTAAGGAAAAACTTATCCTTTTCCTCGGAGGTTCAATTATATTTGTTGCCCTTGCCTCTTTTTTTACAGCCTATCTGCTCAGCCACTTCATATCAAAACCATTTATAAAACTCAAATCTGCAACAGAAAGATTAAGAGGGGGTGACCTCTCCGTGAGGATTGATATAGAAGGTAAAGATGAGATTTCTTCCCTTGCGGAGTCCTTTAACAGAATGGCAGAAAGACTCCAGAAGGAGGATGACCTGAGAAGGCACCTTAGCTCTCAGTTGACCCATGAATTAAGAACCCCCCTTACAATCCTGAGGGCAAATATGGATGCATTAAAGGATGGAATAGTTGACCAGGAAAGGGCTTTAAAAAACATGGAACCAGAACTCCAGAGGCTCCAGGGATTGATTGAGGGGATGGAGGAGATTGTAAGGGCTGAATCATCCCTCTTTACAACTTTAAGACCGGTGGAGATTGAATTATACAGCCTTATAAAAAATACCCTTACCTCCTTTGAACAGGAATTTTTGAAAAAGGGCCTCTATTTAAAGATCGAGGGTGAACCTGTTTATCTGAGGACAGATCCCGAAAAGCTAACCCTTATAATAAGAAATCTACTTCAAAACAGCCTGAGATTTACCGACAGGGGTGGCGTCAATATCTTTATAAGGGGCAGAGAAAGAGATTGTATAATAGAGTTTGCTGATACAGGAAGTGGTATTGAACCATCAATACTGCCCTTTATCTTTAAAAGATTTTATAAAGATGAAAAATCCCCGGGTCTTGGTATTGGGCTCTCAATTGTAGATGGGCTTGTAAGATTACTCGGCGGAACTATTGAGGTGGAAAGCACACCCGGTAAAGGGACACTCTTCAGGATAACATTAAGAAACATCGAATGAAAAAGAGCATGATTGTAAAGGTAAAACCTAATTCACGGAAAAGAGAGATAAAAGAATCTGAAGGAGGTCTTGTTGTTTATCTTACCTCAGTGCCTGAAAAGGGCAGGGCAAATGAAGAACTTATAGAAATACTTTCAGAATATTTAGGTATTGCAAAGTCTAAGATCAATATCAAAAGGGGTCATACCTCAAAGATAAACCTTGTAGAGATAGATATGGTATAATCCTTCATGGAAGAATTTTTACAATATCTCGTAAGGACCATAGGTTCACTGGGTTATCCAGGTATATTTATCCTCATGGCAATGGAAAGCACAGTGATCCCCCTTCCAAGTGAGCTCATTATGCCACCAGCAGGTTATCTCGCCTCAAAAAATGAGATGAACATATTTCTTGTCATTGCCTCAGGAACACTGGGAAGTCTTGCAGGTGCCTATATAAATTATTCTGTTTCCTATTATCTGGGTAGGCCCTTTTTCCTTAAATATGGAAGATTCTTTCTTCTCGGTGAAAAGAAACTCAGGAAGATAGAGGATTTCTTCTCAAGACATGGAGAGGTCTCTGTCTTTACAGGCAGGCTCCTGCCGGTGGCAAGACATCTCATATCAATACCTGCTGGCCTTGCAGGTATGGCACATCTTAAATTCTCCCTTTATACCGTTCTTGGGGCAGGCATATGGGTGAGTGTGCTCACTTATATAGGATATCTGATTGGAGAAAATGAGGAGCTGATAAAAACATATTCCTCCCGGGCAGGAGCTGGAGCAATAATCCTTGCTTTTATTGTGATATTAATGTATGTGATACTTAAGAAACCGAAAAGTGCCGATAGAAATTTATAATAATCCTTTCAACAAAATTGGCAGGCTGCTGAAAAGGCTTTACCTATTTTTTTCTTATTATTTAACTATTGCTCTGCTGCTCTGCTGCACTGTTGCTCTGCTGGTCTAAGAAGACTTTGAGGCAGCCTGCCAGTAGGGTATCGGCAAAATAGGGAGAAAAGGTAGTGTAAAATTTTCTGTGTAAATTGAAAAATTAAGACAAAAGGGTGTATCCTCCATTGATTTAATTTAATTAAACTTTTTAAAGAAAGGGGGACACACCCATGTCAGTGAAAGAAATCACTGAACTAAGTTTAACAGATTTATGGAAGGAATATCAAAGCAGTTTTAAGGATTTTTGGCAAGATAGCGATGAGGCGATGAAGGTGATGAG
>CALJEL010000004.1 GCA_938074335.1 uncultured bacterium | reverse complement strand
AACCTTTTCTTTAACCTTATTGCCTGTCTGTAGCTTATACCAAGAAGGTCTGTAGCCTCTTTGAGACTTAAATGCCCTGAAACCACATCACTTAAAACTTCATACCTTTTCATCTCTTCCTCCGTGATAAGGTATCTTTTCCGCATAGCCTCCTCCTTAAAATGTTCTCATCCTTAAGAAGGAGACTACCATATATGTGACATTTTAAAATAGTAATTATGTGTGACATTTCAATATAGTAACCACACGGTATATAACTTCTCTTTACTCAAGAGCCTTTTAAGGATTATAATAATCAATGCTTTTAAAAGGGAAGGTCTGGAGATTTGGTGATGATATCGATACCGATGCAATTATCCCCGCGCGGTATCTGAATACATCTGATCCTTTAGAACTGGCAAAGCATGTGATGGAGGATGCAGACAGGGAATTTCCCTCAAAGGTCAAGCCAGGTGACATCCTTGTGGCTGGCAAGAATTTTGGTTGTGGTTCTTCCCGTGAGCATGCACCTATTGCCATAAAGGCAGCTGGTATTCAGGCCGTTGTTGCAAGGAGTTTTGCAAGGATATTTTACAGAAATGCCTTTAATATTGGATTACCAATATTTGAATCTCAGGAGGCATCAGACTCTATCAGGGAAGGTGATATTATAGAAATTGATGCAGACAGGGGTATTATTAGAAATCTAACTCAATCTAAAGAGTATAAAGCAAAACCTATTCCACCCTTTATGCAGGAACTTATAGCTTCAGGTGGTCTTATTGAATGGGTAAAGAAAAAGATTAAATAGTTTTTGCATTTGCTTATTTGAATTATGTTGGGTGATAATCCTTATCCTGTAGCTTCATAAATTTTATTCATAACAAAAGGAGGTTCTGACTGTGAAGTCCTATAATATTGCGGTTATTCCTGGTGACGGAACAGGCCCTGAGGTTGTAAGGGAAGGAGTGAAGGTTCTTGATGCCCTTTCATCAAGGATGGGGTTTAAATTGAATTATCAATATTATGACTTTGGTGGTGAAAGGTATCTGAAAACTGGAGAGACCCTTCCCGATAGTGCTATTGATGAGCTCAAGAAGTTCGATGCCATCTATCTCGGGGCTATAGGCCATCCTGATGTAAAACCTGGTATCCTTGAAAAAGGAATACTCCTCAGATTAAGATTCGAGCTTGATCAGTATATAAATCTAAGGCCTGTAAAGCTTTATCCCGGTGTGGATTGTCCTTTAAAGAATAAAAAGCCAGAGGATATAGATTTTGTTGTGGTGAGAGAAAATACGGAGGGGCTTTACGCAGGTGCTGGAGGTGTCCTCAGGAAGGGTACCCCTGATGAAGTTGCTATACAGGAATCAATAAATACACGCAAGGGTGTTGAACGCTGTATAAGATTTGCCTTTGAATACTGCAGAAAAAGAAATAAAGATAAAAAACTCACCCTCTGCGGAAAGACAAATGTCCTTACCTATGCCTTTGACCTCTGGGAAAGGGTCTTTTATGAGGTGGCAAAGGAGTATCCTGATATAAAAGTTGACTATGCCCATGTGGATGCCATAACCATGTGGTTTGTGAAGAATCCCGAATGGTTTGATGTTATTGTTACAGATAACATGTTTGGAGACATAATCACTGACCTTGGAGCAATGATACAGGGCGGGATGGGGATTGCAGCGGGTGGGAACATCAATCCCCGGGGTGTTTCAATGTTTGAACCTATTGGTGGATCTGCACCAAAGTATGCTGGCAAGAATGTGATCAATCCCCTTGCTGCTATATGTGCTGCAGGGATGATGATAGAGTATCTTGGTGAGAAAAAGGCAGCAGATCTTCTTGAGAAGGCAGTAATTGAGGTTACCTCAAGACATCTTAAAAGTCTTGCAGCAGGCCAGATGGGCTATACAACAACAGAGGTCGGTGACCTTGTTACTAAATATGTTGGAACCTTAGAGGTGTAGGATATGTTAAAGAGAAAAGATTCCTATGTGGTTGCAGTAGTGGGAGCTACCGGTGCGGTTGGTGAGGAGATGGTCCTTATCCTTGAGGAAAGGGATTTTCCTGTTAAGGAATTAAGGGTCTTTGCCTCCGAGAGGTCTCTTGGTAAGAAGATAGAATTCAGGAGCAATGAGATTCCTGTAGAGACCCTTAATGAAGATTCCTTTAAAGGGATTGACATAGCCTTATTTTCTGCTGGAGCTGAACGCTCAAAGATATGGGCTCCTGTTGCCGTCAGGTCTGGCTGTGTTGTTATTGATAATTCCAGCCAGTGGAGGATGGAACCTGATGTCCCTCTTGTTGTTCCGGAGGTGAACGCCCATGACCTCACATGGCACAAGGGAATAATTGCCAATCCAAACTGTTCAACCATACAGATGGTGGTAGCACTCAAACCGATTCATGATGTAGCAAGGATTAAGAGGATCGTTGTTACCACCTTCCAGTCTGTCTCAGGTACAGGTAAAAAGGCAATGGATGAACTCCTTCAGCAAACAACAGACCTCCTGAATTTCAGGGATATAAAATGTAATGTCTATCCTCATCAGATTGCCTTTAATGTCCTTCCTCACATAGATAAGTTCCTTGAGAATGGTTATACAAAGGAAGAGATGAAGATGGTAAATGAGACAAAAAAGATAATGGGCGATCCATCCATAAGGGTTACTGCTACAACCGTGAGGGTACCTGTCTTCAGGTGTCATTCTGAGAGTGTTAATATTGAAACAGAAAAGAAACTCACGGCTAACGAGGTGAGGGCAATACTTGCAGGAGCCCCGGGGATAATAGTCTTTGATGCACCTGAAAAGAATGTCTATCCACTCCCTGTGCATGTGGCAGGCAAGGATGAGGTTTATGTGGGCAGGGTAAGGGAAGATGAGTCAGTTGAAAATGGCATAAATATGTGGATAGTGGCAGACAATTTGAGAAAGGGAGCTGCCCTTAATGCTGTCCAGATAGCTGAAAAGCTTATTGAAATGGCATCCTGAATATAATGAAGATAGAGAAGATTGAGCTTTCAGGTTTTAAATCCTTTGCAGAAAGGATTACCCTCCAGCTCCATCCAGGGATTACCGGGATTGTCGGTCCTAATGGTTGCGGTAAGAGCAATCTTGTGGATGCCATTAAGTGGCTTCTCGGTGAGCAGAGTGCAAAATCCCTGAGGGGCGAAAAGATGGATGAGCTTATCTTCAATGGCTCTGAGAAGAGAAAACCCAAGGGCATGGCAGAGGTGTCTCTTTACATATCGGGTCTTTCAGTCCCTTCAGAAGATAATGGTTCAGGTGATAATCTTACAATCATAACAAGAAGGATTTACAGAAGTGGTGATAGTGAATATGCCATAAACAATAACCTCTGCAGATTGAAGGATATAAAGGATATACTGCTTGATACAGGTCTTGATGTTAAGAACTATTTTATTTTTGAGCAGGAAAGGATAACCCAGCTCACAAATGCAAAACCCCAGGACAGGCGGTTTCTCATTGAAGAGATAGCTGGTGTGATTAAGTATAAGGTAAAAAAGGCAGAGGCGATTGCGAAGCTTGAGCAATCAAAGATAAATCTCCAGAGAGTAAATGACATCATCCATGAGGTAAAAAGGCAGCTTAACAGCCTTGACAGACAGGTAAAGAAGGCCGAAAGATTTAAAAGGCTTTCTGAAGAAAGAAGGTCAATAGAGCTTTATCTTGCCAGGTGTCAATTCAACCAGTTAAAGGAGATTATCTCTGAATTATCTGAAAAACTCAATAGCCTCAGAGAAAAGGAGGCTGCCAGAAGGGCGGAAATAGACACACTCCAGAATACCATTCAGCAGGGGAGGCTTTTACTTATTGAGAGAGAAAAGGCACTGGAGGGCCTTTATAAAGAGCTTGAAGAAAAAGAGAGACTTATTGCTGATAATGAAAAGGCAATGATCCAGACAGAGGTAGAGGCGGAGGCTCATAAAAAGGAGAAGGAAAGACTTGAGCTGCAAGGTGAGGAGAATCTCAAGAAGATCGGTGAACTTCGTGATAAGATAATGGAACTTTCTGGTATGAGGGACTCCCTTAAGCTTGCCATGGAAGAAAGACAGAAGAAGATGGAGGAACTCTTTTTAACTCTTAAAAGTCTTGAAGAAGATATAGCCTCGTCTGAGCAGGGTCTTGAGGAGAGCAGAAAGGCACTTTTTAAATTGTCTGATCAGATAAGTATGAAATCTAATGAGAAAACAAGGCTCCAGACAAACCTTGAGTCAATAGAAAAGAGATCTTCTGTCTTTGAAAAGGAGTTGATGGAAATCCAGGAAAGGATAAAAAACATAGATATAGAGATAGAGAATCTGGAGAAGCAAATAAAATTTTCCTCAGAGGAATTGATTTCCCTCAGAAACAGGAGGGATGAGATAATTGCTGAGATAGACCATGTAGAGATAGTACTTCAAAGCCTTACTGAAGAGATCCAGCAGTCAAAAGAGGAATTAGCCTCTCTTCATTCAAGGCTCAGTTCATTGAAGGAGCTTATACTTGATGAGGCAACTGCCAGGATATTCCACAGGGCTGAGAGTTTTCATATCAAGGCCATCCTATCCGACCTCTTTGAAGTCTCACAAAAATATGAGAGGGCAATTGAGGCAATACTTGCAGAAAGAATTAATGCCTTTATACTTTCTGACATTGAAGACCTCAAAAGGGCCATAAACATTATTAAGGAACAGGGCATATCAAGGACATCCTTTTTCAGTGAAGAGATTGGTCTGAGTCATGAACCTGAAATGGGTGATTTACCCCGTGACCTTATAAAGGCAATTGATATTATCAAAGTCCTTGATGAGAGATTCGGTACTCTTTTAAGGGCTCTATTCAGAAATACCCTGATAGTGGATTCCATTGATGACGCAATAAAGATAAAAAAGGAAGGCTTTCAAGGTACTGTTGCAACACTTGATGGAGATGTGATAGATGAAAGTGGAATGATATATTCTGGAAAGGGCAAAGAGGTTTTAAAGAGGAAAAGAGAGATAAAGGAGCTTGAATCCCTTATTGATAATATAAAAGGCAGGATCGAGAAGAAAACAGCAGAACTGGAAAGAGATAAGGGGAGGCTTTCAGCACTGGAAAAAGAACTTGAAAGTACAGAGGGGCTCATTGATACAGAAGAGGCCCGTATAACAGGGCTCAGGCACAGTCTTGATACAGTCTTTCAGGAAAGGGAAAGGCTTCATAAGAGAATCTCCTTTGTCCATCTTGAAAAGGATGAGGCCCTCCGAGAAAAGGAGTTTCTTAACAATGAGATTAAAAAGAGGGATGAGGAGATAAAGAGTCTTGAAGAAAAGAAGGGCCTTCTTGAATCGGAGATAGAGCTTAAAAAGGATGCCCTTTTGAAAAGGAGACAGGAGATAGAAGCCATAAGGCAACAATATACAGACCTCAGGATGGCTCATACAAGGGATATGGAGAACTACAATTCTATTTTAAAAGAGATAGAAGGTTCTGAAAGGATGATCAGGACGATTGAAGAGGAAAAGGGACAGATTCTAACCACTGTAGAGAAGCTTCAAAAAAGAAGGGCAGAACTTCTAAAAACTATTGAGGAATTGAAGGTTAAAACCTCAGAATATGCAATTCAGGCCACGGAGATTAAGGAGAAGATTTCTGCAGAGAGACAGGAGATTGAGCAGGAGACCCAGAGATTTCTTGAGATGGAGGAGAAGGTGAAGATTTTAAGAGAGGAACTTGACGGCCTCCTTAAAAATATAAATGAGCTTGATGTGCAGAGGGCAGAGGCTGTTGTCAGGTTTGAGGGGATTAAGGATGCTATCAATGTGAATTATGGCATAGATATTGAAAACATTGACGAAAGGGAGTTTTCTCTTGAGGGTTCTATAGAGGAGTTTTCAGAAAGGCTTAATGTAATAAGAAAGAAGATAGATGAGCTTGGCCCTGTGAATCTCGGCACGATTGAAGAGTATGAGGAACTCAAGGAGCGTTATAATTTTCTTACCTCCCAGCAGGAGGATCTTACAAGATCCATATCTGAGCTTGAAGAGGCTATCCAGAAGATAAATGCCACAACAAGAAGGAAACTCAGAGAGGCCTTTGATGCCTTGAATGAGAAATTCAGCGAGGTTTTTACATCACTTTTTGGAGGCGGGAAGGCCTCCATTGTTCTTACTGATGAGAATAATATTCTTGAAAGTGGTATAGAAATTGTTGCTCAACCACCTGGTAAGAAACTTCAAAATCTAAATCTCCTTTCAGGTGGTGAAAAGGCATTAACAGCCCTGTCTCTTCTGGTGGCAAGCTTTCTTATTAAACCAGCACCACTTTGCATACTTGATGAGGCTGATGCACCACTTGATGATGCCAATGTGGACAGGTTTGCAAGGATGCTGAAGGAATTATCAAAACTCATTCAGTTTATTGTTATCACCCACAATAAGACCACCATGAGCTACTGTGATTATTTATATGGCATTACCATGGAAGAACCAGGGGTCTCAAAGATTATTTCCCTTCAGCTGACATCAGTATAAGTTATGTTATAATGAAAAGGGATTTCATCCCGCACCTGTATAGGAGAGCTAATTTATTGTATCTCCTGGGTAAGTGGGCTGCCCCTGAATATTGAATTTTTCATTATCAGGGTGTCTGAAAAGTAAATCCCGGAGGAGTGGAGTATGGCAAGTGCTGCTATAGGAGACACAGTAAGGGTTCATTACACAGGAAGGCTGGCTGATGGATCTGTATTTGACACCTCTCATGGAAGGGAGCCCCTTGAATTCACAATTGGAGATGGAAGATTAATCCCCGGTTTTGAAAAGGCGGTGATAGGCATGAATACAGGAGAGAGCAAGACAATAATTTTATCACCTGAGGAGGCCTACGGCCCTTATCTTGAAGAGCTTACAGCAGATGTTGACATCAGTCAGTTCCCACCTCATATAAAACCAGAGGTAGGTCTTCATCTTCAGATAAGGCAGGACAATGGCTCTTTTATTGATGTTATTATTACAAAGATCTCAGGTTCAACGGTTACACTTGATGCAAATCATCCCCTTGCCGGAAAGGAACTCACATTTGATATAGAGCTTCTCGAAATCCTGTAGTGATGGCAATCTTTGTTGTCCATGAACATCATGCAAGACACCTTCATTATGACCTCAGACTTGAGATGGATGGTGTCTTGAAGTCATGGGCAGTTCCAAAGGGTCCGTCAATGAATCCAGCAGATAAAAGGCTGGCAGTGATGGTGGATGACCATAGTCTTGAATACGCTGATTTTGAAGGAACTATCCCTGAGGGACAGTACGGTGCCGGAAAAGTTATTATCTGGGATAAAGGTGAATTCAGTCTTCTTAAGGGCGGCATAAAGAAAGGCAACCTTGAATTTGAACTAAAGGGTAAAAGATTGAGGGGCAGGTTTGTACTTATTAGAATGAAGAAGTCGGATAAGAACTGGCTGCTTATTAAAATGAAGGATGCCTTTGCAGAAAGGTTCTGATATAAAAAGGATCTGCATCCTTGATGACAATCCCTTGATCTTGGTGACCCTGAAAAGGGCATTGAATGCCCCCGATTATGAGATATTCAGTGTTTCTGACAGGGAAGAGTTTGTTAAACTTCTTGAGAAGTATAGCTTTGACCTTGTTATAACTGATTACTATCTTAAGGATTCTACAGCAGAAGATATAAGGGATATGCTTGTTAAAAAATCTCCAGGGGCTTTACTCATGATAATAAGCGGGAAACCTCTTCCTGATAATCTCAAGATGCCATATATTAAAAAGCCCTTTTCTATTAATGAGATAAGAGAGAAGGTGGCAGAGCTCCTTTCAGAAAAGGAAGATGAATCCTGATATTGTTCTCTTCAGGTTGATAAACCTCCACGAGCCCATACCCTTTTTAGATAGACTCATGGTCTTCATGACAAATAAGGCCTATCTTTTTTTCTTTCTCTTTGGAGCTATAGCGATAATCAAGGAGGGCAGGAAGGCACTTCTGCCGATTTCATTAATAATAATAGCATGGGTGCTTTCTGATGGTGTAGGCAATATCCTCAAAAATGCCATTGAAAGACCAAGACCCTTTCTTGTAATGGAAGATGTAAGGACGCTTGTGGGTCACAGGAGCTCCTTTTCCTTTCCTTCAAATCATGCTGCCACCTACACAGCAGGGGCTGCTGTTTTATGGTATTTTTTCAGATATTTAAGAATTCCGGCCATGTTCGTGGTCCTTATGGTGGCTATCTCACGGGTATATATTGGTGTCCATTATCCCTCTGATGTTATCGGAGGTGCAGTTCTTGGTATATTCATAGCCCTCATCGTGATAACTGTCTTTAAGAAGATTGAAGGGATTTACAGAAGGGACAGACTGGTAGCCATCTTTTTTTGTATTTTAATTTTTCTTCTTATAGGAAGGCTCTATTACATCTCCTATGGACCCCTTGAGCTCAGTGGTGATGAGGCCCATTACTGGGAATGGTCAAGAAGGCCTGATCTGAGCTATTACTCGAAGGGGCCGCTAATCGCCTATCTTATAGGCATCACCAGCTCCATTGGAGGAAACACAGAGCTTGGAGTGAGATTCCTCGCTCCCTTTTTCCTGTTTTTTTCTTCAATCATAATCTACAGGCTGGCAGGGAGTCTTTACGGTGATTCAGGGGTTGCTGTCCTTTCAGGTCTTCTTTTGCAGTTTGTTCCTCTTTTTTCAGCCTATGGTGTGATAATGACAATAGATTCACCATTTTTATTTTTCTGGTCTCTGGGTCTTTATTTTTTTTACAGGGCAATAAACTCTGAAGGCCTAGGCTGGTGGATAGCCCTTGGTCTCACCACAGGACTTGGTATGCTGGCAAAATACAGTATGGCCTTTTTCTTTATCTCAGGGTTGATTTATTTGATAATGGATAAAGATAAAAGGGGTCTGCTTAAAAAGACCTTTCCTTATTTATCCATGCTAATTGCAGTTATGGTCTTTTCACCTGTTATTGTCTGGAATATAAAGAATAATTTTGTAACACTCAGGCATACAGCAGGTCATATTGGTGTATATGAAGGTCTGGGATTCAGACCAGGGTATTTTTTTGAATTCATAGGTTCTCAGGTAGGTATTATTACACCTCTGTTTTTTGTCTCAATGGTAGTTGCCATTATCAATGCCTTTCTTAAGGGTGATATTTCAGGAAGGGAAAGATTCTTATTTTCATTCAGCTTTCCTGTTATTGTTTTTTTTCTTTTAAAGAGTCTTCAGGCAAAGGTGCAGGCAAACTGGGCACTCATGGCATATCATACTTTATTTATATTTACTGCAGGATGGTTTATCACTAACAGGGACAGCATCAAAAGAGGTATGAGGATGCTTTTTTTATCTTCATTTATTTTTATTATACTGATCTTTCCTGTTATCCATTTTCCACAAATCCTCAGCCTTCCTTATCAGCTTGATCCTTCTTCAAGGCTCAGGGGATGGAAGGAGCTTGGTCAAAGAATAACAGAGCTATCAAGGGAGATGAAAGGAAAGGGTCCTTTCTTCATTGTATCCGATAAATATCAGGTTTCAAGTTTATTAGCCTTTTATACAGAGGGAAATCCTGTTACCTATTGCGTGAATCTTGGCAGGAGGATGAATCAGTATGACCTCTGGCCGGGTTTTAATGACTTTGTGCATTACAATGCTATTTTTGTTACAATAGGGAATCAGAGGGACAATGAATTTTTGCAGAGGTTTTCTGAATGTAACAGAGAGGTCCTGGCTGTTAGAGAGAGGCAATATTATATCTATAAGTGCCTTGATTTTAAGGGCATGCAGAAAAAGAATGTTTTTGAAAGATATTAGGCCTGGTGGCAAAGTAATCTGGAGGTTTATATGACCCTTTCTGTTGTTATACCTGTATATAATGAGGAGGACAATATACCTGTCCTTCACGAAAGGCTTGTCTCTGTACTTGAGAGGATAAAGGATTATGAGATCATCTATGTAGATGATGGAAGCACAGACAGGACACTTGAGATTCTGGAAGGGCTCCAGAAAAGAAGCAGCCGTGTGGTTGTCCTCAGTCTCAGAAGGAATTTTGGTCAGACAGCAGCCTTTGCTGCTGGGTTTGATTTTGCAAGGGGAGATGTAATCATTACCATGGATGCAGACCTGCAGAATGACCCTGAAGACATCCCGAGGCTTCTTGAACTTATAAAGGAATATGACCTTGTCAGCGGCTGGAGAAAGGAGAGAAAGGATCCTTTTTTCTCAAGGCGGCTTCCCTCCATGATAGCAAACTGGCTTATCAGCAAGGTTACAGGTGTAAGACTCCATGACTATGGTTGTTCCCTTAAGGCCTATAGAAAGGACATTGTTAAGAATCTCAGGCTATATGGAGAGATGCACAGGTTTATACCTGCTGTGGCTAGCTGGTACGGTGTAAGGGTTGCTGAGGTTCCTGTAAAACATCATCCAAGATTTAAAGGAAGGTCAAAATACGGGATCTCAAGGACCTTTAAGGTCCTGCTGGATCTTGTTACAGTGAAATTTCTCCAGAGCTTTTCAACAAAGCCAATACAGTTTTTTGGCTCCATGGGGCTATTGAGTTCCTTTCTCGGTTTTCTCATACTTCTTTATCTTACAGCCTTAAAATTTATTAAAAATGTTCCGATTGGTGGAAGACCTCTCTTGATACTCGGAGTCCTCCTGATAGTGGTTGGTGTGCAGTTTATAGGGATGGGGCTACTTGGAGAGATGCTCGTGAGGGTTTATCATGAAAGTCAGAGAAAACCCATATATGTGCTTAAGAAGATAATCGGGCTTTGATAGGAATAACAGGGTATGCCTCAAAGCCGAGCCACAGAGCGATAGCACACCTGACGGTGAAGTGAGTTAGGGATTAGTGA
>CALJEL010000003.1 GCA_938074335.1 uncultured bacterium | reverse complement strand
CCAAAAGGTGAAGCAAGAAATGTTTGGCAATGTTATTAAAAATCTTACATTAAGGTGTCGAGCGGGGTCCCCAGAAAATCGTCAGATTTTCTGGGGTGCTGATATTGCCTTTTCGGCATCCCCCGCCATTCCTATCGGCAGTTTACGGTCTTGGTGAATGGGTGAAAGTGTGAATGGTGAATTGGTAAATCAATCGCACTGTCGCAAGGTCGCACTGTTTACACTAAAAATACAGAGCCCACAAAAAACAGCAGTAAAATAACAATTATAATGGTTGCGCTAACCCTGCCAAGCCTTTTATCTATCCAGGGAATCAAAAAAAGGCTCACTATCGCCAGAAAGGGTATAATAACCCCACCCACCACAGAGAACCCTCCGTAAAAATATCTGAGAAGGCCGAAGAGCCAGAGATAATACCATTCTGGCCTGGGTTGATAAGGAGATATAAAGTTAATCTCTCTTCCGATGGATGGAGGGAAAAGAAGTGCAAGTACAACATTAAGCTCTATTATTATAAATACGAAGAATAAAATCTCAAGTAGATAATCAGGATAAAACCTCTTCTGTGACCCTGAAAGACCTGCGGATTTCGGACTCTCATGACTTTCAGGCTGCCACTTTTTCTGTTTCACAGTGGCCTCGCTATTCCGAGTTTTCTGATCATGTGGAAATGCATCCATAAAAGGAATATCATTAAAAGAGGGACGCAGAGGGTATGAAGGCTATAAAATCTTGTGAGGGTTGCACCTGATACATCAGGGCCACCTCTTATGAGCATTAAAAGTTCTTCGCCCACAAAGGGTATCAGAGAGATTATATTTGTTCCAACTACAGTTGCCCAGTAAGCCTTCTGATCCCAGGGAAGCAGATAACCGGTAAATCCCTCTACCATGACAGAGATGAACAGGCAGACACCTGATATCCAGTTAAGCTCCCTCGGTGCCCTGTATGCCTTTGATATAAAAACCCTGAGTCCATGAAGGAGCAGGGATATTATAAGCAATGTGGCTGACCATCTATGAAGTCCTCTCATGAATCTGCCAAAAAGAACCTCATTATGAAGCCTGACTATGCTCTGGAAGGCCTCCTTTTCAGATGGTGTATAAAAAAATGTAAGAAAAATTCCTGAAAAGGCTGAAAGTAAAAAGGCGGTAAAGGCTATCCCTCCGAGACAGTATAGATAACTTAATCCCTGGGGCACAGGTCTTTCCAGAAAATTTCTGTGTGGATCCCTGAGGCCAAATCTCTCAATAAACCACTCAAAGGGACGTATCAAGACAGTTACCTCACCACCTTAGCTACACCTTTAAGCCTACAAATACCCTCCCATCTTCTATCTTTAAAGGAAGTTTTCTTAAAGGCAGAGGTGGAGGCCCACCAATCACCTCTCCATCCATGCTGTATCTTCCACCATGACAGGGGCAGATAAATTCCTTCTTTGCCCTGTTCCAGTTCACAATACATCCAAGATGGGTGCAGACAGGTGAAAGGGCAATCCATCCATCAGTTCTTTTAACTACATAAATATTTATATTTTTTAAATTCTGTTCTGCTGACCTGCTATCCTGTTGCTCTAAATTAATTTCAAATCTCTTAATATCTCTTCTTGGAAGTTCATCAAGATAGGAGAGAAAAAAGTATTGAATTTTTTTTCTCTGGACTCTGAAAGGTCTGAGAGAAAAAATAAAAGGTACCGACAGTATGCCTGCCACTGCAATAAATAACTTTACAGTAAGCTTCAAAAAATCCCTTCTTATCAATATCCCGCACCTACTGCTCTTTACCGGACCCCGCATTTCCAGTTGTTTGCTCACTTAATGAGGTATTCATCATTTCTATCAGCTCCTTACCAACCTTAAAATGAACCGCCCTTTTCATCGGGACCTCCACAGACTCACCTGTCTTTGGATTCCTCGCTATCCTTGGGTTTCTGGTCTTTACCGTGAAATTACCAAAACCCCTTATCTCAACCCTTTCTCCTCTTTTCAGGGCATCCTTAATGCTGTCAATAATGGTATCAAACATCATCTCCACCTGTCTCTTTGTAAAATCAGTGCACTTTTCCGCAATCTTCTCTACCAGTTCAGACCTTGTCATAGAGACCTCCTTATTCTTGCTTGATCCGGAGCAGGCTCCGGACAATTATCGTTATCCTTTATGGAACAAACATATATTTTATCTTGACAGATGAATACTCATTTATGAGCTGCTCTGGAAGTCTATTGTTGAGGAGAGTCTTAAGGGAAAATCCTTCCTTCCTTGTAACTATCTCTGGCTTTCCTTTAATACCTGCCAGTTCTGATGCCTTCTTAATGGCATCCTCTATATTGCCAAGCTCATCAATAAGTCTCAGTGCCAGGGCTTGCGAACCGGTAAATATACGACCATCTGCAATCTTTCTTATCTCATCAACTGGTATGTTTCTTCCCTCTGATACCGCCCTTATGAATTGTTCATGGACATCATCAAGCACAGACTGAAGTATTCTCCTCTGTTCAGGGTCCATCTCCTTAAAGATAGAGGCAAGGTCTTTGTGTCTTCCGCTCTTTATGACCTCTGTTTTTATTCCTATCTTGTCCATAAGACCCTTTATATTGGGTATCTCCATTATCACCCCGATGGAGCCTGTAAGGGTGCCAGGATTAGCTATTATCTTTGATGCAGGTGCTGAGATGTAATAACCGCCTGATGCAGCTACAGCACCCATTGAAACCACAACTGGTTTTTCCTTTACAGTCTTTTTAATTTCTTCATAAATCTCCTGCGATGAAGCCACCGCACCACCAGGGCTATCAACCCTGAGCACAATCGCCTTTATGGCCTTATTATCCCTGAAGTCCTTAATTTCTTCTATAGTCTCCTTTGAACTGAAGATAGGTCCCTCGACCCTTACAAGACCAATCTTCTCACCCGATACCCCCTCCTTTTGAAGAAGCGTAAGCAGAAGACTGAGGACTATCAATGAACTTATTAATATAATAATTATGATACATGTCTTCTTCATTACTTCTACTCCATTGAAATGTCCGAGGACTGCTGAGTTTTAATTCCTGGCTTCTGACCTCTATCTTCTGATCTCCTTAAACTGAGGCCAATCTTCCTCTCTTCTGGGTCAATCTTTATTATCCAAGCTGTGAGTTTATCACCGACCTTAAGAGAACTTTTATCCATATCCTTTGGTATCTCCGATGAAAATATAAGACCTTCAACAATATTATCAATATCCACGAATATCCCGTGCTCTGTAACCTTGATAACCTTTGTTTCCACCTCATCTCCAATCTTATATCTCTCAGGTATGAGCCTTATCCACGGGTCCTCTGTAAGCTGTTTAAGACCAAGGGATAATTTTTCTTTTTCTGGCTGGATATTAAGAATAACAGCCTCAATCTTCTGTCCTCTCTTAAGAATCTCTGAGGGGTGGGATATATGCCGCGTCCAGGACAGGTCTGAGATATGAATAAGCCCGTCAATTCCCTCAGGCAGTTCAACAAAGACACCAAAATCTGTAATACTTGAGACCTTTCCCTCTATCCTGTCTCCCGGGGCATATTTCCTTGATATAATCTGCCAGGGATTTGCTTTTGCCTTTTTTAAACTCAGTGATAACCTTCTCTGTGCTTTATCAATACTTAAGATAACTACATCAATAAGTTCACCCACTGATACATATCGTGAAGGATGTTTTGGCCTGTTTGACCAATCCATCTCAGAGATGTGAATGAGTCCATCAATGCCATCTTCAATCCTTACAAAGGCTCCATAGTCAGTGACGCTGTGCACCTTCCCTTTGACCTTCTGACCTATCTGATATTTTTGGTCAATATTCAGCCATGGGTCTGGTTTCTTCTGTTTATATCCGAGTGTAACCTTCTGAGACTCAGGATCAAATTTTAAAACCATCACCTCTACAGTCTCTCCCTGCCTGAAATATTCTGAAGGATGATTGATCTTGCTCCAGGATATATCAGATATATGTAGAAGCCCATCAATCCCGCCGAGATCAATAAAGACTCCATAATCAGTTATATTTTTTACTGTCCCTTTTACAAAGGCCCCTGGTTTTAATCTCTCAAGAAGTGATTCCCTCGCCCTCTTTTTCTCCTCCTCAAGCACTTCCTTTCTTGAAACAACTATATTATTCTTTTTCCTGTTCAGATTCAAAATCTTAAACTTACCGGTGAGGCCGATAAATTCATCAGGATTTTTCGGATAACGGAGATCAACATGCGATAAAGGTAAAAAGGCCCTGATGCCTGATATATCAACAGAATATCCGCCCCTTGTCTTTTCTATAATCTTTCCTTCAATATATCCACCTGTCCTCTGGGCTTCATCAATCAACTGCCATGCCTTGAGTCTCCTTGCCCTCTGCCTGGAAACAAGGACTATACCATCCACATCAAGTATCTCCTGAATAAAGACCTCTATTTCATCTCCCACTTTTATTTCATCAAACTCAAGGGAGCCTATTTCCTCATGGGGTATAAAGCCCTCTGATTTATAACCTATATCAACAATAATACCATCCTGCCTTTTAGCAATAACCCTGCCTTTAACTACTTCACCCTCCTGGATAGTATGAAAATCTCCCTCAAGCAGTTCCTCAAATGGTGACGAAGTAGCAGCACCTTCACCGCTCATGTTCCCCAAAATCATAAGATTTTTTGGAGACCCTGCGTTTTCTTTACTGGCAGTGTTATTGATATTTCCCTCAGCCTTTATCATCTTCTTCCCTTAGCCCTGTTAATTTATTTATTATATCCTCAATTATCCAGTCAGGTGTTGAAGCACCTGCTGTTACACCCACAGATTCTACACCATTGAACCACTCATCTCTAAGCTCATCAGCTGTCTCTATATGATAAGTCCTTACCCCTATTGACTCGCAGAGCCGTGCAAGCTGTGTAGTATTTGCACTGTTACGGCCACCTATGACAAGCATAACATCAACACTCCCTGCGAGTTCAGCTGTCTCTTTAAGCCTCTGGGCTGTTGAATTACAGATTGTATTATAAACCTTCAGTTCTTTGCAAAGGGTAATTGCCCTCTCAAGCAACCTCTGCAACTTCTCTACTGGCTGCGTTGTCTGAACAACTACTCCAACCCTCTTTCGGAGTTTTACTATCTCTTCTGGCTCTGACACAACAATGGCATCAGGCCCGGCATAGCTCTTTATACCCACAACCTCAGGATGATTTGCATCTCCAAGGATCAGGACCTGATAGCCCTCCTCATGTAAAAGTTTAGCATATTGTTGAGCCTTTTTTACAAAAGGACAGGTAGCATCTATGACCTTAATACCAAGGGAGTTAAGATATTCATTTATTTCTCTTGAAACTCCATGGGTTCTTATAACAGCTGTCTTTATATCAGAAGGCAGAGCTGATATCTCAAATGGATTAATCCCTTTTGCCTTTAATCTTTCAATTACCTGAGGATTGTGAATAAGCGGACCCAGTGTATAAACCCCCGAGTTTACCTGAGCTTCCTTCAGTGCAAGCTCAATCGCCCTTTTTACACCAAAACAGAATCCTGCCATCTCTGCCTTCTTAATCTTCATGATTGATGGGAGAGCCTCCTCAACTCTTCATGAACCTCCAGGGTAACCCTTTCTTCGTAATGCTCTTCAGTCTCATGTGGCATCTTTATTACAGGTCTACCAAAGATTATTGTTATCTTATGAGGTCTTGGAAACCTTGCCCCAACTGGAAGGGCCTTATGAGCACCCTTGATATAGGCAGGCACAACAGGCACTTTAGTTCGTGCCGCTATGAGACCCACACCCCTTTTTAAAGCCATAAGTCTACCATCCTGGCTCCTCCCACCCTCCGGGAATATCACAAGGAGTCCATTTTTTTTCAGTATTCTTATTGCCATTTTAAGGGTAGAAGGAGTAGGCCCTTCCCTTTTTACACCTATGGAATAGGCATTGATTATAGCACCAAAGACAGGGATCTTAAAAAGACTTGCCTTGGCAATAAATGTGGGCCTTCTTTTCAAGGCTGCTGCCATAAGAGGTGGATCAAGATAGCTTGTATGATTTGCTGCTATGATAACACCTCCCCTTTCAGGGATGTTCTGACTGTTCTTAACCTCAAGTCTGAATAGGAGTCTAAAGAAAAGAAAAGCTATGTATCTTATTATTCTATCTATCATTACCCGATATTCAGACCATCATGACAATATCACTCTATTTTGCCGATACCCTGCTGGCAGGCTGCCTCACAATAGTGCGACTGTGCGACAGTCCGACCGTTTCACTCTTCACCCCTTCACCTCTTTACCTACAAGTAGGGGCGGAAAATTTTTCGCCCCTACACTGTCACTCTTAAATAATTCTTTTTAAAATTTCCTCTACAACCTCTAAGGGGCTGAGGTCTGTGGTATCAATTATTATAGCATCTTCTGCTGGTTTAAGAGGAGCAATCTCTCGGCAAGAGTCTCTCTCGTCTCTCTCTATGATTGATTTCTTTATTTCCTCAAAACTCACCTCCAATCCCTTATCTTTCAACTCCCTCCATCTTCTCATTGCCCTTTCATTTATAGAGGCTGTAAGAAAAAACTTCTTCCCGTGAGGAAAGACTACAGTTCCGCTATCCCTGCCTTCCGCAACCACATTTCTCCCTGAGGCTATCTTCCTCTGAAGTCCTGTAAGGAATTCCCTTACCACCCTTTTTGTTGATGTAATTGATGAAAGCTCACTCATCTCAGGTGTCCTTATCTCTGAGGTAACTACCCTTCCATTCAAAAAAAGCTCTTTACCATCATAGGATATCTCACATTCCTGAAGAAGCCTCTCAATGGTCTCATCATTTGCCTCAATAGCGTTTTTTTCTTTGAGATAAAGGGCAACAGTCCTGTAAAGTGCACCTGTATCAAGAAAAAGATAACCGAGTCTCTTTGCAAGCATCCTTGCGACTGTGCTTTTCCCGGCACCAGCAGGCCCATCTATGGTAATTATCTCTGACATAATATATAATACCCGTATGGAAAAAATAGAGCAAATATGCAGGTCCTACGGTATAGCCCTCTGTTATCTTTTTGGCTCAAAGGTTGATGAAGGGCTCCGTCTCCTTAAAGGTGAAAGGATCGAACCAGAGGATCCTGAAAGTGACATTGATTTTGCTGTGCTTTTTATAAAGCCACCTGAAGACCCACTCAAGACATATGCACTACTGAGCTTAGAGTTTCAGGAGGTTGTTTCACCCTTCAGGGCAGACCTGCTATTTTTACATGAGGTTGACCATTTGCTGCAGCTTGAGGCGATTCAGGGTATTAATGTATATGCAATTGATAAAAAAATAAGAGAAGACTATGAAGAGAAGGTCCTTATGTTTGCCTCAGATGAACTTGAGATAATGAGGTTTAATGAAAAAGATATGTTTGAAGCTATAGAAGATGGTTATTTCGAATTTGAATATAAAGCTAATTGATGACAGGCTCGGTCTTATAAACCAGTGCCTTTTTAAATTAAAAAGGTTATCTACCCTCCCGAAGGATAAGTTTCTCAGCAGCGAGGCACCTGCGATTGCAGAAAGCTATCTGAGGCGAGGTCTTGAGGCAATCTTTGATATAGGAAGGCATATCATTGCAAAGACCGCTCAAAAGACAGCTGTAGAATATAAGGAGATAGCTGTTAAACTTACAGAACTCGGGATAATACCAGCAGAATTTGCTCCTAAACTCAGGCTCATGGCTGGATACAGAAACAGGCTCGTGCATTTTTACTATGAGGTCACCGCAGAGGAGATTTACAGGATTATCAAGGAACATCTTGAAGATATAGAGAATTTTGTTATTTTAATTAAAAATTTTATAAAGAAATACAGGCTCTCTTTACCTTAATGCGACTGTGCGACAGCACACCTGACGGTGAAGTGAGTTAGGGATTAGTGAGGTAGCCGCAGGCTTCAGCCTGCGATGTGAAAACTTGCACCTCGTAGGTGCAGGTTTTTGTGATATAAACTCTATTATCTCTTTAAGCCTTCCGCCACTGCCACCAATGAATATCCTGTCTGGAAGAGGAAGCCCTGAAAGGACATGAGGTGCCTCACCCTTGATTATCTCTAAATTCTGAACATTAAATCTCCTTTTATGTAAAAAAACCTGCACCTCGTAGGTGCAGGTTTTTGTGATAAAGCCTAACACTATGTCGGGGGTTCACGGGGGGTAAAGCTTGTCTTCACCCCCCGTGCTGAAGGGCCTAAGGATCTGGCACCTCAAGTTCCTGCTTGGCAGGAATGTCCGA
>CALJEL010000002.1 GCA_938074335.1 uncultured bacterium | reverse complement strand
GGCCTCCACAGGCGTATAGCCATGGATAATGAGGGCTTCTCTCAGAACCTTTCTTATCTCACTGTCATCGTCAACTATAAGGACATTTTTCATATCATAATTATACCAGAGCAAAAGGGCATTTTCTCATTGAGAAACCTGGTCTCTTGATTTTATATCCTGCTGTCAATCCTGAAGACCTGACCTGTAATCGTCTCTGTCTCAAGAAGGAAGGCAATAAACTCAGTCACCTCTTCCTTTGAGGTAAGGGTCTTAAGAAGGCTTTCATCTTTTGCCACCTCCATTGCCCTCTGAGATGCCCTTCCCATGTCTGTATCCATATAACCCGGGGCAACTACATTCACCTTTATCTTCCTGTGAGAAAGCTCCCTTGCTGCTACAAGGCTCAGTCCAATAAGCCCTGCCTTTGAAGCGCTGTAGGCTGACTGACCTGCCTTACCCCTTATACCTGAATAAGAGCTTATATTTACTATATGACCTTCTGTCTTTTCAAGAAGATCTGAAAAAAGGCTTATTGTATTAAAGACTCCTTTAAGGTTTACCTGAAGGACATGGTCCCAGTCCTGTTCTTTTAATCTTATCAATAATTCATCTCTGGTTATAGCAGCATTGTTTATAAGTGCATGAAGCATCCCAAATCTCTCCCTGACAAAATCCCTGAGCATTATACATTCATCATAGCTTGATATATCTGCCCTGAAGATAATACAGCCTTTGTCCTTTAATTCAGATGCTTCTCTATCTGAGCCTATATAGTTTGAAATAACGGTGTATCCTTTTTTAAGAAGGCTGAGGCTTAATACCCTTCCAAGTCCCCTCACCCCTCCTGTTATGAGGCAGATCTTTTGTCCCTTCATAGTTTATTAATCGCCCTTTCAAGAAGCTCCATGTCCTCTTCAGTATGGGCTGCTGTGATAGTGAATCTTATCCTGGGCATCTTTACAGTTGGTGGCCTTATGGCAGGTGCATAGATACCTTCATTAAGAAGTTTTTCAGAGACCCTCATGACCTCTTCATTATCTTTAAAAAATACAGGGATTATAGGTGTCTCTGAGTCTCTAAATTCAAGACCTGATTTTTTTAAGATGCTGATGAGCCGCTCTTTATTAAGATAGAGTGTCTCAATAAGTGAAGGGGTGGTCTCCACTATCTCAATAGCCTTATATGCCATGGCTATTATTGAGGAAGGAAGGGCTGTTGAATAAATAAAACCCCTTGCCCTGTTTATAAACCATCTCTTAATTGGCTCTTCACAAACCACATAGGCACCAAAGGAGCCAAGTGCCTTTGAGAATGTCCCCATCTGGATTATAAAGGGCCTGTGGGAAAGACCAAGCTCTCTTAAAGAGCCCCTTCCCTTACCAAGCACACCCGTTGCATGGGCATCATCTATATAAAGCAGGGCATTATATCTTTCTGCAAGGGCTACAAGTTTCTTTATGGGTGCAATATCTCCATCCATACTGAAAACTGAATCTGTAACGATAAGTTTAGAACCCTCCCCTGGCACCGAATAAAGGAGCTCCTCAAGATGACCCGTATCACAGTGTCTGTATATATATACCTTTGCCCTGCTTAACCGGCAACCATCAATTATACTTGCATGGTTGAGTTCATCGCTGAATATATATTGAGTCTCAAGAGAGGGTATGCATGAGACATTGGCAGTGTAGCCAGAATTAAGTATAAGCCCTGAAGGTCCTTCTTTAAACCTCGCTATTTTATCTTCAAGCATCTCATGCAGTTCTGTCCCGCCTGCAAGGAGTCTTGAGGCACCTGAACCACCACCATATTCATTTAATGCCTTTATAGCTGCCTCTTTAAGGAGGGGATGATTGGAAAGTCCAAGGTAGTCATTTGAAGAAAAATTTATTAATAACCTGCCCTTCATATTTATCCTTGGCCCCTGGGGAGATGATCTTGACAGGATATTCCTTAAAAGGCCCTGTCGTTCTAATTCATAAAGTCTGCTGTCAAACATTTATGCTATAATAGCACATGAAGATTTCTGTCAAAAAGGCGGTATTACCTGCAGCAGGCCTTGGCACAAGATTCCTGCCAGCAACTAAGGCATCTCCAAAAGAGATGCTTCCTATAGTGGACAAGCCAATGATCCAGTATTCTGTTGAAGAGGCACTATCATGCGGGATAAAGGAATTTATAATAATAACAGGGAAGTACAAAAGGACCATAGAAGACCATTTTGATTCAGCCTTTGAGCTTGAAGAGAACTTGAAAAGAAAGGGCAAAAAAGAACTCCTTGAGAAGATAATAACCTTAAATCATATTGACTTTGCCTATATAAGGCAAAGAACACCACTTGGCCTCGGTCATGCAATTGTTTGTGCTATGCCCTTTGTAAAGGATGAACCTTTTGCGGTACTTCTAAGTGATGACATAATAGACCCTCAGGAGACCCTTCTTAAGGATATGATTTATATACATGAAAAATACAATGCGCCTGTAATTGCCCTTGAAAGGGTTCCAAGAAAAGAGGTGCAGAAATACGGGGTGGTGGCATGCACACCTCTGCCAAATGAAAAGGACTTTAAAGGCAGGGTCTTTAAGATTACAGACATGGTTGAAAAACCCTCACCCGAGACTGCACCATCAAATCTTGCTATAATTGGAAGATATATCCTTACCCCTGATATATTTACTCATCTTAAGGGTCTTAAACCCGGCAAAGGTGGTGAGATACAGCTTACTGATGGATTAAAAAGCCTCTTAAAAAAGAGGCAGATATACGGCTATCTCTTTAACGGGAAGAGATATGATGCAGGAAGTAAACTTGGATTTCTTCAGGCTACTGTCGAACTTGGCCTGAGACATCCTGAGCTTTCAGGCGATTTTAAAAAATACCTGAAGGATTTGATATCCAGCTTTCATTAATTTATAAATGTAAAATTTCAAGGTTTCACCATTGTTAAAATAGAAGCATCTGGGCCTGAACCTCCTCTTGATATTTATGAAACAGAAGATTATCTGATTATAGATATGGATCTACCGGGCATTGAACCTGAAAAGGTCTTGATTAAAGTCATAGAAGATATTCTCCTTATAGAAGGTATAAGAACAAGGGAGATTAAAGAGGGTGTGAGATTCCTGTGCATGGAGAGGGCAAGGGAGGCATTCAGGAAGATAGTGAAGTTACCAGGTTATATAGAGGCAAAGAATGGCAGGGCTTTATACAATAATGGGGTCGTTTCTCTCAGGTTTCCAAAGATAAGGCCTGAGGTTGTTAAAATAAAGATAACAAAAGAATAATAGAGGGTGGGATAAAAATGATACAGAAAGAAGAAAAAGAGATAGTAATACCAGATACCTTACCCGTGCTTCCTGTAAGGGATATCGTGGTATTCCCTTATATGATAATTCCTCTTTTTGTTGGAAGGGACATATCTATAAAGGCAATAGATAATGCCCTGAACTCTCACAGGTTAATCCTCCTCCTTACCCAGAAGGATCTCTCTGTTGAGACACCCGGACCGGATGATCTATATCAAATTGGCACAGTGGGCATGATAATGAGGATGCTTAAACTTCCTGATGGAAGGGTCAAGATCCTCATACAGGGGCTCAGCAAGGTAAGGGTTATTAATTTCTCTCAAACCGAACCTTTTATCCTCGCTGATATAGAAAAATTGACTGAATCAAGGGTTGAGGAGATAACTATAGAAATAGAAGCCCTGATGCGCTCAGTAAAGGAACTTCTTGACAAGGCAGTCTCTCTCGGAAAGACGATACTTCCTGATGTAATGGTTATAATTGAAAACATAGATGACCCTGGAAGGCTTGCGGACCTGGTTGCATCAAACCTCGGACTTAAGACAGAACAGGCTCAGGAGGTTCTTGAAATATTAGATCCTGTCCAGAGATTGAAGAAGGTCAGCGAGATACTCGCCAGGGAGACCGAGTTGCTTACTGTTCAGCAAAAGATTCAAACAGAAGCAAGGACCGAGATTGACAAGGTTCAAAGGGAATATTTCCTCAGAGAGCAGCTCAAGGCAATACAGAAAGAACTGGGAGAGATGGATGAAAGGGCTGAGGAGATAGAGGAGTTCAGAAAGAAGATAGAAGAGGCAAAGATGCCTGAAAAGGTTCAGAAAGAGGCTGAGAAACAATTAAAGAGACTCCAGAAGATGCATCCTGATAGTGCTGAAGCTGCCACAGTGAGGACCTATCTTGAATGGCTTACAGAACTTCCGTGGTCAAAATCAACCACTGATAATGTTGATATAAAAGTGGCTGAAAAGGTCCTCAATGAGGACCACTATGACCTTGAGAAAGTGAAGGAGAGGATACTGGAATACCTGAGTGTGAGGAAATTAACGAAGAAGATGAAAGGCCCCATACTCTGTTTTATTGGTCCTCCCGGAGTGGGAAAGACCTCTCTTGGAAAATCCATAGCAAGGGCACTTGGAAGGGAATTTGTGAGGATGTCACTTGGCGGTGTGAGAGACGAGGCAGAGATAAGAGGACACAGACGGACCTATGTGGGAGCACTTCCTGGCAGGATCATACAGGGAATAAAACAGGCTGGCACGAACAATCCGGTCTTCATGCTTGATGAGATTGACAAGATAGGTCTGGACTTCAGGGGAGACCCTGCCTCTGCACTCCTTGAGGTCCTTGACCCCGAGCAGAACAATGCCTTTATAGACCACTATCTTGGAGTTCCTTTTGACCTGAGTAATGTGATGTTCATAACAACTGGAAATGTTGTGGATACCATTCCCTCACCCCTCAGGGACAGGATGGAGATTATATATCTCAGTGGCTATACAGCAGAAGAAAAACTCAATATAGCCAAAAATTTTATTATCCCCAGACAGCTTAAAGAGCATGGTCTTACTGATAAAGATGTCAGGATAACCGATCAGGCGATCCTCAAGGCAATCACAGAATATACCCGTGAGGCTGGTGTAAGAAATCTTGAAAGGGAGATAGCAAATATCTTGAGGAAGATAGCAAAACAGATAGCTGAAGGGAAAAAACAAAACTTCCTCGTTACACCAAAGAATCTCTCAAGGTATCTTGGCGTTCCAAAGTATCTGCCTGAAGAGGAGGTTGAAAAAGACCTTGTTGGAGTTGCCACAGGACTTGCCTGGACAGAGACCGGGGGCGATATTATCTATGTAGAGGCAACCACAATGAAGGGAAAGGGCAGCCTTATCCTTACAGGTCAGCTTGGTGATGTTATGAAGGAATCAGCCCAGGCAGCTCTCAGTTATGTAAAATCAAGGGCAAAAAAGCTTGGCATTAATGAAGAGGTCTTTTCAAAAACTGATATACATATACATGTCCCGGCTGGAGCCATTCCAAAGGATGGACCATCAGCAGGTATAACAATGGCTACTGCCATTGCCTCAGCCCTGACTGGCAAGCCGGTAAGAAGAGATATAGCCATGACCGGTGAGGTAACCTTGAGGGGAAGGATATTGCCTATTGGAGGTCTTAAGGAAAAATCCCTGGCAGCAAAAAGGATGGGTATAAAGAATGTGATAATACCTGCAAGGAATAAAAAAGACCTTGAAGACATCCCCAAGTATGTGAAGAAGGATATGAATTTTATCCTTGTGGAGACCATGGATGAGGTTCTTGCACAGGCCCTGAAGAATCCTAACAAAAAGCGCAGCAGGCTCTAATCTCAAGGGCCTGAAAACTGCACATCGGGAGAGGCAGGTCTTTGGTTTCCCCTATTTTGCCAATACCCTACTGGCAGGCTGCCATACCATAGTGCGATAGTACGATAGCACACCTGACGGTGAAGTGAGTTAGGGAATTAGTGAATTAGACTCACAAAAAACTGCACCTACGAAGTGCAAGTTTTTTTGCACACTTGACTTTTATTATTCAACTGTGGCTTAATGTTATAGGTCTTTGCTCTTTGACAACCCTAAAAGGTCGCAAAAGAAACAGAAGGATATTAACAGATAATCTAAAGTTATAATTTTGGAAAATTTCAGTTTCTCCTCAGCCCCTGAAAAAATCCTCACCTCAGCTCTCTTAACACATTGAAAATAAACAAAAATAAGGGGTGGGGGCTGTAGGAAAGAAGACCTCATTTAGAAGGGATTGCGACTTATCTTCTCAAGCTGTTGTTATTGGTGGTAAGTTTCAGGATCGTAGGAAAGAAGACCTCATTTAGAAGGGATTGCGACTTCTGAGATAACAGGCTTTTGTTTGGATAGAAATTGTAGGAAAGAAGACCTCATTTAGAAGGGATTGCGACCCTAGCATTCTCAGTTCCATGACTTCTCCTCCCGCACTTGTAGGAAAGAAGACCTCATTTAGAAGGGATTGCGACTCTTTTCCCTAACATAGATCTCTTCACATTCTGTGTAGGAAAGAAGACCTCATTTAGAAGGGATTGCGACACAACCGCATCGTATGCTTCGTCAGAAAGCGGGAGTGTAGGAAAGAAGACCTCATTTAGAAGGGATTGCGACAGACCCACAAACGGAAAGAAGTCCGGCCATGGACTTCACTGTAGGAAAGAAGACCTCATTTAGAAGGGATTGCGACCTCCCTGGTGCGGTTATCCATCCTGAGTCTCCTCAGTAGTAGGAAAGAAGACCTCATTTAGAAGGGATTGCGACTTCAATAAAAACAAAAGGAGAGGAATAACCCTAAGGTTAGTAGGAAAGAAGACCTCATTTAGAAGGGATTGCGACCGAATATTACAGACTACAAGTATAGCCTTCTCTGGTTTTGTAGGAAAGAAGACCTCATTTAGAAGGGATTGCGACTCTCCAAGAATATCGATTGCGTCTAGGAGTTGGCGGTAGGAAAGAAGACCTCATTTAGAAGGGATTGCGACTTTTGACCTTTTAACTGGCCTTTATAGCCTTTGTGGTAGGAAAGAAGACCTCATTTAGAAGGGATTGCGACCATTCTGGACATCTAAATACCTCATCTTTCCAATCCGTAGGAAAGAAGACCTCATTTAGAAGGGATTGCGACGTCAGCCACTGCCTTCTGTCCGCCGACGGGCAGGCGTAGGAAAGAAGACCTCATTTAGAAGGGATTGCGACTGCACGCCTCTAAGGCGTGAAGTGAGTTAGTCACCAGTGAGTTAGGGATTAGTCACAAAAAACTGCACCTACGAGGTGCAAGTTTTTTGCACAGTGAATTAGTGAATTAGTGAATTAGAAAATTAAGGAAACTAACTCACTAACTCACTTGCATACTAACTCACTACTTTAGCCGACCTCATTTAGAAGGGATTGCGACAGCACGCCTGAAGGCGTGAAGTGAATTAGGAATTAGTGAATTAGTGAGTTAGAAACTTATGGAAAGGATAAAAGATTTTAGAGAATTAATTGTTTGGCAGAAATCCCATGAATTGTTTTTAAAACTAATAAAAGATATTGAACTTTTTCCGCAAACTCAGACAGCAAAAATTTTATCAGACCAATTATTAAGAGCTTGTGGTTCAATTAGTGCTAATATTGCCGAAGGATTTGGGAGAAAACAGGGTAAAGAGTATATACACTATTTAATTGTTGCCCGTGGCTCTACTACTGAAACGCTTAATTGGTACATAAAGTGTTTTGACCTTGGATGGCTGGATAGGAAAAAGTATACGGAAAGAGAATCTTTATTATACGAAATATTGAAAATGCTAAATAAAATGATAGGGCAAAAACTCACTCATTGATTTCCTAATTCACTAACTCACTTGCATACTAACTCACTACTTTAGCCGACCTCATTTAGAAGGAGCAGAAGGTGGCTATCCAGAGGAGCTTTAAAAAGAGCTCGCCTAAGAATATGATATTGAACTGGTTAAGAAAGAGATAGATGTGTTAAGGAAAAAGATAGAGGCTCTCCAAACTTACAAAGTGAGGGTTAAAGGACACTAACAGGATACGGCTTCAAAGTTCAGGAGGTCCATGGTATCCTCCTTTATTGCCATGGCATAAATCTTATTCTTTGTAAGATATGCCACAACATCCTCAGGAAGATAGAGTGAGGCAAATACAGGTATAAGCCTCTTTCCTGAATATTCAGGAAAATAGTCGAAGAACTCCTTTAATGTCATGATAAAGTCATCTATGTAATTAATCCTTGGGGTAGATTTCGTCTCATTTATGAGCACATTTTCATCCCAGACAGCTATAATATCGAACTCTCTTCTTTTTGTCCTGTCCTTTGAGTGTTTTTTCATTCTTCTTATCATGAAGTCTTCAAAATCCTCACAGCCAAAGTATCTTTTTGCAATC
>CALJEL010000001.1 GCA_938074335.1 uncultured bacterium | reverse complement strand
CGAAAAAGGCAATATCAGCACCCCAGAAAATCTGACGATTTTCTGGGGACCCCGCTCGCGACACCTTAATAGAGCAGAGCAGCAGCGCAGCAGTTAAATAATTAAAAAATTCCTTAATAAAAACTACTGCTCTGCTGGTCTAAGAAGGCTTTGAGGCATACCCCGCCATTAGAGCACGGGGTGAAGACAAGCTTCACCCCGTGAACCCCCATTGAAAATGCATTTCTATCGGCAAATTGAGGATATACCCCCTATTTTCCCGATACCCTACTGGCAGGCTGCCTCAAGGTAGTGCGACAGTGCAATAGAGCGACCGTCTAAAGCAGTGAGTTAGGGATTAGTGAATTAGTGAGTATGTAATAAGGTCTCGTTAAAAATAAGTCCTGAAAAATTCAGCTTCCATCAGATAAGATCTTAATAGGCTCTTAACATCCTGCCAGATCAATCTCATTTATGCCTTCCTGTTTTCTTCAAAAATTCTGATATACTAATCCATGACAGATCAATATTTCATGGAGATTGCCATAGAGGAGGCATTAGAGGCCCTTAAGAAAGACGAGGTGCCAGTAGGTGCAATTATTGTCATTGATGAAAAGGTCATTTCACAAGCCCATAATCAGAGAGAGACCATTCCTGATGCAACTGCCCATGCAGAAATAATTGCCATAAGAGAGGCATGCCGCTTGATCAATAACTGGAGGCTTGAAGGGGCAACCATATATGTCACAAAGGAGCCCTGTATCATGTGTGCTGGTGCAATATTAAATGCGAGGATAAAAAGGCTTGTTTATGGATGTGATGATCCAAAGGGTGGTGCAGCTAAAAGTTTATACCAGCTATTGAATGACTCGAGATTGAATCATCAGGTAGAGGTGGCAGGTGGCGTGATGGAAGAGGAATGCAGAAGACTCCTTACAGATTTTTTTAAGACACTGAGGCAGGGATGAATATCAGCCTTATAGACAGGGTGAATAAAGAAAATCTAAGAGAGGTCCTTCACTGCATTGAAGGCTTAAGACACGGATGGTGGAACTATGAGGAGCTTGAAAAAAGGGCAGACTACATTAAAGGGCTTTTTACTGAATATGGCTACATTGTAGAAGAACAGGTCTTTGAGTTCAGCCACAGGCTATACAGAAACATAATTGCCACCTTAAAAGGCACAGGCTCAAAAAAGGAATGGCTCCTTATTGGTGCCCACTATGATGCAAGCCATGGCTCTCCTGGTGCTGATGACAATGCAAGTGGTGTGGCTGTTATGATGGAAGTAGCAAGGATAATAAAGGACCTTCCCGTGGCAGAGGGTATTAAATTCGTTGCCTTTAGCCTTGAGGAGCCCCAGCCCCAGACATGGAATTTCCTCATTGGAAGTAAATATTTTGTAAATGATATGAAGAAAAAGGGATTCAAATACAGGGCAATAATACTTGAATCAATAGGCTATATAAATAAGGCTAAGGGAAGCCAGCTCCTTCCACCCTTTATAAAAGGACCAGACACAGGAGATTTTCTGGCAATAATAAGCAACAGGAGGTCAATACCACTTATGAAGTCCTTTGAAGAGGCGGTTGAGAGGAATGTCCCTTCTTTAAAGGTAGTCTCCCGTGTAGTACCTCTAAATGGCTATCTTATCCTTGAGTCCAGATTCAGTGACCATTCACCATTCTGGGATAAGGGATTTCAAGCATTGATGCTTACAGACACAGCCATGTTCAGGAACCCCCATTATCACAGGGTAAGTGATACATCAGAGAAGCTTGATCTTGATTTTATGACAGATGTTACAAGGGCAGTGATTTCCTTATGCCTATTACAGCATGCTTAACCCCTTCTTTATTAAATCCCTCGCATAATATTAACAGGGCCCTATCGAGCTCCATGTCGCTCAAATTCTGCCTCTTCAATGGTTCTGTGTAGTCTGTCGCACTGTAGCACTATCGCACAGTTGCTCTACTTTGAGTCTGCCTGCAGTTTTCTATTGGCAAAGGCCCTCACAGAGCCTGTAGATCCCCCTGAATCTCTCTCTTAAAGGAGAAATATCCTCTTTTAATAATCTCACAGCTGCGGGTATGAATTTCATAAAATATCTCTTACCCTTTACCATGCTTAGATAACCGTAGGCACCAAGGGCCTGCATGTGCCTCTGAAGCCTCAAAAAGGGCAATGAGCTCATAAGGGATTTTCTGTCAAGATCAGGTATAATCTCCCCTGCCCTTTCCATATAATATTCAAGGAGGTTCTGCCTCAGGTTATCCTCAAGCCTGTAATAGGGATCCCACAGCAGGGAAACAAGGTCATAACCAGGTGGTCCAAGCCTTGCACCCTGAAAATCAATGATATAAGGCATGTTGTCCTTTATCATTATGTTTTGAGATTGAAGGTCCCTGTGCATAAGCCTCTTGGGAAAGGAATCTGCTATGAGGGCAAGCTCATCAAATTCCCTTTCTATCTCGCTATCAATATCAAGACCTGCTATGGGTATCAAAAACCTCTCTGTAAAATATCTGGTCTCCCACCTGAAGTGTTCATAATCAAAGACCTTGAATGGAGGAGAGGAATCATCAGGTATGATACTGTGAATCCTTATAAGGACATCTATCACCTTTTTATACATATCCTCTATGAGTGATAGATCCCTTTTACCTTTAAGCCAGCTATAAAGGCTTATATCTCCAAGGTCCTCAAAGATAGCTGTCTTTTTCTCTTCTTCATATTCAATCAGGCCTGCTACCCTGATACCCCTCTTTAAAAAGAATATGGAATATTCAATGTGTCTTTTAAGCTCAGGGTCATCAGGCCTTGAGACCATCAGGACCTTTCCATCTCCTGCCCTGTAATATCTCCTGTCTGAGCCACCTGTGCCGATAAGATAAGGGATCCTGAACAATCTATCTTCCTCAAGAGAGACAGAAAAACCCTCTCCTGTGATGGCATTCTCTACAGAGCCTGATATCTCGCCTCCTAATAAAATAGCATTCCTTAAAGAATTTCCCTCCTTCAGCCTCACACCAGACTCAATGGATAAAAATCCCTTAAATTCCACATGGTCTGTGCATATTGATGGAGCCACATATAGGCCTTCTCCATCTCTTTTAAGGATCTCAAAGACTGTCCTTGCATAGGCCTCTGGTGTTCCAATATCACTCCAGTAAGAGCCTGTAACATCATATACTCCTACAGGATAACCCTCCTCTATCATCCTCAACCATGCATCAACAACAGATGAATAACCTTCTGGAATAAATCTCAGAAACTCTGGCTCATATATGGCTATACCTGTGAAGGCCATGGACCTCCCGTTATTACCTGAGGACCTGAGGCCTTTAAAGAGACCATCCACAACAATAAGGTTATTAAACTCTGGCCAGTCATGCACAATTAAGGTGGCAATCTTCTTAGTTGAAAGATGGAAATCAAGGGCTCTTTTCAGGTCAATATCCGAGACTATATCAGAGTTATGAACTATAAAGGTTGATTCCTTTAAAAATACCTCTGCATTCTTTAAGGCACCACCTGTGCCAAAGATAGGGTCTTCATAAAAGATATCTATTTTATATCTAAGAGGATGTTTATCGAGCCATTCCTTTATCATGAATGCCTTATAGTGGAGATTGATACCAATCCTCTCAGGATTCAGGGACTCTATCCTCTCAAGGACAAGGTCAAGAACTGGTCTACCACAGATCGGTAAAAGTGGTTTCGGGATATTATCTGTAATGGGTCTTAATCTCTCCCCAAGTCCTGCTGAAGGTATAAAGGCATTAATCTTCATAGAGGAGATACCTTCTTCTTATTGTCCTGGCAAATTCCACTGCCTGTGCCTGCCACCAGGCTTCCATCTCTTTAAGGTCTATGCCCTTTTCAATAAAATGCCTGAGCCTGTCTGAACCTGCAAGGATATCTATCGGAAGTTTCTCTGTCTCGTATTCATAGGGAGGTCTTCTCCATTGAAACTTATCAGGATAAAGCTCATATACAGCCTTGAGGATTGCAACAGCTGTCTTAAAGGGCCTGAATCTCTTTCTATCCAATACATGTATCTGGCAACCACCGCATAACTCACCTGCATATTTCTGGAAGGCGGGTTCAAAATACAATGGCCTGAAGATCAGACCAGGGAGTTTGAATGCATTGAGTCTTTTAATCAATCTTTCAGGCTCAATGAAGGGCGCACCGAATATCTCAAAGGGCCTTGTGGTTCCCCTGCCCTCACTGAGATTCGTTCCTTCAAGAAGGCACATCCCTGGATATACTGTTGCTGTATCAAGGCTGGGCATGTTTGGAGAGGGCATCACCCAGGGAAGACCTGTCTCATCAAACCAGCTTCTCCTCTTCCAGCCTTTCATCTTGATGATATGAAGGTCAAGGGAAGGATAGAACCTTTCTTTTAGATACAGGGCTATCTCACCAATGGTCATACCATGTCTTACAGGAAGTGGCTTTAAACCAACAAAGGATGAATAGGCCATGTCAAGAACAGGTCCTTCAATATCAATTCCATTAAGAGGATCAGGCCTGTCAAGGACAACCACTGATTTCTTCTCTTCCTCACAGGCCTCCATGGAAAGGCACATGGTCCAGATAAAGGTATAATACCTTGCACCAATATCCTGAAGGTCTATAACAAGGACATCTATATCTCTGAGCATCTCTGGAAGTGGTTTTCTCGTTTCTCCATAAAGGCTATAGACAGGAAGGCCTGTCCTTCTGTCATAAAAGCCCTTCCATTCAATCATATTATCCTGGGTATTTGCCCATATGCCATGTTGAGGTCCAAAGAGGGCTTTGAGCATCCATCTTTGAGAATTTAAAAATATCTCCATTGCATGGATAAGCCTTCTGTTTACAGAGGCAGGATTCATAAGGAGGCCAACCTCTGCTTTATTAAACCTCTTTGGCCAGGATTTTAAGACAAGGTCCAGTCCTGTAAATACCTCAGGCCTCTTCATTGAGTGAGTATCTTCAATATCTCCTTATACCTCTGAGAGGTCTTCTCAATAATATCAGGAGGAAGTTCTGGTGCAGGCGGTCTTTTGTCCCATTTTATTGAAAGGAGATAATCCCTTATGATCTGTTTATCATAACTATCCTGAGACCTGCCTGGCTGATAATCCCTTATTGACCAGAATCTTGATGAATCAGGTGTAAGGAGCTCATCAATCAATATAAGCCTGCCATCATAAAGCCCGAATTCCATCTTTGTGTCGGCAATAATAATGCCCTTCTTCTCAGCCATATCCCTTGCCCTTTTATAAATCCTTATGCTTATGTCACGGATCTTCATGGCAAGTTCATGACCAACTATCCTTTCCATCTCCTCAAAGGTGATATTAATATCGTGGCCCTCCTCAGCCTTTGTGCTGGGAGTAAAGATCGGCTCATCAAGTCTTGAAGACTCAAGGAGACCCTCAGGTAGTTTTATTCCACAAACAGTCCCCTTTTCCCTGTATTCCTTCCAGCCGCTTCCTGAGATATACCCTCTGACAATGCATTCCACAGGGAGGGGTTTTGCCTTTTTTACAATCATACTTCTACCATCAAGGAGATCCCTGTATCTCTGAAGCACTGGAGGGTAGTGCTTTATATCAGTTACAAGGATATGGTTTTCAATAATATCATTCATATGATTGAACCAGTAGATAGAGATCTGGGTAAGAACCCTTCCCTTATCAGGTATTGGATCAGGCAGGACCACATCAAAGGCAGAAACCCTGTCTGTGGCAATGATAAGAAGGGAATCGCCAAGGTCATAAACATCCCTTACCTTACCTCTCTTAAGAAGTGTAAGCCCTTCAAGATCTGTTTGAATAAGGATTGACACAAAAACCTCCTTTGCTTTGACCATAGTTGCCGATAGACATTATAATCTCCTTTCAATAAAACTGGCAGTCCGCCGCAATTTTGGGGTCACGGGGTGAAGCTTGTCTTCAGTCCGTGCTCTAAAGGAAATACTAATGCCCCAGAAAATCTAACGATTTTCTGGGGACCCCGCCTGCGACACCTTAATAGAGCAGCAGAGCAACAGAGCAGCAGCGCAGCAGTTTAAATAATAATAAAAAAACTTCCTCAATAAAAACTACTGGTCTACTGCTCTGCTGGTCTAAGAAGACCTTGAGGCAGCATGCCAGTTTTCTAAGAATCCTCAGGTATAAATTATATCATATTTATACAAAAAATTTTTTTCGTTTTAGAAATTTTTCGATCTCAACAGCGATAAATACTGCTGAAGAGAGGGCTACGGTTATAAGCAATTCCTTTAATGTTAAAGGTTCTGTCTTAAATATAGGATTTAAAAATGGCAGATACACAGTTGCCATCTGGGCAAGGAAACTGAAGAGAACCGCTCCAAGCAACCATTTATTTGACATCAATCCTATCTTAAAGAGGGACTCCCTTTCTGACCTTATGGCAAGGACATGTCCAAGCTGTGTAAGGCAGAGGGTAGTAAACACCATGGTCTGCCAGTGGCTTCCTGTCTTTATTGACCATGCCTGAAGGCTGAGGACTATACCAGCCATAAGAAGACCAACCCATATGGCATGCAGCCCAAGACCATGGGCAAAGATACTTTCCTTAGGAGCCCTTGGAGGTCTTTTCATTATATCTCCTTCTTCTGGCTCAAGGGATAGTGCAAGGGCAGGTAGCCCATCAGTCATCAGATTAATCCAGAGGATATGAATGGGAAGCAGTGGAATGGGCAATCCTGCAAAGGGTGCAAGAAACAGTGTCCATATCTCACCTGAATTGGTTGTAAGGAGATATTTTATGAATTTTCTTATATTATCATAGATCCTTCTTCCTTCTTTTACTGCCTTTATAATGGTTGCAAAGTTGTCATCAAGAATGATCATATGGGCAGATTCCTTTGCCACATCTGTTCCTGTAATTCCCATGGCTATACCAATATCCGCCCTTTTAAGGGCAGGCGCATCATTTACACCATCACCTGTCATGGCAACAAACTGTCCCCTGTCCTGAAGTGCCTTAACTATCTTGAGCTTCTGTTCAGGTGCAACCCTTGCATAGACCCTTATGTCCTCAACTCTTTTTTCAAAATCCTCAAGGGAGATGGTATCAAGCTCCCTGCCTGTTATGACCTGATCATCCTGATCTTCAATTATCCCTATCCTCTTTGCTATTACCCTCGCAGTAAGGGGATGATCACCTGTAATCATCACAGGCTTTATTCCAGCACTCTTACATAACTCAACAGCCTCTTTGACCTCTTCCCTTGGTGGATCCATCATTCCAATAAGACCGAGGATCGTGAGTCCTTTCTCTATCTCTTCAGATGTTATCTCCTCAGGTAAGGAATCAAAAGTCTTCATGGCAATCCCGAGGACCCTCAAACCCTCTCCTGCCATCTTCTCGCTTATTCTCAAGAGCTCCTCTTTGTCTAAAGGCCTTATCCCTTGAGAGGTCAGGATATTATCAGCCCTTTCAACTAATACCTCAATTGCACCCTTGGTAAAGGCCACATAATCAGCTATCACCCTTCTCGGGTGCCCTGCCTTATGGATCGTTGTCATGCATTTTCTTTCAGAGTCAAAGGGGATCTCTGCAATCCTCGGATAGATAGCCTCCATCTCGGTCCTGGCAAAACCACTCTCTTTTGCAATATTAAACAGGGCAATCTCTGTTGGATCACCTATGATATTGCCACTGGCATCAAGCCTTGCATCATTGCTGAGGCTGAGGCCGGTCATAAGAAGATCAAAAACTGAAGACCGAAGCTCTGAGTTGCGGCTAAAGATTAAAGGCTTAAGCCTGATGACCCTGCCATCTACATATATCTCTTCCACAGTCATCTTATTAAGTGTAAGTGTACCTGTCTTATCAGAGCAGATGTAAGTGACAGAGCCAAGGGTCTCCACAGCAGGGAGTTTCCTGATAAGTGCATTTTGCTTCACGAGTTTTCTTGCACCGAGCGCAAGGGAGATTGTAACAACTGCTGGAAGTGCCTCAGGAATAGCAGCTACAGCAAGGGATATGGCTGTAAGAAGCATCCTCAAGACCTCTTCACCTCTTATGAGACCCACTAAAAAGACAATGGCACATATGGCAAGCACTGCTACAGAAAGTCTCTTTCCAAAGGCCTGAAGTCTCTTCTGAAGGGGGGTCTTTACCTCCTCTTCTTCCTGAAGCATGGTGGCAATCCTGCCAAGCTCTGTATTCATTCCAGTGGCTACAACGATACCCTTACCTCTTCCATAGGTAACAATGGTGCCTTTATAGGCCATGTTCTTTCTATCTCCAAGTGGAAGGGCCTCCTCCTTCAGTGTTACTGTGATTTTTTCTACAGGCACTGATTCACCTGTTAAGGCAGCCTCTTCAATCTTTAAATGGACTGCCTCAATAAGCCTGAGGTCTGCAGGGACAACATTGCCAGCCTCAAGAAGAACCATATCTCCAGGGACAATCTCTGATGATGGTATATTCATCACATTTCCATCTCTTATAACAGTACCCACTGGTGAGGCCATCTTCTTGAGCGTTGCCATTGCCTTTTCTGCCCTGTATTCCTGAATAAAGCCTATAACTGCATTGAGTATCACAATTACAATAATCGCTACTGTATCAGAGGGCTCACCTATGATCCCTGAGATAATGGCAGCACCTATAAGGACAAGGATCATGAAGTCCTTGAATTGATCAAGGAACATTATGAAGGGAGTCTTCTTTTTCTTTTCTTTTAATTCATTGGGACCATATTCCTGAAGACGCCTCCTTGCCTCTTCTGAAGAGAGGCCTCTCAGGGATGTGTCGAGCTCTTTAAAAATTTCTTCTATTTCTTTTTTATGCCACATAAATCAGTGCGATAGAGTAAATGTCCATAACAGTGCAACAGAACATTAGTTTTTATTAAGGAATATTATATCTTAATGGCAAATAGAAATGCTACAATGTGATGATCAGCCTCAATTTGCTGATAGAAATGCATTTTTAATGGCGGGGGCTGCCTCAAAGCCTTCTTAGACCAGCAGAGCAGTAGTGCAGTAGTTTTTATTGATAGAGCAGTAGACCAGCAGACCAGTAGAGCAGTAGTTTTTATTAAGGATTTTTTTTCTTATTATTTAACTGCTGCGCTGCTGCTCTGTTGCTCTACTGCTCTATTAAGGTGTCGCAAGCGGGGTCCCCAGAAAATCGTTAGATTTTTTGGGGTGCTGGTATTGCCTTTAGAGCACGGGGTGAAGACAAGCTTCACCCCGTGAACTCCAAAATATTGGCATCCCCGCCATTTCTATCGGCAGTTTAGGGAAATTTCTAATGGCATATTACGGTGATCAGTCCATCAAATGTTAAGTTCCTTGAAGGTAGTGAGCCCTGCATAAGGGAAAAGGGTGGACATGGCCGCACTTTCTGTTTCTATTCCTGATTCCTGAAGGGCTGCTATGGGATTGAGACCTCCCGCAACCACTATCCCTGCACGATCAATTCCTGGTGGGATTCCGAGTACAGGTTTATTGGGAGAACCAATAACAAGGATACCTCCCATCTCTTTTTTCATTAATATCTTTGAAATTTCCTTTACCTGTTCAAGGCAGACAATGGGTATCTCCCTGTAGCTTGCAAGAATCCTGCCCTTCCCCTTTTTAACTGTCTCACTAACTGCTGTCATCCTGCTCCTTATAAATACCTCATGGGGATCAAGGGAAGAACCTTCATAACTTATAAGTGATAGAAACCTTTCTGGTTTGTTATCAACGATCTCAACCACTCCACCAAATCTGGAAGTTACTGGAATACCTGCCTTAAGGAATATCCCGTTAATAGTAATACTGCAGACCGTCCCGATCCCGACCTTCCCTTCAGGAACAGTTACATCTCCTATCATTTCACCTGCTTTTTTTAAAATAAATTTTTTGCTCATTACATAAGGTGAAGAAAAAACTGGTCTCATGATCTTCAAGACATTGTCAATGGTATCCTGAGGGATAAAGGAGACATTTAATATTACGTCTCCCTCCAGGGTATCAATGTTAAAGGTCGTCAGGTAGGAAAGGGTCTCTATCTTTGTAATAACAAAATTAGTTTTTTCCAGAACAAGGGCATTGTGGAGTTCTTGTCTTCCCTTATCTGTTATCCTTCTTCCTTCCTTTCCAAAAACCTCTGTATAACCTCTTTCATCCATAATCCTGAGATGATATCTTACGGTCCTTTCTGTAAGGTCTATGCCATGCAGTTTTAGTTGCCTTGCTATAGCCCTTGATCCTACTATAGAATTCTGTTTATCAAGAATCTTAAGGATTGCTATCATTACCTTATTCATTATATCCTCAACTTCACAGCTGATTTTTATACATCAAAGTATTTCTCAAGTTCCCATTTAGTAACCTGCATCTTAAATTCATTCCATTCCTTAAGCTTGATCTTCAGATATCTCTTGTAAAGATGTTCTCCCAGAACCTCCTCTATCATCCTGTCTTCCTTCATTGCCTCAAGGGCTTCAGAAAGAGAAGATGGCAGGGTATCAATCTTCATTTCACCGAGGCGTTCTTCATCAAAGCTATAGAGGTCCTCTTCTACAGGTTCAGGCAATCTCATATTTTTTTCTATACCATCAAGACCTGCTGCAAGCATTACTGCAAAGGCAAGATAGGGATTACAGGCCGGGTCAGGGCATCTGAGCTCAATCCTTGCTGAGGCTGATTTGTCTTCGAACCACTGAGGAACCCTTATAAGGGCAGATCTGTTTATCCTTGCCCAGGATATATATACAGGTGCCTCAAAACCCGTGATAAGTCTTTTATAAGAGTTTACTGTAGGACAGAGAATGGGCATCATACCCTTTATATGATGAAGCTGACCGGCCATGAAATTATAAGCTATCCTTGATAGCCTGTATTTATCCTTTTGATCATAAAAGGCATTCTTATTAGCCTTTATATCGAAGAGACTCTGATGAACATGCATCCCTGAACCAGCAAGCCCCATGATTGGCTTTGGCATGAAGGTTACTTTAAGGTTTCTCCTCTGAGTGATAGCCCGCACAGTGGTCCTTAAGGTAATAAGTCTGTCTGAGGTAAGAAGGGCATTTCCGTATCTGAAATCTATCTCATACTGCCCCGGGCCAACCTCATGATGCATTGCCTCCACCTCAATTCCGAAGGTCTCAAGACAGGCGGTAATCTCCTTGCTGACTTCATGGATCTCATCACTGGCAAGGTCAAAATAACCGCTGTGGTCCATGGGTATTCTGTGATCGCCATTTTCCTTAAAAAGATAAAATTCCAGTTCAGGACCAAGATTGTACTCAAAACCCATCTTCTCAGCCTTTTCGATGGTCTTCTTGAGGATATACCTCGGGTCACCTTCAAAGGGTTTACCATCTGGTGTATAGATGTCACAGATCAGCCTTGCTGTCCTTTCCTCTGAGGAGCTCAACCAGGGTATTATTGAATAAGTGGAAGGATCTGGTTTCAGATAAAGATCACTTTCATGAATCCTCGCAAAACCCTCAATTGAAGAGCCATCAAACCAGGCACCATACTTAAGAATATCTTCAAGCCTGTTCACAGGTGCAGTTATCTCTTTCAGACGACCATGAATATCAGTAAACTGAAGGTTTATAAAGATAACCCGGTCCGCCTTTGCCCTTTCAAGTACTTCCTTTGCATCCATAGATTTTCCTCCAAAACATTAAGATCACTGCATATACTGCAGCAAATCATTCACTAAATAAGAGGGAGGGAAGTCCCTCCCTCTTATTTTACTTCAATAAAATCTTTTCTGCCTCCTCCATATCTGCTTCCATAACATAGGGAATACCTGTTACCTCTGATGCCTCTCTTGTAAGGGCAACGAGATCGGACCTGTCAAGATATTTGATAGCAAATTTTCTTGCACCTGCCATAAGCTGCTGAAGACCGAGCTTTAATCTATCACAGAATGTATACATGGCAATCGCACCAGTAGGAAGTTCTTCAATCCTTTTACCAAATCTTGCCTTCAACTGCTCATAGGTAATGAATATCCTCTCAGGGACATCTCCATATTTTTTGATCTCTATTGGTAATTTATCTTCTTCTATCCATTTCTTGATATTCTTACCCACAAAGGCTGGTATCATCAATGCCCTTCCCATACAGACAGCCTTGAAGTAAGGAGCACCAAGGGCAAGTGCCTTGAAGATATGGTCTTCAAGGGAAAAGCCACCTGCTATTGCAAGGTCGGGGACATATTTACCTTTTGCCTTTAACTGAGCTGCAAATTTATAGGCTATGGACTGAAGATATATGGTGGGGATACCCCATTCATTCATCATCCTCCATGGACTCATACCAGTTCCACCACCAGCTCCATCTATTGTGACAAGGTCAATACCTGCATCAGAGGCATACCTTAAAGCCCTCGCAAGGTCTGTAATCCTGTAGGCACCTGTCTTAAGGGAGACAAATTTTGCTCCAGCATCGCGATAGTGTTTTACAGTCTTTATGAAATCATCATAATCGACCATGCCAAGTCTTGAATGTCTCTCAAATTCCTTAAATTCTTCCTGCTTGAAGGCCTCTTGGACGACAGGGTCTTCAGGATCTGGTAAGACCACATACCCCCTCCTCTTTAACTCAAGTGCTCTTTCGATGGTCCTTAACTTAACCTCACCACCAATATCCTTTGCACCCTGACCCCATTTAAGTTCTATGCACTCAACACCCAGCTTTTCAATTGCATATTCTGCAGAGCCAAGCCTTGTGTCTTCCACATTCTGCTGAAGAAAGATATTACCATAGCCATTATACCAGTCCTTAAACCACTTTACCCTTCTTTCAAGCTCCGGAGATTTTACGACCTTTCCATTCTTAAACTCTGCCTTTGGATCCATTCCCACCACATTCTCACCTATCACAACAATTATTCCTGAAATTGCTGCACCAGCTGCAAGGCCCTCCCAGTTGTCTTTTGCAATGTCAGTTGAACCAAGGGCACCGGTAAATACGGGCAAACTGAGTTTAATCTTATGTTTGTTGCCGATCTCTACATCTGTGGACACAGCAGGAAAGACGGCTTTATCAGGATCTGCATCCATTCCAACTGCTCCAACGCATGTTCCCTGAATATTGAGATGAGAATAATCCACTGGATATTCCTTTGTAGCACCTGCTGTAACCTTTCCAAAGGGTCCTGGATAAATTACCTCCCTTCCACGATAGGAAGACTTTCCAATCTCACATGGTCCAGGACAACCATCAAGGCAGACCGAACAGATACCCGAATAAGGTGCGGGGTCATTAACCCTGTTTCTTGTGCCTGTTGCTGAAGATGCATTTGGTCTTCCGTAATTCATAAATAGACCTCCTTAAAGTATCAGTTTATTTTTCTGGATTTTAGTAAGTATTTATAATCCAGAAGGGCAAAAAATATCAAAGATATCTTTTGCCCTTTTTATCATCTATAAAAGGAAATTTAATTATCTCTCAGGTATAATCACAAATAATTCAGCCTCTTCATCTCCTTCATTTTTCCACTGTGACGGAAAAATATCGCTGAGATAAATACAGTCTCCGATGGTCAATCTTTCAATAGAATCCCCTATTTTGACGGATAAGGAACCCTTTAAGACACAGATCAATTCCGGTGATTTTCTATAAAAAAAATGTTTATTCAGCTGCAGAGCAGGAGGCAATACCACCGATAAAACAGAAAGCCTTTCATCAAGAAGGATGCTGGATATCTTAATACCTTCCTCCACAGGTTTATAAGGGAAGGATCCCTTCTTGAAGAGAAACCAGGGATTCTTTTTATCCATCTCCAGCAGCTTGCTTGCCTTTATACCAAGGGCATTACATAATTGAAGAAAAGAATTAAGTGAGGGGCTTATCTGATTATTTTCTATCTGGGATATAAAACTCGCTGTTAAACCAACCTTTTCAGCAAGCTCCTTCTGGCTCATCCCTGCTCTCATTCTCATCTCTTTTATCCTTATCCCTATATCTGTTGAGGTTTCTTTCTTCAGGGGTCTAAGGGTTATATCCTTTCCATCAAGAAGGTATTGATGGGGATTGAATGCCTCTCTTTTTTCTCTGCCCTCGAGTTTTCTGGCCTTAATGAACAAACGCTCTTTTCTTGTGTAAAGATCAAATACAACCTGGGTGATATGGCGAAGATTGGCCTTGAATTTTTCACTGTGGGCATCCTTTTCAAGTATCCAGTATGCTACAGTGCCAAGATCATATAGCCTTGGACACATGAATGTAAAAAATTGATAGGTATCCCTTTCATCACCCCAGAGGTCCTGCATACCTGTCAGGCTATCGAAGACATACCTGGCACCTCTGGTATCCGCACCTTCGATTGAGAGAAGACCTCTTATAAATTCATCCTTTGAATAGCAGTTCTCAAGTCTTATTACATTCGGCCTTTTATAATCCTGATAAAATCTTAGAAAAGTATTATCATTCTTCCCCTTGCCAGAAGTAAAACAATCAATCAGAACGAATAAATCAGACCCGAGGAAATCACCTATCTCATTGAAAATACCCTGCGGAGATCTATTAAAACTTATATAAAACACCCTTTGCCTGTCCTTAAGGGATTGTTGTATAAAGTTATATATAAAGGTTTCATAAGAGGTACCTGCTTCAACCTCCCATACTACATTATCACCAATATATAGAGAATCGATAATATTATCAAGATCATCTATGCCTGAAGATATCCTATTCATGGTCAAAGGTTACCGTATAGCATATCAGATAGGCTACACCTCGGTCAACATTGCGCAGTGTTCCCTATTTTGCCGATACCCTACTGGCAGGCTGCCACACCATAGTGCGATAGTGCGACAGTGCTACAGACTATACAGAACCTCACGCCGCACTGTCGCTCTGTCGCACTGAGGTAGCCTGCCACTTGAGGACTTGACAGAGATTTTGACTATTTTATAAGATAGGTAATTGGTTACCGTTTACCTATAAAGAGTAGATACCCATGAAGGCATTGATTATTAAAAACACACCCCTTGAGGGACCGGGCACAATAACAGAATTCCTGACCAATCACTCCATAGACTACAGGATAATAGAGGCTGGCTCAGGAGAAGGGATACCATCACTGGATGGATATAGATATCTCATTGTGATGGGAGGACCGATGGCAGTATATGAGATGGATAAATATCCTTTCCTCCGAAAGGTTGCCCTATCCATGGAAGAGGCCCTGCAAAAGGGGATCAAAGTCCTTGGCATCTGCCTTGGTGCACAGCTCTTTGCCCATGTGCTTGGCTCT